>CAUGJN010000019.1 GCA_959599635.1 uncultured Collinsella sp.
GAACTCGCGCTCGTTCTCGAGGAACACGTCGCCGTAGGTCATGGGCGTGCCGTCGGGCAGATAGCTCCACACCAGATCGTAGACCGAGTTGACGCCCTGAGCGTACATGGCGATACGCTCCAGGCCATAGGTTATCTCGACGGGCACGGGGTCGACCTCGATACCGCCCACCTGCTGGAAGTACGTGAACTGCGTGACCTCCATGCCGTTGAGCCAGACCTCCCAGCCAAGGCCCCAGGCGCCCAGCGTCGGGCTCTCCCAGTCGTCCTCGACAAAACGGACGTCATGGTCGTTGGGGTCCAGGCCAATGGCAGCAAGAGACCCCAGGTAAAGCTCCTGAGCATTAACCGGAGAGGGCTTAATGAGCACCTGGAACTGATAGTAGTGCTGCATGCGGTTAGGGTTCTCGCCGTAGCGGCCGTCGGCGGGACGGCGGCAGGGCTGCGCATAGCAGGTGCGCCATTCGGCGGGACCGAGCGAGCGCAGCGTGGTCGCGGTATGGAAGGTACCGGCACCGACCTCGGAGTCATAGGGCTGCATAATGACGCAGCCCTGCTCGCCCCAGTACTGCTGGAGGCGCAGGATGATGTCTTGGAAGGAAAGCGATGAAGCGTTCATGCCTCTAATATCCCCTCGTCGAAACGATTATACGGTTAGGTACTGTACTATAGCGGTTTTTAGTCGATAGCGCCGATGCGGTTTAGCGGCCAGTAGCGCACAAGCGCCACAGCGATCAAATCAGAGCGATCGACGGGACCAAAGTAGCGCGAGTCGGCAGAGTTTTCGCGGTTGTCGCCCATCACCCACACGCACCCGTCGGGGACGGTGTAGGGATAACTCACCTGGGCGCCAGGCGCTTGGACCGAAAGCGGCCAGCTCATGCCCGTCGTATAGTCCTCGTCGAGCGCTTGGCCGTCAACGACCACCTTGCCGTCCTGCAGGTCGACCGTCTGGCCGGCCGTGGCAATAACGCGCTTGACAAGAACATCATGCTCGGAAGTGGCATCGGGGTTGTGGAACACCACGATATCACCCTGTTTGACGGGCTGACCGAGCTCGAGGCTCACCTTTTGTGCCAGGATCTGGTCGCCAATCTCGATCGTGTCCTCCATGGAGCCGGTGGGTACCACAAAGGGCTCGACCACAAAGGTGCGGATCAGGAAGGTGGCCACGAGCGCGATCGCGATGACCGCGACCCACTCAAAAGCGCCCCTCAACGCGGAATGCTGCGATGGAACCATTCTCACTCCTCGCTCTGCGAATACGAAGCGTCCAGAATCTCCTGCGCGTATGCGCGCTCCTGGGGCGTAAGCCGTGCCGTCTCGATCAGGTCGGGACGCCAGCGGCAGGTGCGCTCGATGGCATTCTTACGGCGCCAGGCGTCAACCTTGGCATGGTCACCGCTCACGAGCACCGGCGGCACGCCCTCGCCGTTGAATTCAGCAGGGCGAGTGTACTGCGCATACTCGAGCAGGCCTCCGTCCTCGGCGGTCGAGAACGACTCGTCCACGTTGCTCATCTCGTCACCAAGGGCGCCGGGAATCAGGCGTACGACGGCATCGGCAACGACCATAGCGGGAAGCTCGCCGCCTGTGAGCACGTAATCGCCGATCGACAGGCGCTCGTCGGCATACGCATAGGCACGCTCGTCGACACCCTCGTAACGGCTGCACACAAACAGCAAGCGCTCGCTTTTGAGCAGGCGCTCGGCCACATGCTGTGTAAAGGGCTCGCCACAGGGGGTAAAAAACACCACGGTGGGCTTAGGACCCTCGGAGCTAATAGCCTCGATGGCCTCGGCAATAGGCTCGACCTTCATGAGCATGCCCTGCCCGCCGCCGTACGGCTCGTCATCGACGGTACGATGGCGGTCGTGCGTCCAGTCGCGCAGGTTATACGCCTTAAAATCAAAAAGGCCGGCCTTGCGGGCGCGGCCCAAAATCGATGTGGACATGACGGGCTCAAACATCTCGGGAAAGACCGAAAGGGTCTCAATCAGCATGTTGTCCTCCCTACTTGTCCATATCGATCAGGCCGTCCATAACGTGGACGGAAATTGTTCCTGTGTCGGGAAGATCGAGCACAACCTGCTCGATCACGGGAATCAGTACCTCGCCGTACCGATCACCCTCAACAACCCAAACATCGTTAGCGGGCGTCGACATGATCTCGACGATCGTGCCGAGTGAACCGAAGCGCTCGTCGACCACCTCGCGACCCATCAGGTCGGTATAGGCGGCGTCGAGTGAATCGAGCTCAAAATCGTCACGATTTGCCAACACATAGCATCCCGTGATGCCCTCGGCGGCCGTCAAGTCGTCAATGCCCTCAAACGAGACCAGATCGCCATCGCCCGTATCGGTGACGGACACGACCGTGCAAAAGCGGTCGCGCTTGAGCGCCGGCGGCGTCAGGGCGACGCGCATACCCGGCTCTAATACAGAAGGAAGCCCCCGCAGCGGCTGCGCGAGGACCTCCCCCTTCCTTCCGTGCGGCTTGACCACACGGGCGATGTTTTTGTACTGGGACCTCAAGGTCCTAGCCCAGAACCTCTACCTCGACAGCAGTGTCGAGGCGAGCGGCCAGTGCACGGGCGAGCGTGCGAATGGCCTTGATGGTACGGCCACGACGACCGATGACCTTAGCGACGTCACCCTCGGCGACAGAAACCTCAATCGTAGAGGCGTCGTCACCATCGATGACCTCAAGGCTCACGGAATCCGGGTCGTCGACGATCTGAACAACGAGATATTCGACGAGATCGGCGATGCGATCTGAGAGCATTGCCTCACCCTCGAGCTGTGCAGCGTCAACCTCAGGCACGATTTACTCCTCGGCGCCCTCAGCGGCCTCAGCGGCAGCCTTAGCGGCCTCGGCCTCTTTGGCGAGCTGCTTCTTGGACTTCTTGACGACGGTCTCGGTCTTCTCGCCCTCGTTGGCGGCCTTGACCAAAGCGGCGACGGCGTCGGTGAGCTGAGCGCCCTTGGACTGCCAGTCGGCGATCTTCTCGAGGTCGAGGTTGATGGTCTTGGGGGCGGTCATCGGGTTGTAGCGGCCAACCTCCTCGATGATACGACCGTCACGCGGGGCGCGGGAATCGGCGACGACGACACGGTAGTACGGACGCTTCTTAGCGCCGTGACGAGCAAGGCGAATCTTGACTGCCAAAGGAAACTCCTCCAACCAAGCAGCTTTAGGCTGCAACTACAAACAAACAGTTGAACATAATACGCCATCGACGCGGGCAGGTGAAGTCCGTGAGACCAACTTCTTCGGTGTAGTCGAGGGCAAATCCATATCTTAGACAAGAATTCGGGATTTGCAAGCACATACACGCACCCCACATGAGCTGCGCGGTATACTCATGACATGGAAAGACGCGAACATACATACGGTTATGAGGATGCCATGGGCGTCACGCCGCCTCCCTGGACGGGTCCGGCGGTGGGCCTGATGGACCTCGATGCGTTTTTTGCGAGCGTGGAGATGCTCGATCATCCCGAATGGCGCGGTAAGCCGCTCATCGTGGGCGGAGACGCCGATTCGCGTGGCGTCGTGTCCACGTGTTCGTATGAGGCGCGTCGCTTTGGCGTGCACTCTGCCATGGCCTCGGCCGAGGCGCGGCGCTTGTGCCCGCAAGCCATTTGGACGCACGGGCACTTTGATCGCTACCGCGAGGTGAGCGCGCAGGTCATGGCGATTCTCGCCGAGGAAACGCCGCGCGTAGAGCGCGTATCCATCGACGAAGCCTTTATCGATATCACACCGGGTCGCTTTGCGCCCGAAGACCCGCGACTGGTTGCGCGGCGTATAAGCGACCGCGTGGCAGCGCTGGGAGTGACCTGCTCCATTGGCGTGGGCTGCAACAAGACGGTCGCAAAGATCGCAAGCGAGCGTGACAAGCCGTTTGGATTGACGATTGTGCGCCCCGGGACGGAACAGCGCTTTTTGGCCGCGCTACCAGTGTCTGCCATGAGCGGCATCGGGCGCTCGGCCGAGGAACGACTGCGCCGCATGCGCATCTACACCCTCGGCGAGCTATCACGTGCACCGGAATCCACCTTGGCCTCTATTTTTGGCGTCAACGGCGAACGCATGCGCCAGCGTGCGCTGGGACTCGAAATCTCCGAAGTCACAAGTCTCGATGAAGAGCGTGAGGTTAAATCGGTGAGCAATGAGCGCACCTTTGCGAAAGATTTGACTGAGCGCGGGGACATCGAAGCGGCGATTGCGCTGTTGGGCGAGTCAGTGGGACGCCGCCTGCGCCGTCAGGGACTGACGGGCGCCACGGTGACGCTCAAGCTCAAGTATTCGTATGGAAGCGGTCGCTCGGCACAGCGCCGGCTGCCTCATCCGACCGACGATGAGAACATCTTTGTGGCGGTTGCGCTCGAACTGCTCGACAACATCTGGCAGGAAGGCATGCATGTGCGTCTGGCGGGTATCGGGATGAGCGACTTTGACCATCAGGGCGGCATCCAGACCGACCTGTTCTGCGAAGTCGACGACCGCGGAGCCCAATCCAGCGACCGACGCGACCTCTCGGTTGCTATCGACGCCGTCCGAGACAAGTTCGGCGACACCGCCCTATCCTTCGGCCGCCAATCCCGCTTCAACGATTAACCGCCTTTGGGCAAAAAGAAAGCCGGGCAGGTACGGAAAACCGCAACTGCCCGGCAAAATGCGCGAGGCCAACTAAAAGCCCCGTATCAAATGAGCCACTAGAGGAGGTCGAGGGGGAGCTGGGGGGCGTCACCCCAGAGCTTTTCTAGACGGTAGAAGTCGCGGGCTTCGGGAGTGAAGACGTGAACGACGACCGAGCCGTAGTCCATGAGCATCCAGGTCTTCTGCTCGCGGCCCTCGATGGAGAACGGATGCTCGCCGCAAGCCGCGGCGACCTTCTCCTCGATCTCGTCGACGATAGAATCGACCTGGCGGTTGTTGGTACCGGTGGCAAGCACAAAGTAGTCGCACACGTCGGAAAGCTCGGTCAGGTCGAGCACCTGCACGTCCTCGCCCTTCTTGTCGTAGGCGGCCTGCGCGGCGGCGCGGGCGACATCCTCGGCGGCGACACCGCTCGCGGACAGCGAGGCGGCGGTGCGGTCGGACGTGGCAACGAAACTCTTGTGCTCCACACCTTCAAGAATCTGCTCGTCAGTCATGGTCTCGTCGGCCATGGAATACCTCTTTCTAGACACACCCGAGCTAGCGCAGCTGGGCGTAATGGTTGTAAATCGTAATAGCCGTGGGATAAAGATAGCGCCCGGACTGGATCACATAGACCAGACCCTGCGCAAAACAGGAGAAGAACAACTCGTCGAGCGAGGACTTCCCCACCATCTTGCGCAGCGCATGGGCATAGTCGCCGTGGCGGTTGGGCTCGATGGCATCTGCCACAAAGACCACCATATCGAGCGGCGTCATGTCGCAAGCACCCACGGTGTGACGGTCGACAGCCTGAAAGACTGCCGGCGACAGCTCGGGAAAAAGCTGCGGAAGCTCATAGGCGGCAACAGGGCCATGCAAAAGCGGCGTCGCGGCGGAAGGAGAGCCGGCAACCTTGATGCCATAGTGAAGCGCGCGGGCCACGAGCTCGTCATCGGAAAGCACCTTGTCCCAGTCGTGAATTAAGCCGGCGGCAGCGGCATCAAAGCGGTCAACGCCGTAGACCTCGGCCAGATGAAGTGCGGTCTCGGCAACACCCAGCGAATGCACATAGCGCTTGCGCTTATCTTTCATGCGAACATCGAGCAGCTCTTGAATGCGCTTGAGCAGCGCGCGCTCATCGCCCTCAAACTGATCCTCAACCGACAACGTAGCCCCCATCACTCAAAATCTTCTTGACCCAGATCGACATACAAACTGCGCTTGCGAATGTAGCCGAGCACAGACTCGCTCGTAAGATAGCGCACGCTCATGCCGCGGGCAACTCGCTTACGAATGTTCGTCGAGCTGATCGCCAGCGCCGGAATCTGAATATAGCGAACATCGAACGGCAGCCCTGACTCTTTGATTCGGGCACGCGCCGTATCGATATCAAAACCCGGTCGCGTCGCCGCAATAAAGGTAGCAAGCTCAGCGATTCGCTCGGCATCATGCCAGGTCACAATATCGATAATCGCGTCGGCGCCCGTAATAAAGTAGAGCTTTACCTGCGGCGGGTAAAAGTCGCGAAGGGCATGAAGCGTATCGGCAGTATAGGTCACGCCCGGACGGTCGATCTCGAAACGGCTCGCCAAAAAAGCCGGATTCGCAGCGGTGGCGAGAACCGTCATGGCATAACGGTCCTCAGCAGGCGTCACCGGTTTGTCGAGTTTAAAGGCAGGAGAGCCGGCCGGCATAAAGAGCACAGCGTCCAAGTCGAGCGACTCGCGCGCCTGCTCGGCAGTCACCAAGTGCCCGTAATGAATCGGGTCGAAGGTGCCGCCCATAATGCCAAGCCGAAACTCTTTGCCCTCTTTTATGGGCAGCTCGGGCAAACCGATTCCACCGCGCAGCGACATGGCTTACTCGCCCTCCGAGGTCTCGGCATCGTCCGCGGCATCCGCCGCATCGACAACCTCGACGCCCTCATCCGGAGCATCGGTCACGTCAAGGGCCTCAACGGCAACGTCCTCGCCAGCGTCCTCGAGCTCCTCGTACTCCGAGAAGTCCTCGGCGCCCTCAAAGTCAAAGGCGCGCTGGCAAATGCGGACCTCGTCGCCCGCACGGCAACCGGCCTTCTCGAGCGCGTCGTCAACACCCATACGCGCAAACTTATGCTGCAGGTAGATGACGGCTTCCTCGTTTTCCCAGTCGGTCTGGATGACCATGCGCTCGATGGCACGACCGACCACGCGGAAGGCACCGGGCTCTTCCTGGACAATGCGGAACCGCTTCTCGCGCTGCAGACGGCGGCGCTCCCACTCCTCGTCGCGCAGATCGACCGGCTCATCAGAGACCGCCAGCTCGGCGCGAAGCTTAGCCACCTGCTCGCCTACGGCAAGCATCAGCGTATTGAGACCGGCACCCGTCACGGCGGACACGGCAAAGAACATATGACCGTCGTCGAGTGCCGCACGCTTGAGGTCGGCAATCTTGTCGGCCGTGCCCGGCGCATCGCACTTGTTGGCGACGACGATCTGCGGACGCTCCGAAAGCTCGGCGCCATACTGCTCGAGCTCACGGTTGATGATACGGTAATCCTCGACCGGATCGCGATCCTCAAACCCGCCCGTCATGTCGACGACATGCATGATCAGCGCCGTACGCTCGATGTGGCGCAGGAACTGGTGGCCCAAGCCCTTGCCCTCGCTCGCGCCCTCGATGAGGCCGGGGACGTCGGCAACGACATAGGAGTACTCGCCGGCACGCACCATACCCAGGTTGGGCACGAGCGTGGTAAACGGATAGTCGGCGATCTTGGGTCGGGCGGCACTCATGCGCGCGATAAGCGAGGACTTGCCCACCGAGGGGAAGCCCACGAGCGCGGCATCGGCCATAAGCTTCATCTCGAGCTCAATCCAGTGCTCCTCGGCCGGTTCGCCCAGCTGGGCGAATGCGGGCGCGCGGCGCACCGACGTCACAAAGTGCGTGTTGCCCAGGCCACCGGCACCGCCGGGCGCCACGACAACGCGCTCGCCATCATGCACCAGGTCGGCAATCTCGAACATCGGTGTCTGCGTCTCGGGGTCGAGCTCGCGCACCACGGTGCCCATAGGAACCTTCAAAATTAGGTCCTCGCCGCTCTTACCGTTACGACGGGCACCCTGCCCGTGCGTGCCGCGCTCGGCGCGGAAGTGATGCTTAAAGCGGTAATCGATCAACGAAGACAGCTGAGCATCGGCCTGGATGACGACATTGCCGCCACGACCGCCGTCGCCGCCATCGGGGCCGCCCTTGGGGACAAATGCCTCGCGCCTAAACGACATGCATCCGGCTCCGCCGTCGCCGCCGCACACGTTAATGCGGCTGATATCGGTGAACTGTGACAACAGAATCGCCTCCTACAAAAAGAGGGAGACCCTTGAATCCTAAAACTCAAGTGCCTCCCACATATGTGCTCTATGAAGGGTGAATTACGCGTTCGCGAGCGGGCGTACGCTGACCCTGTGCTTGATACCCTTGTGGAACTCAACGGTACCGTCGACCAGCGCGAACAGCGTGTCGTCCTTGCCACGGCCAACGTTCTCACCCGGGTGGATGTGCGTGCCGTGCTGACGGACGAGAATCGTGCCCGTGGTTACCGTCTGGCCGGCATAGCGCTTCGTGCCAAGGCGCTGACCGCGGGAGTCACGGCCATTACGGGAGGAACCGAGTCCTTTTTTGTGTGCCATTGTGTATACCTACTCTTTCGTTACGAGTGTAATCTACTCGGCGACGGGAGCCTCGGCAACAGCCTCGGCCTCTGCCTTGACAGCCTTCTTGGCGCGGGACGTAGCCTGGACCTTCACGATCTTCAGCTTGGTGAGCTGCTGACGGTGACCCTTCAGGCGACGATAGCGCTTACGCTTGTGGAACTTGAAGACCAGCTGCTTCTCGCCCTTGAACTGCTCAACGATCTGAGCGGTAACCTTGGCCTTGGCCAGCTTGTCGGGATCGGTGACGATCTTCTTACCATCGTTGAGGAAGATGACCGGCAGGGTGACCTTGTCGCCCTCATTGCCCTCGATCTTCTCGACGGTGATGACATCGTCGGTGGCGACCTTGTACTGCTTGCCGCCCGTGTTAACGATTGCGTACATGTTTACTTGCCCTTCATGCATCAGTTAGTGCAACAGCCGAATATAGTAGCAGGCGAAAATACCCCCGTCAACGAGTATGTGGAGCAAATCCACAAGTTCGCACAGGTATGGGGCTGACGAGTCGGCCCTCGTCGTCCTCGCATGCTTGATTCTGACGCTCGACATCGTAGGAGCAGATGGTCACGAGGTCTTGCATACCGGTGGAAACAATAGGTGCATCCACGCCCGGGGTCAAGCCCTGCAACAAAACATCAGCTGCAGAAAGCAAAATTTCCGGACGCATGGAGCCCTCGTTGTCGGCATGGGTGTCGAGCATGAGCACCAAATGGTCCGGGCGCTCCCCCGCCGTGAGCTCATAGCCCACGAGCGTGTGATCCAAATCCAAGCGCTTGCTCTTTTTGCCGCGCGCGTAGTCGATGCCATGGTCCGCGCGCAGCGTGTCGATCGCACGACGCACCTCGTCGGCGCTTACGGGCGCCTCGGGATCCAAGTGCAGGTCGATGCGATACGACAGACGCGTGAGTTGCGCCGTCAACGCCGGCGTGCGCACGTCGATATACGCCGCCTCGATGGGCGCCAGATCGGCCGGAGACGCCGCAGCCAGACGCCCAAACGCCTCGTCGAGCGCCACGAACTCGGTCATAAACAGGTCATACCACTCGCAGGTCGACGACGTACCCACCGGTAGCGCCGAAGAGAAGCCCACGCGCATATGCGGAGAGAAGCCCTGCGTGACGGCATAGGGAAGTCCCGCACGGCGCACGATGCGCTCAATGGTATGGATTACTTCGAGATGGCCCAGGTATTTAAGGCGATCGCGCTTGCCATAGCGAACACGAAGCCTAAAGAGCGTGGGGTTGTCGGTCAGGCGCTCACTCATGCGCGATCACCCATCAATACATTCTTGACGTGGAGCGTGGGGCAGATTCCGCAGCCGGTGCACGACGTGCGGGTGCAGTCGGGAGTCGTGACACCCTCGAGCGAGCGACGGTACTCGCGCTCGAGGAAGCCACGCGTGCAGCCGGGGCTCACATGCTCCCACGGCAGGCGCCAGTCCAACTCGTAGGGCAGGTGCACGAGCTCATTGAGGTCGATGCCGTTTTTGGCAGCAGCCTCCTTCCAGTTATCGAGCGAGAAATGCTCTACCCAGGCGTCAAAGCGAGAGCCAGCGCGCCAAGCATCGATGATGACGGGCGTCATGTCACGCCCGGCGCGGGACAGCGCGGCCTCGATGAGCGAGGTCTCGGCATCGTGGTAATGCACGCGGACGGCACGGTTGCGAACGCTCGTGATGAGCAGCTTCTGGCGACGCTTGACGTCGTCGTAGTCGAGCTGCGGGCACCACTGGAACGGCGTGGCAGCCTTGGGAATAAAGACCGAAACCGAGATCGACACCGAGATCGAGCCGCGACGAGCCTTGGGCACCACGGAACGACCGAGCTCCAGCACGTGATCGGCCAGATTGGCGATGGCCACGATGTCCTCGTCGCGCTCGCCGGGAAGGCCCATCATAAAGTAGAGCTTCATGCGGTTCCAGCCGGCCTCGAAGGCCGCCTTGGCCGCACGGTCCAGGTCCTCCTCGGTCACGTTCTTGTTAATGATGTCGCGCATGCGCTGGCTGCCGGCCTCGGGCGCGAACGTCAGGCCGCCCTTCTTTTCGCCGGCGACCGACTCGGCCATATCCACGCCAAACGAATCCAGGCGCTGCGACGGAATAGACACGCGAATACCCGTATCCTCCAGGCGACGGTTGAGCCTGCCGAGCACGTCGCGAATGCAGGAGTGGTCGGTCGTGGAGAGCGAGGTCAGCGACACCTCGTCATAGCCGGTCTTTTCCAGACCCTGAATCACCGACGAGACGATCTGGTCGGCCGAGCGCTCGCGCACCGGGCGATACGTCATGCCGGCCTGGCAAAAACGACAGCCGCGGGCGCAGCCACGCAGGATCTCAATAGACAGGCGGTCGTGGACCAGCTGCGCATAGGGTACACACGACTGCGACAGCGGATTCGTGGCGCCGAAATCCTCGACGACGCGCTTGTAGACCACGGTCGGAGCATCCTTGCCCTCACGCGGCACGGTGTAGCCATGCGGCGAGCAGGGCTCATCGTGACGAACCTCATAGAGCGACGGCACGTAGTTGCCGGCAATGGATGCAAGCTGCTCAACAATCTGCGCGCGCGGGACGCCTTCGTCACGCAGGCGGCGATGCAGCTGGCAGGTCTCGAGCAGCGATTCCTCGCCCTCGCCGATGAGGATGGCATCGAAGAAGGCCGCGTACGGCTCAGGGTTGTACACCGAGGGACCGCCGGCGATGATGATGGGGTCGTCTTCGCCTCGGTCGGCCGCTAACAGCGGAATGCCAGCGAGGTCGAGTGCCTCGAGGAAGTTCGTCACCGCCATCTCGTGCGGCACATGCAGGCCGACGATATCAAACGAAGCGACCGGCGCTGCACCCTCGAGCGAGAGCAGCGGAATGCCTGCCTCGCGCATGGCATCACCCATATCGGGCCACGGCACATAGCCACGCTCGCAGGAGATGCCCTCGGCCTGGTTAAGGATGTTGTAGAGGATGGCGATGCCCTGGTTGGGCAGACCAACCTCGTACACATCCGGGTAGATCAGGCAGCAACGGTAGTCGGCATCGGCCTTTGAAAGCGTGCCCCACTCGTGATCGATATAGCGACTCGGCTTCTCGACCTTGGCGAGCAGTGGCTCAATTAAATGAAAACAGTCTTGATACGGAACGCGCAACGGAAAACCCCTAAGCAGCGAGATCGGACGCGTCTTGGTAGGACGCCGTAGGACGGGTAGCACCCGCGACCGTGGTCACCAGATCGCGAACGCGGGAGAACGTGGCAGTGACCACCTCGTTGGCACGGCTGTAGTCGACATCACGCTCGTAGAGCGAAACGAGCGCACGGCCCATGCCATAAGTGCCCGCGGCAGCAGTGAGCGCCTTGACGGCAAACCCAATATGCGGCGTCTGCTTGACGAGCGCACGGGTGACCGCGCGGATCACAAGACCGCCGGCAAGCACGCCCGCGACCTCGTAGCCGCGCTCAGGCTTAATGCCGCGTCCAAAGACGGCAGCGAGCTCAAAGAGCATGCCCACCTGCGCCAGCGCCATAACGGGATAGTCGGCGCCCGGCAAAAACACCAGCGCACCGGTCGCCATATTGGTGAGCGCGCACGAGGTGATGATACGATTGGCCGCCGCGATGCGCATGAAGGCAAAGTTCGCCGCAAAAGCCGTTTCCTTTTCGGTGCGATCGAGAATCCAGCGGGCAAGCGTCTCGAGCAGATACGTCTTATCGGTTGCCGCTACCACGCCGAGCATGGGCGTGGACTCCTCGATAAACGGCACCTCCACAGCAGACTCGGCAAGCACGCACACGGGCGCGCCGGCGATCACGAGCTCCTGCACGGCACTCTCCAAGCGGTCGGAACCGCACGAAAGCACCAGTACCACATCGGTATCGGTCTTTGGAGCAATTCGCTCCTCCCCCAGACGCTCGACGCGCACAATGCCCGAAGTCGTCTGCGGCACAAAGGCGTCACGCACCGTCTCGGCCAGAAAGCGCGAGGCGGACGAATCCAGATAGACCGAGACGCGCACCGGCGTATCGGAATCCTTCTTAACGGACGCGCCCATCTTAAAAGCGCGGGTCAGCTTATCTACCGGAATTTTCATAGCAAACCCCTCCAGCGGTTACGCGGCGCCCGAACGATGCCGCCATATGGATTGTACGATACCCACCGTCAGCAGCTGAATCATCATCGAAGACGAACCGAAGCTAATAAACGGTAGCGGAATACCGGTAATCGGCATCATGCCGATGCACATGCCGATGTTTTCGAAGGTCTGAAACGCCCACATGCCAACGATGCCCACACACGATAGGCGCAAGAACAGCGACTCGCACTTAAAGGCGACGCGAATCGTCGAAAAGATCAGCAGCACGTAGAGGCACAGGAGCAAAAAGGAACCGCAAAAGCCAAAGGTCTCGGACAGGAAGGCGAAGACGAAGTCGGTGTGGAACTCAGGCAGAAAGCCGCCGGCCGACTGCGTCGCATGGCCCAAACCCTTACCAAAGAAGCCACCCGAACCAACGGCGATAAGCGACTGCTGCAGGTTGTAGGCATCGTCCGAATCGGCATTATCGGGATCGATAAAGACCGTCAGGCGGTTCATCTGATACTGCTTGATGAGCACATCGTGGCCGAGCAACGAATCAAAAACCGAATCGAGCGCCAGGACGAGGGCCACCAGGCCCACGAGCAGGGCCAGGGTCGACAGCACCCATTCGCGGCGTGCACCGCTCATACAAATGACGATGGCGCCCGAAACCAGCACGACCAGGCCCGAGCCCAGGTCGCCCATGGCGACAACGGCCAAAAACGGAATGGACAGCATGCCGCAGAGCTTGACGTAGTCGCGAACGGTATCGATGCGACCGTTATACTGCGAGCCAAGCGTGGCGATAAAGAAGATGGTGATGAGCTTGGCAAGCTCGACCGGCTGGAATGTCAAGCCGATACCGGGAATCTTGATCCAGCCCGTCATGCCCAGACCGCCCGTATAGGACAGACCCGGAATCTTGGGCGAGAAGATCACGATCAGGTCGATGACGAGCAACGCCGTCGAAAAATTGGAAATACCGCGCAGATCGGTACGCCAGACGAGCACCGCCAGCACCGCCCCGATGCCAATTCCCAGAAGATGACGTGAGAACGAAGCATCGGCCTTAAACTGTGACGCCGACCAAATAATGATGGCGCCATAGGCAACGAGTGCGACGGTAGCCAGCAGCACACCGATGTGTACCTTCTGGCGAAACGTGCCGCGCGAGGCCGAGAGCTGCTTGTTAACGCGGTCCAGGCTGCTGCGGGAGCCGGTCTTGGTTGAGCGGAACAGGTCCGCCGGCGAAAAGTCCATCGCAACCTCCTATCGAACCGAAGAATCGCCCGAGGCCGAAGAGGTATCGGGCTCGTCATAAATCACGCCGAGCACGTCGCGCACGACATGCATCGCGGTATCTGAGCCACCGCCGCCCTGCTCCAGGACAGTAGCGATGACATACTTGGGATCATCGGCCGGCGCATAGGCGCAGAACCACGCGTATTCGTCCTCGCCGCTTTTCTCGCCCGTGCCCGACTTGCCGTATACCTGCGGCGTCAGGGTGCCAAAGTGAGCCGCCAGGGACGTCGATGCCGTGTAAATCACGTCGTGCATGCCGTTGCGAACAAGAGCCAAATCCGAATCGCTGTTGATCTTGGCCTCCAGGCGCTTCTTCTTGCCTTTGCCGTTGTACTTATAGGCATCGCCGTCGCCATCGCGCGACACGGCAGACAAAAACACGTGAGGCACGTACTGCTTACCGCCGTTGGCAAGGCCCATGTAGGCGCATGCCATCTGCAGAGGCGTCACCAAAATGTCGCCCTGGCCGATGGCAATGTTGGTCATATCGCCGGCATTCCACTTGCGGTCCTCGGCAGAGGCGTCGGTAAAGTACGACTCTTTCCACTCGGCATCGGGAATACGGCCCGCGCCCTCACTCGGCAAATCGATACCGCAGGTCTTGCCTAGGCCCCAGCGACGAAAGACCTCCTGCAGGCCCTCGGAATGTTGCTCGTCATAAAAGAACGCCTTGCCCATATCGTAGAAGACGGGGTCGCACGAGTTGGCAATACCCGACTGCAGCGTCATGGTGCCGTGTCCAGACGTCAGCCAGCAGCGCTTGCCCCAAGCCTTGCCCAAGCCCGTCCAATAGCCCGTGCAGTTGGTTGTCTGCGTTGAAGTGTAGGTTCCAAACTCAAGACCGGCCAGTGCCGAGAGCGGCTTGATGGTCGAGGCCGACATGTACTGTCCGCTAATGGCGCGGTTGAGCAGCGGGTGCGAACCCTTGTCATCATTGAGCTCGGTCCACACGTCATTTGAGACGCCGCCGATAAAGACGGACGGATCGAACTTGGGCTCGCTCGCCATGCCCAGGATCTCACCATTGTTGGGATCGAGGCACACCACAGCGCCGTTGCCGGCATTGCTGTAGCCAGTGGTCTTGGCAAGCTCGATGGCGCTCGCCAGCGCCGTCTCACAGGCCTGTTGGATCTTAAGGTCGAGCGTGAGCTTAATGTCGGAGCCGGCCTTGGCGGGCACGGCGCCGGCCTGACCGGTCACATTGCCCGAGGCATCGACCTTGACGGTCTGCTCGCCACGAATACCCTGCAGCAGGTTTTCGTAGTAGCTCTCAACACCCGCCTGGCCCACGATATCGCCCGACTGGTACGTAATCTTGCCAGCAGAAGCATCATCATCGCCAGAGGTTTTCTTATTCTGGGCCTCGAGCTGCTCGGAGGTAATGGTGCCGGTATAGCCCAAAATGTGACAGGCCGTCTCGCCGTACGGGTACTGGCGCTCGGTACGCTCGGCAATCTTGACGCCCGGGAACTCGCCTGCGTGCTCCTTGATATAGGCAACCGTGGAACGACGGACGTCCGTCGCGATGGTATGCAGGCTCTGGGCGCCCTCGGAATTGTCCTGAATATTGCGCAGAACCGCCACGCAGGGCATACCGAGCACGTTGGCAAGATGACGAACCAGAACCTCATCCTCAGCAAGGTCGCGATAGGCCACGACAGCAAGTGAGGGACGGTTCTGGACAAGCGCCACGCCATTGCGGTCGAGGATGCGACCGCGCACAGCGGGTGTGGTAACGGTGCGCGTCTGATTGCTATTAGCCTGCTTTTCGTAATAGTCCGACGAGACCATCTGCATGCCCCACAGCTTGACGGCAAGCGCCGCGAACATCGCGCCCACACCCGTGGTGAGGATGGAGAAGCGGCCCTTAAAGGCGGTCGCCGCGGTATTGCCCTCGCCCTCGGTGGCGCGCGGGGCCGTTCCATGCTGCGTATCGTAGGTAAAACGAGAATCGCCGCGACGCATGATGACCAGTGCGACCACGATGGCCACAACCAGCACGATACCGGCGATAATAACCGTCATCTGGGAAGACATCTACGAGCCTCCCCTATTTGAGCTTACGGGTCTTGGGCTTAAAGCGCATGCCCGTCTGGCGTCCGCCACGTGCGGAGAATCCATAACCGGACTGCGGCACGACGCCGGACATCAAAAACGGAATGGCAACCAGACCCGTCAGGATCGAAGACGGCAGCGCATGGCCGAAGATCGCCACGACAAAGCTCGTCTCCAAACCCATAAACAGCAAGATGATGCTGTAGATCACATTAATGACGAACGCGAAGGCGCCCACAGTGATGCCGCGCGCACTCGGGGTACCGCCCGTCTGACCGGCAGCGCTATGCACCAGGGCAAAAGAACCCACGGTCAGCAGGAGCGACATAACGCCCACCGGCACGGCAGCGGAAAGGTCATAGAACAAGCCGCTGCAAAAACCGCACACGACGGCACGGGTCGGGTCGCCCGAGAACACGCTTAGGCACACCAGGATAATCATAAAGTTGACGCGACCGCCCGCAATGGAGATCTGCGGTGCCAGGCCTGCCTGCAGCAGCACGCACACAATGGCGGCGATTACAAACGTGCGGGAGCTCATCCCCTGCTCGTGTAGATCCATGGACATGCCCCCTATTCGCTCGAGCCGGAATCGGTCGTCTCGGACGTGTCGGAACTGTCATCCGGGCTCTCGTCCTTCGTCTTGGTCGCAGCATCGCGCGACGTTCCCTGCGGCGTGCTGTTGGCCGTGTTCACGTCCTCATCCGAGGCCGACTGTTCGTCGGTCAGCGAGGTAATGACCAGCACTTCCTCGTTGTTCTCGGCCGTGGTCTGAGCGCGCACCACAATGGTGTAGTACACGTCGTTTGCCGATTTCTCAACCGACGAGACGGTGCCGAGCGGAAGGCCCTTGGGGAACACACCGCCAATGCCCGAGGTCACGATGATGTCGCCAACCTTAACGTCGGAGTCGACGCTCACGTACTCAAGACGCAGCGTGCCGTCAGCCTGACCCTGCAGCATGCCCTGGGCGCGCGTGTCCTGCACCATAGCGGACACGCCCGAGTTCTCGTCGCCAATCAGGCGCACGGTGGACGTCTTGGCCGAGACCTCAATAATCTGGCCTATGACACCGGCAGAACTCGTCACAGGCATGTTGATGGTAAGACCGTCGGCAGAACCCTTATCGATGGTGACGGTCGAGGTCCAGGCATCGCCGGAGGCACCAACGATACGAGCAGCGGTCGATTTGAGGTTATAGGTCGACTGCAGGCCGACCAGACCCTCCAGTCGCTCGGCGGTCTTTTGAGCCTCGGAGAGCTCGGCGACCTTAGAGGTCAGTTCCTCGTTTTGCATCTTAAGCTCGTCAAGCGTGTCCTGCGACGCCGTAAGGTTAGAGAACACGTTGCCGATCGCATTGAAGGGAGCCGCCACAGCCGAGCCCACAAAACGCACCGGCGAGGTAATCGTCGTCACGCCCGAACGCACGGCATGAATCGGCCCCGTCTCGCCCTCACGAATATAAAACGTGAGCAGCAACACCGAAATCAGGCTGAAAACAATCAACGGGCGCATACCCGTTGATTGTCGCTTGGTATTCAGATTTGTGGAGAAACCCGAAGATCGTGCCAAATGGAATCCACCTTTTGGAAATTAAGCATTGGTCTGGACGAAGCCGCCATCAAACGCATTGGCCTCGAGCACGCGGGCACAGCCGTTAACAACGTTATCGAGCGCCGTGGGGCTGACGTTGACCGAAACGCCGGTCTCATCGCGCAGGCGCACGTCGAGACCGCGCAGCAGCGCGCCGCCACCGGTCAGCAAAATGCCGTAGTACATAAGGTCCGAGGCAAGATCGGGAGGCGTAGCGTCGAGTGCGTCCTTGACGGCCTTGGCCATCTCGTCGAGCGGCTTGTTGAGTGCGCGACGAATCTCCTCGCTCTCGATGCGCACGGTCTTGGGCAGACCGGTGATCACGTCGCGGCCGTTGACCTCGACGTCGAGCTCATCCTTGAGCGGCACGGCGGAGCCGACCTTGATCTTGATGTCCTCTGCCGTACGCTCGCCGATGGCCAGGTTGTAGGCATCACGAACGTGCGTGAGGATGGCCTGATCGAACTCGTCGCCGGCAATACGGATGGACTGCGAGACGACGATGCCGCCCATAGCGATGACGGCAACCTCGGTGGTACCGCCACCGATGTCGATGACCATGGAGCCGGTGGGTTCCTCGACGGGCAGGTCGGCGCCGATAGCGGCGGCCATAGGCTCTTCGATCAGATAGGCCTGGCGGGCACCGGCCTGGATCGTGGCCTCAAAGACAGCGCGCTTCTCGACCGACGTGACACCGGAGGGAACGCAGACGACAACACGCGGACGCGGAGTCCACGGATAGCGCTTCTCGGACGCCTTATCGATAAAGTAGCGAAGCATGGCCTCGGTAACATCGAAGTCGGCGATGACGCCGTCCTTCAGGGGACGAACGGCCACGATGTTGCCGGGCGTACGGCCGAGCATGCGCTTTGCCTCGATACCGACCGCCAGGATGCGCTCGTCGTTTTTGTCGATGGCGACAACGGAGGGCTCGCGAATGACGATGCCCTTGCCGCGCACGGAGACAAGCGTATTTGCGGTGCCGAGGTCGATGGCAAGATCGCCCGCATAGCTACCGAAGAACATATCCATCAAAGAAAACAACGCAACTCCTGATGTGTTGGATGATTGCTGGAAAACTACTAGCTCATCATACTAGCGCAAGCCCGGCACCTCACTTGCGGTGAAGCGCCGGGCAAAGCTAAATCCCATAAGGTCACTACTGGTTGTCAGCAGCCGAGAAATCCATATCAAGCGAAGAAACGGCCCAGCCGATATGGTTGTCGGAGCGCACGAATTTGACGGTGTACTCCTGCTCGCCGCCCTTGGACAGCGATGCCCTCACCTTGGCGGTCGTCTCGGTCATGGACTGATCCATGCCCTCGACGGACACGGTGGCACCCTGCGGAATCGAGGAGATGATCATCGACTTAGCGTCCTCGGACAGGCTCGAGGCCAGGCAAGACTCGGCCTTTGCGGCGTCACCGTCGCCGGCAGCCTGGAACAGATCGGTAACGACAGACTCCTGAGACGGGAAGCCAAAGCCACGCGTGTAGGCAAAGCCCAGACCGCCCGCGGCGATCAAAATGAGCAGAAGCAGCACGATGAAGACTTTAAGACCCGTGTGGCGATGGCGACGACGGACCTTGGCCTGCTTACGATCCTGACGGTCCTGCTGGACCATCTCGGACTCGGACAGCGTAAAGAAGCCGGTGTCCGAGGGATCGGGCATAAACTGACCGGTCGCGCCGGTAGGATCGAGCGGATCGACGGCAGAAGCGTCCATCGCGGGCGCCGGAGCCGTGGCCATGGCCGTCTGGGCAGACAGCGCGGCAAGCGAATCGTGCACGCGGGCAAGCTCGTCGGCCTGCTCGGAGGTGAGCTGGTAGATGCCATCGGCAGTAGCGGCGTTAAAGGCATCGAGTGCGTCGGAGGGACGGCCGGCGGCAGAAAGCGCCTGACCCATGCCGGCGTTGAGCGCACGCGTGTCGTCGCGGGGACCGGCAAAGTCGATAGCCGTGCGGTAGGTCTCCACGGCATCCGCCGGACGGCCGAGCTTAATGAAGCAACGACCGAGCTCGCCGAGTGCGGCGGCAGGAGCCGGATTGGCGCCGTCGATGGCAGCCTGACGGAAGGCGGTTCCCGCGTTGGCATAGTCGCCCGACTGGAACAGCGCATTGCCCAGGCCCAGATAGGCCTTGAACGGCGTGGCATAGGAAGCATCCTGCGTAGCGGCAGAGAAAGCCTGGGCGGCCGTCGTGTAGTCGCCCACGGCGGCGAGCGCCTTGCCGCGGTTGGTGAGCAGCGCGCCGCGCTTGCCGTAGGTGCCGTCGTTGAGGGCGGCGGCATAGGCCTCGGCGGCCTCGGCATACATGCCAAGGTGCATCAAGGCGTTGCCACGAAGGTGATCGGCCTCGCCCATAATCTCATCGGGAGTCTTTGCCGCCCCAAGCATCTGGGCTGCAGCAGAAAAATCACCCGCGCGGTAAGCGGCGCGGCCCTGTTGGATCAGCTGGCTATTCAAGAAAGTCCCCTTTACTCGTGAACAATCTCGACATGGACGATCTCGTCGCCGGCACGCAGCTGCGAAATCACATCGAGACCCTCGACCGTGGTACCAAAGACGGTGTAACCAGAATCGAGGTTATGCTGGGCACCCAGGCAGAAGTAGAACTGCGAACCCGCGGAATCGGGATCCATGGAGCGTGCCATGGCAAGGGCGCCATCGACATGGCTGTTGCGCGGATTGGTGGCAAACTCGCCCTTGATGCAGTAGCCGGGGCCACCGGTACCGGGCATGCCGTCGGGGCCCTCAAGACCGGCGGCGACGTCGGCGCCGGACATGTCGCGGGTATTGGGGTCGCCACCTTGGATAACAAAACCGGGCACATAGCGATGGAACTTAAGGCCATCATAGAAGCCCATCGTGGAAAGCTCGCAGAAGTTCGCGACATGAATGGGAGCGCCCTCGCCGTCAAACTTGACCTTGATGGTACCCTTCGACGTCTCGATTACGGCGCACTCGTCGCCGACAAGCTGATACTCGGGCGTGTAGAGCTCTTTCTTAAAACCAAACATGTGGTTCCTTCCTCGTGCGTTTAAAGCATATTTGTACGAATTGTAGCAATAAGCACGGGCTTACATCAATTGCGCACGTAGGTTATGCCGACTATGGCGAACTAATTTTAGGAACGCTGCTGCGGCTTCCAGGAACCCACATTGGCATCGTACTGGTTCAGCGCGCTGTTGCCACCCTGCGCGATGGGCGCCAGGATCTCGCTTTGGTGGGAACTCATCGACTCGCCATCGGGAATGGCCAGCGAGATATCCCAGCTCTGGCAGATCACGTCAACGCGCTCATACATCCACTCGGCAAGCTGCTTTAAGTGGGCGATGTCATCCGCATAGACCGTATCGTCCTGGTACTTAAGGTTGTTGAGCTCATCTTGCGTCTTTTTGATCTGGTCGCGCAGGGCGTAGGCACTCTGCGACAGCTCCTGACGGGTGGACAGCGGCGTTCGGAGATAGCCGTTGTTAAAGGAATCGATGACCTCGCCGATCTGGTCCTCGTCAGCGTAGGACACGATGGTCTGATACAGACCGTCGAGCCTGGTATAGAGCTGATCATCGGTGAGCACGGTTTCTTCCTGGACCACCTCCGCAGAATCGTCCTGCTTGGTATCGTCCTCAGTGGCCTCGCCCTTTTGGCGCGTGGGGAAGGTGGTCTGTGCAGCTTGGCCAAACTGGTCGTAGAAGCCGGGCATAACACCCATGGGATCGGTCGTCACGAACCAATAGGCACCGCCGCAAACGACGGCAAGGACCGCGATGATAATGAGCGGCTTGGGGATATGACGTTTGTGCTTGTGATAGGCGTCCTCGTCGGGATGCACCTTGCGCTTGGGTTTTTGAGCATCGTCATGCAGGGAAACGGGCGTGGGAATATCGACCTTGGGGATACCAAAATCCTTATCGAAAGCCGGCAGCACGCAGGTCTCGTTAGGATCGGCGGCGTCCGAAAGAACCGCGGCAGCCGAGGCGGGCGCATGAGGCACCTCGGTATCGATCTGCTCTTGCGTTAGGCGCGGAAAGCCCGCCGTGCGGCCCGCTGCCAGGTCGGATGCGGCCGCGTCCTCGGAGAGGATACCCGGAGCAGGGCGTCCGCATTTTGGGCACGTGCGATCATGCGGAGAAAGACGGGCACCGCAGCCCTCACAAAACACGAACTCGGTGTGCTCGGGACCATCGCCCGGACCCACATAGGCGTTGCAGTAGGGGCAGAACGAGGCGCCGTCCTCGATAGTCTTAAGGCAATGCGGGCAGATCACGGCATCCTCTTTTCGAAGCAATTCAAACAATCGAGGTTAGAGCATAACATCGCCACGGCCCCACAGGAACAAGGCACCAATTCAACATCGCCAGGGCGCGTAGCTACTTCTTCTTTTTGCTTGGCATCGAGACTTTGATGCCTTGGGCGGACTTGGTCACACGAGAGCGCTTAGCTCCGGTACTCTTCTTTTTCTTGGGCTGGGCCTGGGCCACGCCCTCGAGTGCGCGGGCCTCGGCCTCGCGAGCGGTGCGATCTTCGCGGCGCTGCGCCATGTCGGCGGCGACGCGCTTGGCAAAACGTTCGGCCGTCGAGCCCGTCGAGCTCACCTTGCCGCCACCGCGACCCAGGCGGACGCGCACACCGCGGCCAAAACCAGTTGCGGCATGACGACGACGCGGCTTGAGCGAATCCATCATCGTGGCGAGCTTAAAGAACACCGAGCAGGTAAAGACCACGATAACAGCCAAGATAACCATCTGGCCCATCGACAGGTTGGCAATAGACAGCAGCTCCGGGAATCCGATAACGCCCACCAGGATGCCGGCGACTACAAACACAAAGAGCACCACACGTAAGGGCGTGAGAGGCTGCGAGATGCGCCAGATTAGGCTGACGCTCGCCGCGCACGACGTAAGCAGGCACATCGTAGACAGCGTGAGCTGGCTAAAGCCAAACACGCGCGCCACAAAGATATCGAGCGCCGCAGCCAAAATGACCGCAATCGACGCCGGCAGTGCACGCTTGAGTACGTTGCTCAAAAACGCACCCTTCACACGAGCATTGTTGGGCTCCAGGCCCAACACAAAGCCCGGCGCGCCGATGCAGAAGAAGTTAATGAGCGTCATCTGGATGGGCTCGAAGGGGTACGGCGGCAGCGCGATACACAGCGCCGCCAGGCCCATCGAGAACAGTGTCTTGGTCAAGAACAGTGAGGCCGAACGCTGCAGGTTGTTGATGGAGCGACGGCCCTCGGCCACCACGGCGGGCATCGAGGCAAAGTCGTTGTCGACGAGTACGATCTCGGCCACGTTACGCGCGGCATCGGAGCCGGCCGCCATGGCCACGGAGCAGTCGGCCTCCTTGAGCGCCAGCACGTCGTTGACGCCGTCGCCCGTCATGGCCACGGTGTGCTCGCGGCGCTTGAGCGCCTGCACGAGCTCGCGCTTCTGCTGCGGGGTCACACGACCAAAGACATGGTAGCGGTCCACTGCGGCATCAAGCTTGGCCGGTGTATCGAGCGTCGTGGCGTCCACATAAGCGTCCGCCCCCGGCACGCCCACCACGCGCGCGATCGACGACACCGTACGCGGGTCGTCGCCACTGATCACGTTGAGGGTCACGCCCTGCTCGTTAAAGTAGCCGATGGTCTCGGCCGCCGAGGTACGAATCTCGTCGCGGATGGTCACAAAGCCCACGGGCTCGGCCTCGCCCACCATATCCCCATCGGGCGTAAAGCCGTCCACGCGCGCCACCACGAGCACGCGGCAGGTATCGGCAAGCTCGGCGACACGGTTCTCGACCTGCGAAAACACACGATCAGAGAGCACAAACTGCGCGGCACCCATCACATAGGAGCCCTGCGCAAAAGAAGCGCCACTCCATTTTTTAGACGACGAGAACGGAATGACCGACAGCGGCTCAGACACCTCGACCGGGCGATCGGCGTAATAGTTGAGCAGCGCCTGGCAGGTCTCGTTGGCATCGGCCGAAGTCGCACGCGCGACGTTAGCCAGCGCAAAATCGAGCACTGTGGTATCGACGGGAACAGCCGCCTCCTCCGAGTCCACGCCAAAGCCAACACCCTCAACAGGCAGCGGGTAGGTGCCCTCGACCTCCATACGACCCGACGTGATGGTGCCCGTCTTGTCCAGGCACAGCACGTCGACGCGAGCGAGCGTCTCGATGCAGTAGAGCTGCTGTGCCAGCACCTTGCGGCGGGCCAGGCGCACCGTGGCGATGGCGAGCACCGACGAGGTCAGCA
>CAUGJN010000020.1 GCA_959599635.1 uncultured Collinsella sp.
GAGCTGCTCGCGCGCATTCGCACGACGCTCAGGCGCCTTTCGTATGCGCAAACGGGCGGCGTTGCCTCCGAGGGCTCGTTCGATACCGGTGAGCTGCATATCGATTTTGATGCCGGCATCGCCGCGATGGATGGCGAGGAGCTGCATCTGACGCCGATCGAGTACAAGCTCCTGTGCCTGTTGGCGCATAACGCCGACAAGGTGCTGACGCACCAGTTTATCCTGCACGAGATTTGGGGCACGGCAACTAAGAGCGACCTGGCGAGCCTGCGCGTCTTTATGGGCACGTTGCGCAAGAAGATCGAGTCCGACCCCGCGCATCCGCGCTATATCCAAACACACGTGGGCATCGGTTACCGACTGGTCACCCAAGGATAGGCCGGCATCCGCCATCCCACTATGAGTTGCGGTGAAATAGTTCCTGTTTGGGCCTTTGCCAGGCATTTATAGGAACTATTCCACCGCAACTTTGTTTATTTGCCCTTGGGCTTGCTGGCGTAGAACTTCTTCTTTTTGGGCTTGCCGGCGGGGGAGGGTTTGCCGGCAAAGTTGGACTTGCCGTTGCCGGCCTGTGCGTGCGCGGGCGCCGTTGCGCGAGGCTTGCGGGCTTCGGGGTTGCGCAGCTCCTCGGTTCGCTCGGCAATTTCCTCGGCGCTAAAGCCGACTTCGGCCATGGCATCCTCGATGGGCAGGCGGCGCACGATATAGCAATGGTGCACCTTCTGGTTGCGTGCGAAATCCTCGGGGATGGTCTGCGCCGTAATGTCCTCCAGCACGACGCCCGCGCGTGCGAGCTTGCGCGTCTCGGGGCGGAAGCCGCGCAGGTTGCAGCTAAAGATGGCATGTCCGCCCTGTGCGAGCAGGCGCGATACGCCGGCCAAAAGCTCAACATGGTCGCGCTGGACATCCCAGGTGCGACGGCCCATCTTGGACGAGTTCGAAAACGTGGGCGGGTCGACAAAAATCAGGTCCCAGCGGTTGCGCGTCTGGCGCTGGTCGCGAATCCAAGCGAGCACGTCGTCGCGCACAAAGTGATGCTGCGGCCCCACAAAGCCGTTCTGACGCATGTTGCGCTCGGCCCAGTCCAGGTAGGTGTTGGAAAGGTCAACCGTCACAGTCTCCTCGACGCCGCCGTCCGCCGCATAGCAGGTGGCGGTACCGGTGTAGGCGAACAGATTGAGGAAGCGGCGCGCCTGTTTGGCGTGCTCGCGCACCAGGTTGCGGGTGACGCGGTGGTCCAGGAAGATGCCTACATCCAAATAGTCGTCAAAGTTGACGGCAAAGGTAAGGCCGCCCTCTTCGATGAGCGGCAGGCGACGGCGCGCGATGTTGGCGCGCTCGCCCGAGCCGCCCTTGCCGGCGCCCTGCTTGCCGTACTGCGAGCCGCCGCGCGAACGCATGCGGGCCTTGGCGTGCACATGCTCGGCCGGAACATCCAGGATGTGCGGTGCGATGGCCAAGATGTCGAGCATGCGGGCCTGGGCCAGCGTGGGATCGATGGTCTTGGGCGCGGCGTATTCGGCGATGACGAGCCAGCGGCCCGGCGTCTGCGGGCAGCCTTCGTACAGGTCAATGGCGGCGGAGTAGTCGGGCAGGTCGGCATCGTAGACGCGGTAGCAGCTCACGCCCTCGCGCTTTGCCCACTTGCGACGCAGGCGTGCGTTCTTGCGCAGGCGGTTGGCGAACTGCTCGGACTCGGGGATGAGCACGGGCAGCGGCTTGCCGTCGCCCAGGTCGAGCATGGCGGCAGGCTCGGGCATGGGGGCATTGGCGGCTTCGTCCACGGCGTCTGCGGTCTGCTTCTCGGCATCTGCGCCGGTCGCAGCTTCAAATGCCGCGGCGGCGTGGTCGAGCGAGGGCCAAACCTCAATAGTTGCCTCTTCGTTATTGGGCATGACAGCTATGGAGCGCGCGGGCTCGGCATGGAGCGCGCGGGCCATAAGGCCATCGCGGGTGAGCGCGGCGACCGGCGCGGCGGTAAGCTCGGGCGCGCGGCGCAGCTCGCCGACCAGCGTCATGGCGTCGTGCATGAGCGAAAGCGGGGTCTCGGTGGTGTCTGCGACCACGGCGGCGCCGGCGACAGCGCCTGCATGGTCCAGCACGGTGGCGGACTTGGCAGCGCAAAAGTCGACAAAGCGCTTGTAGCCGGCACACTTAACCATGCGCTCGGCGGTTTTGCGTGCGGCGGGGTCAACATCCACGGCAACGATGCGCGCCTGGCGCTCGCGTGCCGCCGTCTCGCGCTCGCGCGCCTCGGCGCGAAGCTGCTCCCACAGGGCGGCGTCGTGCAGCTGCCAGCCCTCAAAGCCCCAGCGCTCGCGCGCAGCGCCCGGGGCGCGATCGGTCAGAATATTCACGGCCTCCAGCAGCAGACCGCCGCCGGCGCACGAGGCGTCGATCAGCGTGGGCAGGGCCTCGTTTTCGTAGTCGTCGGCCGTCAGCTCGCGCTCGCACAGCGCGGTCCAGCCGACCTGCGCCAGCACCAGGGCGGCGTAGTCGGGGCGCAGCACGTGCGCGCCCTCGCCGGCGCGGGTCGCGGCGGGCGGCAGGCGCTTGAACAGCGGGTCGCCCGAAAGGTCCAGGCTTATGCTCGCGCGCCGCTGGCGCAGCGAAAGCAGCAGGTGGACATCGGGGTCGGCGGCATCGACGTCGGCGCGACGGCCCGTGGTCTCGGCCAGGCGGTCGCACAGCGCGTCCTTGGCGCGCAGGGCCGAGAAGCGCGTGTTGCGCAGCTGCTCGGTCACGCCGCGTGCGGTGATGGCAATCGTGGCGCCGGGGCGGACGATGTTTTCCCAGGCGATGTCGTAAACGCCGTCGTATAGCTCGTCGGCACCCTGCGCCTCAAAACGCCCGAGCACCACAAACACACGGCTTGCCAGGCGCGACCACAGGCACGCTCGAAGGCCTTGCTCAAGCTCGCCCTCAAACGTGGCGCGGCCCTTAAGGCGGCGGACATGCGAAAGCCCGAGCCGTTTAAGCTCGTCGGCGAGTGCGGACTCAAAGCCCTCGGGGCAGCTTGCGTAAAATTCCATGGGTGACCTCTCTGGTTGCGTCGCTCCATTATATGATGGATGCTTCGTTTGCCATCGCCCTCGAAAGGAACCCATATGATTGATGCGTGCCCCGATTCCGCCGTACTGTTTTTTGACGTGGACGGCACGCTGACGTCGTTCGATCCCGACGATATGACCGATAAGGACTTCTCGGCGGTGCGTCCCTCGCAGGCGGTCGTCGAGGCGTTTCATCGTCTGCGCGACGCAGGACACAAGGCGTTTATCTGCACGGGTCGCCCCTTGTGGCTGATTGCCGATGGCTTGCGTGCACTGAACCCGGCGGGTATCGTTGCCATGGCGGGCGCCACGCTCGAGGTCGAGGGCCGCGTGGTGCATGAGGACTGCTTTGACGAGGACGTTATCGCGGAGCTTGCACGCCGTATGGCCGCGGCAGGGATTGAGGCCTTTTTCGAGGCCAACGAGGCAACCTTTGCGCTGGAGCCTGCGGGCGTTGAACAATCGTCTTTGATCGGCACCGCTGTGGTGCATGGCGCCGAGGAAATGCGCATCGATGGCCGCTTGCGCTTGGGCAAGGTGTGCATTAACGCGTGCGACCTGGCTCGCGTAGCCAACGATGATGGCTTTATCGATCGCGAGTTTGAGCTGTGCAACACCGGTGGCCAGAATCGCGAGTTGAGCCCCAAAGGCATCGACAAGGGCGTGGGCGTGGCGCGAGCGCTGGAGTATCTGGGCCGCGAGGGAAGTGCGCGCACCTTTGGCTTTGGCGATTCGGGCAACGACCTGGGCATGCTCGCCGCCGTCGAGACGGCCGTGGCCATGGGCAACGCCATGCCCGAGGTCAAGGCGCTCGCCGACTACGTGACCGACGACGTCGCACACGACGGCACCGTCACCGCGATGCAACATTTCGGCCTCATCTAATGAATCTCGCCTTCTGACGTTTGCTCAAACTGCGACTCTTTGCTTTTGCATGCTCAATCGATTTATCAATTCAAACACTGGGGTGTTTATACCGTTCGCCGAGAAGATGAGAAACCGCAGTTCACGCCTTGATAAACGTAGGTAAAGTGTTTAGCAGTTTACCGGCCTTGTGCAAGCGAAAGGAATCAGGCAGATGGCAATCAAGGTGTTCGCTGACGGTGCAAACCTCGAGGGCATGCTCGACATGTACGAGAACGGCAACGTTCAGGGTTTCACGACCAACCCGTCCCTTATGAAGAAGGGCGGCGTGACGGATTACCGCGCGTTTGCCAAGGAGGTCCTGGCCCACATCACCGATGTGTCCGTGTCGTTTGAGGTCTTTGCCGACGACGTCGAGACCATGGAGGTCGAGGCCCGCGAGATCGCTACCTGGGCTGAGAACGTCTACGTCAAGATTCCGTGTGTGACTACTAAGGGCGAGTCCACCGCCGAGCTGGTGCGCAAGCTTTCCGCCGACGGCATCAAGGTCAACGTCACCACCATCTTTACGCCTGCGCAGGTCGACGAGATGGTCGAGGCCGTTGACGCCGAGACGCCGTCAATCATCTCGCTCTTTGCCGGCCGCATCGCCGACACCGGCGTCGACCCCATTCCGTTTATGACGGAGTCGGTCAAGAGGGCCGCCGCCAAGCCCAACTGCGAGGTCCTGTGGGCATCCACACGCGAGCTTATCAATATTTACCAGGCGGAAGGATGCGGTTGCCAGATCATCACGGTGCCCAATAGCATCCTGGCCAAGCGCAAGAACATCGGCCGTGACCCGTACGAGGTCTCGCTCGATACCGTCCGCGGCTTTGCCAAGGATATCGCCGCTTTGGGCTTCCATATTCTGCCGTAAGTAAGGGTACCCCCTGCGGCGGCGTGCAAAATCGCGAATATTCAGCACGGTAAAGGTTTTTTATCAGCTTTTATCAGTTTTTACCAGTTGCTCGAAGCACGGAATGGCCCCCGTTTTGGCTCTAAAAACGTCAAAACGGGGGCCATTTTTGCTTTTATAGCTTTCTGAGAGGCCGCGGTGGTGGTTCGCCCTATCGGCTCTGCGCCCGGCCGAGAGGGGGAAAGTCGAGCCCTACTCTGACCACCCGGACGTACTCTTGCCCGAACCGGCCGCTTTATGGGACGCATGTCATGCGTCTGAGCTGAGGTTTCATGCAGTAGGTAGCCGGGTTGCTGCTGATTTACTCGGATCTACTCGGACTTACTCGAACCTACTCTGTCCGAGCGGGGCCCAAATGGTAAGGGGCTATTAGGGGGCTGAAGAGCTATAGGGAGCTCGAAGAGATGACATCGGCTCCCGAGCGCATGACTTCCCCCAGCATCCTGATTCCTCGGTCAAGCTCGATCTGCTTTTCGAAGTAGTCGGCGTGCTCAAGGAAGCGCTCGCGCAGGGTGCGCAGGCCTGCCGCCTTTTCCGACCTCGCGTCCGCATCGCTGACGATTCTGTTGAAGCAGAGCACGAGCGCGGTGAAGTCGTGGATGACGGGGAAGCGCTTCGTAAGGGCGACGAGCTCCTGGTCGATTCCGAGCTCCTCCCGCGCGGCCGTCGCGATGGAGCCGACGGGCTTCTGTAGGCGCTGCCCGATCGTGTTCAGAATGTTGCCGTTATGAGCGGCCGCGTTGCGCAGGGCCTTCACGGGGAACAGGAGCTGCTTGACGGATTCGGCCTCCTGGCTGCGTTCCCTCCTGAGGTCGTAGAAGTAGAACTTGTAAAGCGCGATGATTCCCCCGAAGGAGACGAGTTCCAGGTAGTTCCAGACGTACATGTCCTCGCGTCTGCCATACTTATTCGCGAGGTCCCGGGTGTAGTTCGAGTCTCCGAGGTACGAGACGCTGCGCTCGAGGTGCTCCGGGTCTATCCCCAAAGTCTGGTCCTCGGCGATGTGGAGCATCTCGAGGAAGAGCGTCGCTCGCTCGCTGCCGTCCACTTCATCTAGCCGGTCGGCGATGGCCTTCATCTTCTCGACGGCTGTTTCTGACCCGCTTGGATCGAACCGCTCCTCCAGCATCCTCTCCTTACGCACCCTCTCGTGGGCGAAGAGGAGGTCGAGGATCTCCTTCCCGTCGGCGCCGTCGTTCATCATCGTCCGGTTTAGATGGACCTTCATGTAGTGCTCGATGTCAAGCGTCATCGAGAGGATGTGCTCGCGGAGGTGGTGGTCGAGTCTGGTGAGCTCGGCGAGGTAGGCGAAGTCTAGGTTGACGTAGCGTCCGTAGCCCTCCGACGCGGAGCTACGATACGTTGAGAAGCACTTCGCAAACGCCTTGACCTTGAAGAAGAAGTTCTTGTCGCGGAGGAACGCGACCGCATCCTCGGGGCTCATTATGTCGAAGCGGACGCCCCGCTCTGCGAGGTGGGCGACCTGTTGTTCTGCCGGGATGAGCGGGCGCTCCTTCATAATCGAGCCTCCAAAACGAAAAATGCGGCTGTAGGTACAGGTACCCGCAGCCGCTAAAAGCCCGAAGGCTTTTCACACTGCGGACAGTATACCCCACTTTGCCGAAGGGGCAAAGAGCGCGGGGAACGCCCGCGCTCTTTGCGACACTTGCCGCGAAGAGGGGATATCCGCTTTGGCGGTTTACTTCCCCTGCACCATGGTGAGCGAGATCTTCTTGCGGTCGCGATCGACCTTTTCGACCCACACCTTGACCGTGTCACCGACGCGCACCACGTCGCTGGGGTGCTTGACGAAGCGGTTGGCCAGCTTGGAGATGTGCACGAGGCCGTCCTGGTGCACGCCCACGTCGACGAAGGCGCCAAAGTCGACGACGTTGCGCACCGTGCCCTTGAGCTCCATGCCGGGCTCCAGGTCGTCAATAGAAAGTGCCGAGCGGCTAAAGACCACCTCGGGCGCGTCGTCGCGCGGGTCGCGGCCGGGCTTCTTGAGCTCGTTGACAATGTCGATGAGCGTGAGGGTGCCGCAGTCTAGGTTGCTTGCCAGCGCCGAGATGCTGCCCAGACGGCGCTCGATGTCGGGTACGCCGCCGCGGCTGAGCTCGCTTGCCGCAACGCCGGCGCGTTCCAGGACGGCCGTGGCCACCTCGTAGCTTTCGGGGTGGACGCTCGTCGCGTCGAGCGGGTTCTTGCCGCCGCTAATGCGCAGGAAGCCCGCGGCGTTGAGATATGCCTTGGGTCCCAGCTTGGGGACCTTCTTAAGCTGGCGTCGATCGGTAAAAGCACCGTTTTCCTCGCGGTAAGCCACGATGTTTTTGGCCACGCTCGGCGTGATGCCCGACACGTAGCCCAGCAGGCTTGCGCTCGCGGTGTTGACGTCGACGCCCACGCGGTTGACGACGTCTTCCACCACGTGGCCCAGGGTGCGCGAGAGCTCGGCCTGGTCAAGGTCGTGCTGGTACTGACCCACGCCGATGGACTGGGGCGGAATCTTGACGAGCTCTGCCAACGGGTCCTGCAGGCGGCGGCCCAGGCTCATGGCGCCACGCACGGTGACGTCCAGGTCGGGATATTCCTGGCTGGCAAGCTCGGAAGCGGAGTACACCGATGCGCCGGCCTCGTTGACGATGGTGTATCGCAGCCCGGGCGCCTGCTCGGCAATGAACTCCGAGACGACTTCCTCGGTCTCGCGGCTAGCGGTGCCGTTGCCGATGACGATGGTGTTGACGCCGTCCTTCTTGACGAGGCGGGCGAGCTCGCGCTTGGTGCCGGCGACGTCGTGGCGCGGCTTGGTGGGGTAGACCACGCCGTGGTCGAGTAGCTTGCCGGTCTCGTCCATGACGGCGACCTTGCAGCCGGTGCGGTAGCCCGGGTCGAGCGCGAGCACGCGGGCGCCGCGGACGGGGCGTGCCGAGAGCAGGCCCTCAAGATTCTTGGCAAAGATGTTGATGGCCTCGGTTTGGGCGCGAACGGTGAGTTTGGCGCGGGCCTCGCGCTCCAGCGAGGGGGCCATGAGGCGCTTGTAGCCGTCGGCGATGGCGGCATCGAAGATGGGGGCGAAGACGCCCTGACGTCGGGGCCAACGGCTGCCGAGGCGTGCTGTGGCGGCGGCGCCGTCGACGTTCACGCGCACGCGAAGCTTGCCCTCGCGCTCGCCACGGTCGATAGCCAGCACGCGGTGGTTGGGAATGCGGCGTAGCGGCTCGCCAAAGTTGTAGTAGGGCTCGTAGGGAGTCTTCTCCGCGGGGTCGGTGGCCTCGACGACGATGTCGGCGGTGTTTTGCGTAAAGGCACGCAGGTCGGCGACGTTCTCGGGGTCCTCGGCCACCGTCTCGGCAACGATGTCGGCCGCACCCGCGAGCGCCTTCTCGGGTGTGTCGAAGCCGGCCTCCTCGTTGACGTATGCCGCGGCGGCGTCGAGCGCGCTGCCCTTGGCCGAGGCCTGCATGATAATCATGTTGGCGAGCGGCTCCAGGCCTGCCTCGCGGGCCTTCTGCGCGCGGGTCATGCGCTTTTTGCGGTAGGGCTTGTAGAGGTCCTCGACACGCTGGAGCTGCGTGGCCTCGCGAATCTGCTGCTCGAGTTCGGGCGTGAGCTTGCCCTGGGCGTCGATGAGCAGAATGACGTCCTCTTTACGCTGCTCAAGATTGCGCAGGTATGACAGGCGCTCGTCGAGGGCGCGCAGGGCGACGTCATCCATGCCGCCCGTGGCCTCCTTGCGGTAGCGCGAGATAAAGGGGATGGTGTTGCCCTCGTCGATGAGCTTGACAGCCGCCTCGACGTTGGCGGCCTTAAGGTTGAGCTCGCGGGCGAGCTGGGCGATAAGATCCATGGGACTCCTTGCGTTTAAGGTGCGTTTGCAGCACAGGGCTACCAAGGATACCACCTGCCACTTCGCCCAAAAAAGACTGTTTTGGCGCGGAACCACGAAAGCGGCCTATCTACTACGTTTGAACCGTGTGGGTCGACCATCCCCCGGTTTTCCGAAAATGCGCAACTCGTCTACCTGCGGTTTTTATTCCGCGAAATTTGGCATGGTTGAGGGCGATCGGTTAAACGTAGTAGATAGGCACATTTCGTGGCGAACGAACCAAGCTGAGGCGCAAAAAGGCCCCCCGCCTCAGAAAAATCGTCAGCGAAGTAGCAAAATGCCCCGCGGGCAGGAGGCTGCTCGCGGGGCAAAGAAGAGGGGCTTATTTGTGGCGGACCGAGGGACTCGGCATGGGGTTTCTGCCGCGGCCGCTCTTAAGGCATTACAGCTCGACGAGCTGGCCGGTCTCGGCGGCCTCCTTGATGGCGTTAAGCAGCGTGAGCGTCTTAACGTTGTCGGCGGGGGTCACGACGGGCTCGACCTCGCGGCGGACGACCTTCACAAAGTGCTTGAGCTGCATCTTGTGCGGCAGCGCCGGGTCGACGGCCGGAATCTCCATCTGCAGCGGCTTGTGCCAGTTGGAGGCGCCGTCGTAGGAGAACTGATGCAGGCGGGGCAGCGAAAGGGCACCCAAGGTTCCGCCGATAAAGTAGGCGTCGGCGTCGAAGGGGCGGTACTGCGGATCCTCGCGAGCGGTGGCCTCCCAGTTCCAGGGGCTGACGGTGGCGTCGGAGATGGTCATGCTCGCAAGCGCGCCATCGGCAAAACGGACGTTGACCACGGCGGAGTCCTCGGTCTCAAAACCGCGGGCGGCGCTGGACTGCATGCCCTGGACGGCGACGGGCTCGCCCAGCAGGTAGCGGAGCAGGTCCACGTCGTGAACCAGGTTGACCAAGATCGGTCCGGCACCCTTCTTGCGGCGCCACTCGACATCGAAGTACTCGTCATTCTTATAGATCATGTAGTGGAAGCTCGACACGGTGAGCTTGCCCAGCTCGCCGGACTCGATGATCTCCTTGGCCTTGTTGACGAAGGGGTTGTGGCGACGGTGCTGACCCACGAGCACGGGCACGCCGGCGGTCTCGGCCTCGGCGGCGAAAGCCTGGGCATCCTCGAGGTCGTTGGAGATCGGCTTTTCGACCAGCGGCACGATGTTGCGCTTGATGGCCTCGCGGGCAACGCCCAAGTGCAGGTCGTTGGGGGTGGCGATGATGACGGCCTCGGGCTTGACCTCGTCCATCATCTGGGCGGGATCGGTAAAGAACGGCACGCCGGCAGCCTCGGCCGTGGCGCGGGCGCCCTCAAAGGCGTCGGCGATGGCGACGAGCTCGGCCTCGGGCTCCTCGGTGACAAAGCGGATGTGGTTGCGGCCCATGGCGCCGGCGCCGATGACGGCAATGCGGACGGGGTTGAGCTCAGACATTTCGACTCCTTAATGCTGGTGGCTGGTGGAATGTGACAAAGGGACAGTCCCTTTGTCACATCGGTAAAACTAGGCGGACTTCTTCTTGCTGTCGGAGACCATCATGTAGAGGGTGAGCACGACGGCGATGGCGGCGATCACGATGGCACCGTAGAAGGACTGCTGGTAGGCGGCGCTGCCGGCCTCGGCGTGATACAGCACGGCAGTGATGGGCTGGCTGATCCAGGTAGAGGCGGCGTAGCCCAAAAACATGATGCCGTAGTTGACACCGATGTTGCTGGTGCCAAAGGCGCCACCGGTGAGCGGCGGGTAGATGACGAGCAGGGCGCCAAAGCTAAAGCCGAGCAGAGCGAGCGCCACAAAGAACATGCTCTGCGTAAAGCTCATCGACATGATGACGAGCGCGACGATGGTCACGACAAGGCTGATGAGCAGCGACTTGTAGGCACCGATCTTGTCGATGATCTGGCCAAAGGAAAGGCGACCGACCAGGTTGGCGCAGGTGTTGACGGAGACGACCACGCCGCCGAGGGCGACGGCTGCGGCACTCGTGGGGTCGGCGAAGAGCTGGACGGCGGCGATGGAGGCAACCTTGCCCACAAGCAGGGTGCCCGCGGTGGCGGCGAAGGCGAAGGTGGCGATGAGGACCCAGAAGCGCGGGGTTTTGACCATCTCGCCCGGGGTGAGGTCGCCGAAGGTACCGGCGTGCGCGCCGCCCTTGGGGGCCTCGAAGCCCTCGGGCAGCCAACCGGCCTCGGGGGCCTTCAGGAACAGGGCGGAGGCGGCGATCGTCACAAAGAAGATGACGCCGAGTGCCTTGAGGGCGCCAAAGATGCCCAGACTCGGGATGAGCAGCGAGGCGAGCACCGGGGACAGCACAGCGGGGCCGGCGGTCGAAGCGGCCAGGGTGATGCCGGAGGCGAGGCCCTTTTTGTCGATGAACCACTTTTGGCCGGTGGTGAGCGCGGGGTTGTAGCCCAGGCCGTTGCCGATGGCGGCGACGAGCGAGAACCACAGGTAGAACTGCCACGGCTCGGTGACGGTGCCGGACATGAACCAGCCCACGCCGTAGCACACGGCGGCAGCGATCACGACGTTGCGCGGGCCGATCTTATCGGAGATGCGGCCGGCGAAGATGCCCGTCACGGCCATGATGGTCTGGAAGACCGGGAAAGCCCAGGTAAGTGCGCTGGACCACTCGGGGTAGACGGCGAGCAGGTTCTTGGACACGACGGAGTACAGCGCGATGGAACTGATGAAGAACATGGTGACGCACGCGGCGGAAAGCACGACGGCGCGACCCTTGTTGGAGTTGGTGGAAGCCATGGGACTCTTTCTAATCGATGCGGGGGGAGGGGAGGGGCAAACGCCGCTGAGGTGCTTGCCCCGCGCCCCTTTCTACCGGGCTTGTTTACTGGTCAGTCGGCTTTGCGACGCCGGACTCGTCGGACCAAAGCTCGACACCCTTGTTCTTGAGGTAGTTGTCGGCAAAGGCGCGGCGGCCGCCGGGCTTGGCGGTGAGGTCGCCCATCATATTGGAGAAACCGCCATCGACCTTGATGGCGTCGCCGGTGGTAAAGTCCGAGCGCTTGGATGCCAGGAACATGACGGCATTGGCGATATCGCTGACCTCGCCGATGCGGCGCGTGGCGATAAGACGGCTGCGGCTCTTCTCGACCTCGGGGTCGGCGTAAAAGCTCGCCGACATGGGGGTCTTGACAAAGCAGGGCTCGACGCAGTTGGAGCGCACGCCGTAGGGGCCCCACTCGGCAGCCAGCATCTTGGACATCATGTTGACGCCCGCCTTGGTGGAGCTGTACACGCCCGAGAACGTCTCGGGGGAGTGGCTGGCAACGGTCGAGATGTGCACCAGGCGACCCTGGCCGGCCTTGATCATCTCGCGACCAAAGCGCTGCGAGGTGATGAAGTAGCCGGTGAGGTTGACGTTGATGACCTCGTTCCAGTCACTCAGCGGCAGGTCCTCCATGGCTGCGAAGCGCAGGATGCCGGCGGTGTTGACGAGAACGTCGACGCGGCCGAACTCGGCGATGGTGGCGTCGACGGCGGCCTGGACCTCGTCCTCGTTGCAGGCGTTCATCTTGTAGCCCTCGGCGTGGATACCAAACTCGGCGGCGAGGTCGGCGGCTGCGGCCTTGACCTTCTCCTCGTCCAGGTCGAGCAGGACGACATTGGCGCCGTTGCGGGCGAACTCGCGGCAAATCTCGACGCCCATACCGCCGAGTGCGCCGGTCACGGCGCAGACATCGCCCTCGAGCTTAAGCCAATTGCTCATAGGAACTTCCCTTCTTGTGCCTCCCAGTGGGTCGCTCCCATTAACCGACCCACGTGGTTTTCGCTGGTTATCGTATGCTTTGCATTTGCGCAGGTGAATTGCATATTTGTTAGAATGGCGTTAACCATAGGTTTACATTATGCGATGCAGTTCATTCTCAATTGAGCGCATGACCTGCGAAAACAACCTCCTGTGGCACCATGTGGCCACGGGCGCGAAAACGGGAGATTGACGTGTACGATCGACGACTTGAGGCCATATCGGCCGCTGCGGAGCTGGGAAGCTTCTCGCGTGCGGCGGCACAATTGCGCGTGTCGACTCCGGCGCTCGTCAAGCAGGTGTCGGGCTTCGAGGCCGAGTTCGGCATCACGCTGTTCGAACGCTCGCACTCGGGCGTCAAAGTGACGCCGGCCGGCGCACTGCTGGTGGACGACGCGCGCTCGATCATGCGGCAGTCCGAGGACGCGCTGCGCCGTGCCCGACGCGCGGCGGGCGATGGCGGTGCCGTGCGCCTGGGCGTGTCGATGATGTGCCCGGGGCGCCAAACGCTGTCGATGTGGTCGGGCATCCACGATCTGGAACCGTCGCTGCGATTTGAAATCGTGCCGGTAAGCGATCTCTACGACGAGCGCGAGACCGTCATGCGTAGCTTGGGCCGCGAGGTCGATGTGGTGCAATCGAGTTTTTCTACCCCACGCTGGGGTGATGCCTGCCAAAAGCTCCGCATTGTCAACGTGCCGTTTTATATCGATCTGCCGCGCACGAGCCCGCTGGCGCGCAAGAATCGCATTACGGTTGCCGACTTGGAGGGTATGCGTCTGCGCGTACTGCGCCACGGCAACGACGCCATGGACAGCCTGCGCATCGATCTTTTGGCCGATGGCGGCGTGGACGTGATCGACGTGGACAGTTTTGACTTTGCGCTCTTTAACGAGGCGGAGGAAAAGGGCGACGCGGTGCTCACTTGCGGGGCGTGGTCGGGCGTGCACCCGGCTTTTGTAGGCGTGCCGTTCCTATGTGGCCGCGAGGTGCCGGTCTTCTTGCACTACCCGCTCGAGCCCACCCTCCAAGTACAAAAATTCGTCAACGCCATGGCCCAACTTCTCAAGTAGCTCATTTAGGACGGGGCTTTTTTAGCTACATCGGGCATGGTCCTGGATAAGGGGTCAAATTATATGGGGGCCTGTTTATTCCGCAAGCAGCACCTGCAGGTAATCGCGCTTTCCGTGGAGGACGCGGTCGATATAGACCTTCTGGTGAAAGCGGTAAAACGCGAGATAGTTGTCGCAGACCACGAAGCGGTAATCGGAGCGTAGGGGATAGATCGAGGAGAGTGGCGTACCCGACTCCGGGAAGCTGGATAGCAGGTCTATCCGAGCGAGGATACCTTCTACGATTCTCTCCGCTGCTGTGGGATTGTCCTGTTCGACGGCAATGTAGTCCCAGATGTCGTCGAGATCTTGCAGAGCCAGCGGAGAGTAAACGACCTCGCAACTATGCATGGCTTGCGGCCTTGCGGCGGAAGTGCTCGGCGACGTTGTCCGACGAGACCCATCCGCTCTCATCTCCCGAGCTGCGCCCGCGCTCAAGCTCCGACATCAGCGTACTGATGGCGCAAAACCGGTCGTAATCTTTCATGTCGAGCACCGCGTAGCAACCGTGCCCGTTTTTGGTCAGGAACACCGGGGAGCCCTCGTGGACATCGGAGAGCACCTCGTTGTAATTGCGTAAATCGGAAACAGGCTTAATGGCAGGCATATAAGGCTCCAATCGATGTACGGGAACTTACGATAAATTATACGAATAATATGCAGCACCCGCCAGCTAAAACACACACAAAACGAGGCTCTGGCCAACCGGCCAGAGCCTCACCAACTTTTATTCCGTTCAAATGAGGAGTTGACTGCGCGCAGGGCTCCGTCTCGGGAGGGCGGCATTTTACCTCTGCGCGCAGTTTCGCAGCGAAGCGAGAATGTTTGAGCACGGAGGTAATATGCCGCCCTCACGAGACGGAGCCCGTGGGTTTACCTACTCGAGCTCAAACGCACCCGTGTACAGCTGGTAGTAATACCCGCGCTTAGCAATCAGCTCATCATGGCTGCCGCGCTCGATAATCCGCCCGTGATCCAGCACGCAGATCAGGTCAGAGTTTCGCACGGTGGAGAGACGGTGCGCGATCACAAACGTGGTCCTGCCCTCCATGAGCGCATCCATGCCACGCTGCACCAATGCCTCGGTGCGGGTGTCGATACTCGACGTGGCCTCATCCAGAATCATCGCGGGCGGGTCGGCCACCGCGGCGCGCGCAATGCTGATCAGTTGGCGCTGTCCCTGCGAAAGCCCGCTGCCGTCGCCCTCGAGTACGGTATCGTAGCCGGCCGGCAGCATGCGGATAAACCCGTCGGCGTTGGCCAGGCGCGCCGCCTCGATGCACTGCTCGTCCGTGGCGCCAGGGCAGCCGTAGCGAATGTTGTCCATGACGGTACCGATGAACAGGTTCACGTCCTGCAGCACCACGCCCAGCGAGCGGCGCAGATCGGCCTTGCGGATCTTGTTGACGTTGATGCCGTCGTAGCGGATCTTGCCGTCGGCGATGTCGTAGAAGCGGTTGATAAGATTGGTGATCGTGGTCTTGCCGGCGCCCGTCGCACCAACGAGCGCGATCTTCTGCCCGGGCTCGGCTTCGAGCTCGATATCGTGCAGCACGAGCTTTTGGGGCACATAGCCAAAGCTCACATGGTCGAGCATAATATGCCCCTTGAGCGGCACGAGCCCGCAGCCGCCATCGTGATGTGGGTTCTTCCAGGCCCAGCGCTCGGTTCGCTCGCTCGTTTCGACAAGCGCGCCGTCCGCGTCCTCGCGCACGTTGACCAGCGTCACGTAACCGTCGTCGGACTCGGGCTTCTCATCCATGAGCGTAAAGATGCGCCCGGCGCCCGCAAGCGCGATGATGATCGAGTTGAGCTGGTTGGACACTTGCGCTACGGGGTTCATAAAGTTGCGCGTGAGCGTCAAAAACGATGCGATGGCGCCGAGCGTGAACGTGTCGAAACCGGTAAGTCCCAGGTTGGGTGTCCCCGCGATGGCCATGTAGCCGCCGAGCACAGCCACCACCACATAGATCAGGTAGCCAAGTGCGTTCATCATGGGCATGATCGAATTGCCCACGCCCTGCGCGTTCGTCGCAGCCTTTGCCCAGGCACGGTTGAGCTTGCCCATTCCGGTGCGTGCGGCGTCCTCGTGACAAAAGACCTTGATGACCTTCTGCCCGCCGACCATCTCCTCGATGTAGCCGTTGAGCGCGCCGAGTGTATCTTGCTGCTGGATAGAAAACGCCCCGATGACCCCCGTGATGCGGCCCACGAACACGAGCACCGCCGCCATGAGCACGCAGACTACCACGGTGAGCCCCACGCTCATCCAAAGCATGCACACAAAGACCGCGACCAGCGTGAATACCGAGCTTACGAGCTGCGAGAGCGACTGCGCGATCATCTGGCGCAGGGTGTCGGTGTCGTTGGTGTAGAGGCTCATGATGTCGCCGTGCGCGTGCGTGTCGAAGTAGCGCAAGGGGAGTGTCTGCATGTGCGAGAACATATCGTCGCGGATGTGTTTGAGCGTGCCTTGCGCCACAGTAACCATCGCGCGGTTGTAGACGAGTGTGGCCACGACGCCCACCACATAGACAGCGCCGATGGTGATGAGCGCGTGCGCAAGGCCCGTCCATACGGGAGCGTCGGTCGCCAAAAGCGGGACGATGTAGTCGTCGATGAGTGCCTGCAAAAACATCGACGACGCAGCGCTCGCGATGGCAGAGAGCAGAATGCACGCGACGACGAGTACAAGTTGTCCTCGGTAGCAGGACATATACGAGAGCAGTCGCTTGACGGTTGCCATGTCGAGTTGCATCGCGGGCATGTCGGCGCCCGGTGCCGCTCCGTTTGCGGGGCGTTTATTCTGCTTACTCATCCTCTGCCGTTCCCTTCTGCTGCGACTCAAAGACTTCGCGATAGATATCGCTTGTGTGCAAAAGCTCTTCATGCGTGCCCACCGCGCTCACGCGGCCGTCGTCCATCACGACGATATTGTCAGCGTGCATGACCGAGCTCACACGCTGCGCGATTACGATCTTGGTCGTGGAAGGCAGGTACTCCGCAAGGCCTTGCTGGATCTTTGCGTCCGTTTGGGTGTCCACGGCGCTCGTGGAGTCGTCGAGTACGAGCACGCGCGGCTTGGCCACCAGGGCGCGCGCGATGCAGAGGCGCTGCTTCTGGCCGCCCGAAACGTTGGTTCCGCCCTGCTCGATCATGGTCTGGTAGCCGTCGGGCATCTGGTCGATGAACTCGTTCGCGCAGGCGAGCTCGCAGGCGCGCACCAGCTCTGCATCGTTGGCCTCGGCGTCACCCCAGCGCAGGTTCTCGGCGATGGTGCCGCTAAAGAGCTCGTTTTTCTGCAGTACCATGGCCACCTGGCCGCGCAGCGCATCGAGGTCGTAGTCGCGCACATCGATGCCGCCCACGCGCACGGTGCCCGCGGTGACGTCATAGAGACGGGCGATGAGGTTCACAAGGCTCGACTTGGACGAACCCGTGCCGCCGATGATGCCCACGACCTCGCCGCTCTTGATGGTGAGGTTTACGTCCTCGAGCACGTTTTTCTCGGCCTTGCTCGCGTAGGCAAAGCTCACGTGGTCAAACTCCACGGAACCGTCCGCAACCTGCGTGACGGCGCGACCGGGCTCGGGGCTCGCGATGCCGCTCTGTTCGTTGAGTAGCTCGGCGATACGCTTGGCCGAGCTCTGGGCAATCACGATAAGCGTAAAGACCATGGAGAGCATCATGAGCGCCATAAGGATTTGCGTGGCGTAGGTAAAGAGTGCGGTGAGCTGTCCTGTGGTGAGGCCGAGCGCGGCGTTGTTGCCCGAGGCCACGATGGCCTTAGCGCCGAGCCACGAGATGAGTATCATGCATGCGTACATGCAGGCCTGCATGAGCGGCGTATTGAGTGCGATGAGGCGCTCGCCGCGGGCGAAGTCCTCGTAGATGCGTTGGCTGATACGGCCGAACTTGCCAATCTCGTGCTCCTCGCGGTTGAACGACTTGACCACGCGGATGCCTGCGACATTTTCCTGCACCACGTTGTTGAGCGTGTCGTAGGTAGCGAAAACGCGGTTGAAGATGCTGCTTACGCGCCACATGATGAGTCCGAGTGCGATGGCGAGGATGGGGATCACGGCTAGGAACACAAACGAGATCTGTCGGTTGATGGTAAACGACACAATCCAGCAGAACGCGAGCATCACGGGGCCGCGCACGCCCATGCGGATGATCATCATGTAGGCGTTCTGCACGTTGGTGACATCGGTGGTGAGGCGTGTGACGATCGAGCCGGTAGAGAACTTGTCGATGTTGCCAAAAGAGAAGGTCTGCACGTTGTCGTACATATCGTCGCGCAGGTTGGCGGCGAATCCCACCGAGGCGCGTGCGCCCATCCAAGCGCCGCCGGCGCCCACTCCAAATTCGAGAACGGCAAGGACGAGCAGGGCGATGCCAAGGCGCCAGACCTCGCCCATGTTGCCGGCTTGGATGCCGCGGTCGATGAGGTCGCTCATGACGAGCGGGATAGCGATCTCGAGTATCACCTCCAGGATGGAAAGTAGGATGGCGGTGACGGAGCTCTTGCGGTATTGCCGCAGGCTTCGTCCAAGTGTTCGTATCATGCATGTTCCTTTCTGTATGAATCGGGCTGAAATTATGTAGCAAGCTACGGAATAGGGCGTAAAGAAGCCCGTCGCAGGCGGATCGAATCCGGTGGGCGACGGGTGCTGATGAAGCTATTGTTTATTGTTTGCAGACGTTGGCGTAGACTCTCCTGAGCATGCGGATGAGCTCCGTCTGCTCGCGCTCATCAAGGCCGGCGAGCAGCTCTCGATCGCGTTCGCGCATTGTGGCACGCATGCGATCGCCGGCATCGTGTGCCTTGTCCGTAAGCTCAACGACCTTATTACGTCGGTCATCCTCGGCTACCCAGGTGCGCACAAAGCCGTTTTTCTCGAGCCGGCTGACGAGGCCGGAGACCGTTGGGTGGGAAACCTTGAGGTTGGCTTCGATCTCTTTTTGGAGCGCTCGGCCCGCATGCTCAATGAGGTAGACGATCACCTGGCTTTGCGCAAAGGTGAGCCCTTGCTCCTTGAGGTCCGCATCGGCAGACGCCTGCATGCGTTCGTTGATTACCTTAAACAGGGGTCCAACAGCATCTTCGGGAACCATTCCAGCCACCATCCTTTCCGTAGCATGTTACGTTTATACCACAACCCGAAGCATGCGACAAATTTACACAAAACGAGCCCCTGGCCAACCGGCCAGGGGCTCACAAACTTTTATTTCCTTCTAAATGACGGGCTGATTGCGCGCAGGAGGGTTCCCCGGGGCGGCGGGGTATTTCCTCCGCGCGCAGTTTCGCAGCGCAGCGAGAATGTTTGAGCACGGAGGAACTACCCCGCCGCCCCCGGGGAACCCTACGTGGAACAAACCTGCCTACTCGAGCTCAAACGCTCCGGTGTACAGCTGGTAGTAGTACCCGCGCTTGGCGATCAGCTCATCATGGTTGCCGCGCTCGATGATGCGGCCGTGGTCCAGGCAGATAATCGCGTCGGAGTTGCGCACGGTGGAGAGGCGGTGCGCGATGACAAACGTCGTGCGGCCCTCCATGAGCTTGTCCATGCCCGCTTGCACGATAGCCTCGGTGCGGGTGTCGATGGAGCTCGTGGCCTCGTCCAGAATCATTGCCGGCGGATCGGCGACGGCAGCGCGGGCGATCGAAATCAGCTGGCGCTGGCCCTGCGACAGCTGGGCGCCGTTGCCGGTGAGCATGGTGTCGTAGCCGTCGGGCAGGCGGGTGATAAAGTCGTCCGCGCCCGCGAGCTTGGCCGCCGCAATGCACTCCTCGTCGGTGGCGTCCAGGTTGCCGTAGCGGATGTTGTCCATCACGGTGCCGGTGAACAGGTTCACGTCCTGCAGCACGACGCCCAGGCTTCGGCGCAGGTCGGCCTTGCGGATCTTGTTGACGTTGATGCCGTCGTAGCGGATCTTGCCGTCGGCGATGTCATAGAAGCGGTTGATGAGGTTGGTGATGGTCGTCTTACCGGCACCGGTGGCGCCGACAAACGCGACCTTCTGGCCCGGCTTGGCAAACACGGACACGCCGTGCAGCACCTCGTGGTCGGGCGTGTAACCAAAGTCGACGTTATCCATGACCAGATCGCCGCGCAGCGGCACGTACTCGATCTCGCCGGTTGCGCGGTGCGGATGTTTCCACGCCCACATGCCGGTGTGGTGGTCGGCCTCCTCGAGCTGCCAGGTGTCGGGGTTGACCTGCGCGTTGACGAGCGTCACATAGCCTTCGTCGGCCTCGGGCTCCTCGTCGATGAGCTCAAAGATGCGGTCGGCGCCGGCGAGGCCCATGACCACGGCGTTGATCTGCTGCGAGATCTGGCCGATCTGTCCGCAGAACTGCTTGGTCATGTTGAGGAACGGCACCACGACGGCGATGGACAGCGCCATGCCCGAGATGCTCAGGTTGGGCACGCCCAGCGCCAGGAAAATGCCGCCTGCCAGTGCGACCAGCACATAGAGCAGGTTGCCCAGGTTCATGAGGATGGGCATGAGGATGTTGGCGTACATGTTGGCCTTCTGCGAGACCTCGAAGAGCTTTTCGTTGCGCTCGTCAAAATCGGCTTCGGCGGCAGACTCGTGGCAGAATGCCTTGACTACCTTCTGACCGTTCATGACTTCCTCGATATGGCCCTCGACCACGCCGAGCTCGGTCTGCTGCGCAATGAAGAAGCGCGCGGAATTGGAGCCGAGCAGCTTGGTCATAAAGGTCATAAAGGCGACGCCGGCGATGATGACCAGGCACATCCACACGCTGTAGTACAGCATGATAAAGAACACCGTGACGATGATGATGATCGTCATGAGCAGGTTGGGCAGCGACTGACTGATCATCTGGCGCAGCGTATCGATGTCGTTGGTGTAGTGGCTCATGATATCGCCGCGCTGGTGCGTGTCGAAGTAGCGGATCGGCAGGTCCTGCATGCGGTTGAACATCATCTCGCGCAGCTTCTCGAGCGAGCCTTGCGTGACGATAGCCATGGCGCGGTTCCAGAAGAGCGAGGACAGGACACCGACGCCGTAGATGCAGGCGAGGGTGGTCACGAGCTGCAGAATCTTGGGCTGTGCGGCTTCCCAATCGCCCGACTGCCACGATTCGCTAATAATCTGCAGGGCGCTCTGCAGGAAGGTCGCGCCGATGGAGTTGATGATGGCGCAGAGCACCACGCCGGCGACGACAAGGGGCAAAAGCACGGGATAGAAGCCAAAGAGCGTCTTGATGAGGCGCGACATGGTGCCGCCCTTGCGGTTGAGCGCGCGCTCGGCGGTCGTTGCCTTACTCATGTGCCTCGCCTCCTTCCTGGGTCTGAGCTTGCGTTGCGGTCATGTCGGTGTTGTCTGCCGCCGTGTTCGCGTCGCCAGAGACGTCGTCGGCGTCTTGCGTACCTTCGGCAGACATCTTGTTTTGCGAGGTAAAGGTCTCGCGGTAGATCTCGCTCGTCTTGAGCAGCTCTTCGTGGTTGCCGATCTGTGCGATCCGGCCGCCCTCCATGACAATGATGCGGTCTGCGTCCTGCACGGAGCTGATGCGCTGGGCGATGATGATCTTGGTCGTGTTGGGCAGATAGCTTGTCAGTCCTGCGCGAATCTTAGCGTCGGTCTTGGTGTCGACGGCGCTGGTGGAGTCGTCCAGGATCAAGATCTTGGGGCGACGCAACAGGGCGCGTGCGATGCACAGGCGCTGCTTCTGTCCGCCCGAGACGTTAGAGCCACCCTGTTCGATCCAGGTGTCGTAGCCCTTGGGGAAACCGTCGACAAACTCGTCGGCGCAGGCCAGATGCGCTGCCTCGCGGACATCCTCGTCGGTGGCGTTCGGGTCGCCCCAACGCAGGTTCTCGGCGATGGTGCCGCTAAACAGCACGTTTTTCTGCAGCACCATGGCGACCTGGTGACGCAGCGCGTCCAGGTCGTAGTCGCGCACGTCCACGCCGCCCACGCGCACAGCGCCTTCGGTGGTGTCGTACAGGCGGGCGATGAGGTTAACGAGCGTGGACTTGGCCGAGCCGGTGCCGCCGATGATGCCGATGGTCTCGCCGCTCGTAATGTGCAGGTCGATATCGTCGAGCGCCTGGCGCTTCGCATGCTTGGAATACTTAAAGCTCACGTGGTCAAAGTCGATGGAACCGTCGGCAACCTCGAGCACGGGCTCGGCGGGATCGGCGATCGTGGGCTCGGCGGCCAGTACCTCGGCAATGCGGTGTGCCGATTCGTCGGCCATGGTCACCATGACAAAGATCATCGACAGCTGCATCAGGCTCATGAGAATCTGGAAACCATAGGTAAAGGTCGAGGAGAGCTGGCCCACGTCGAACAGCGTGCCCTGGCTCGTGATGATGAGCTTGGAGCCCAGGTAGATGATGACGACAAACGCGCCGTTGACGCAGATGTTCATCATGGGGTTGTTAAAGGCGAGCAGCTTCTCGGCGCGGGTGAAGTCCATCTGGACGTCACGCGCGGCGGTCGCGAACTTCTCCTTCTCAAAGTCTTCGCGCACATAGCTCTTGACCACGCGCATGCCGGTGACGTTTTCCTCGACGGACTCGTTCAGGGCATCGTACTTGTGGAACACGCGCGAGAAGATGGGGCGCACCTTAAAGATGATAAAGAACAGTCCAAAGCCCAGCAGCGGAATGATGACCAGGTAGACCATGGCGACGCTGCCGCCCATGATAAACGCCATGGTAAAGGCGAAGATCAATACCAGCGGCGCGCGCACGGCGATACGGATGATCATCATAAAGGCCTGTTGCACGTTGTTGATATCGGTGGTCAGGCGCGTGACAAGCGAGGAGCTCGAGAACTCATCGATGTTGGCAAAGCTGAACGTCTGGATCTTGTAGAACAGGTCGTGACGCAGGTTCTTGGCGAAGCCGCAGCTCGCATGGCTGCAGGTGACGCCGGCCGCGGCGCCAAAAGCAAGCGACGTCAGCGCGATGAGCACCAAAAAGCCCGCGGTGGGAAGCATCTCGGCTACGGTGGCACCGTCTTTGATGGCGTCGATCAGGTTGGCGGTGATAAATGGAATCAGCATCTCGCAGAGCACCTCGCCAAGCACGAGCAGCGGCGTGGCAACGGTGACTTTCATATAGTCGCGGATGCTTCCCATGAGGGTTTTAATCATCCAGTTCCTCCCAGGTTACGCGGATTTTATCGAGCATTTCGGCGAGGTCCTCGCGCTCGTCGTGGGTGAGCGCGCTAAAGGCCTGCTCTCTAAAGCGAATGCGGGCCGCCTGCTCTACGTGGGCCTTTTCCCATCCCGCTTCGGTCAGGCGAATGGTGAGCTGCCGCCGGTCTTTGGGATTGCGGCTGCGCTCGATAAGGCCGGCGCATTCGATCTTGGAGAGAATCTCGGAAAGCGAACCGGGCTTAAGATCAAAGTGCAGGCCTAGTTCCTGCTGTGACATCTCGCCGTTTGGCTGCTTGGCGAGCAAGCAGACGATGGGGGCCTTTCCCGAGGCGCCGCCGCCGTGAAAGTGCAGAAAGTGGCCGCAGAAGCCCAGCCCGTTTAGGATGTGCTTGGCGAGCGCGTCTGATTGGGACTGTGCCGCGGGCGCATCTGCGGGTTCATGGGGGTCGCCGCCCGGCGTGTGGGGGCAGAGGCCGATGTGGTCATCGCACATGGTGTCGCTCCTTTCTTTAGTTAGGTAGTGCAATTGTTTTGT
>CAUGJN010000021.1 GCA_959599635.1 uncultured Collinsella sp.
GCCTTGCTCCGAGAAGTTCGCGAAGCCCACTTCCCGGAGCAAGGCCGCCCCGCCGGGCAAGGCCCCAGCGCGAGACCGTCCCGGATGCTATTCGTTGTCGCCGGCAGTAAGCTGCGTTGCGGAGAGCGCGCCGTCGGCTGCTGTTGCGGCTGCGGCGTCGGGCCAGACCCAGTCGGTGAAGGCCGGGTGATCGTAGCCCTCATCGCACGCGAACTCAAAGGCCTCGGTGCGGAATGCCTCCCACTTATCAATCTGCTCGGCAAACTTATCGGCGTCGACCATGCGCAGCACGTCGGCGGCCAGTGTCCAGCGGTCCATGTTGTTCAGGCGCAGCATGTCGAACGGCGTTGTCGTGGAGCCTTTCTCCTCGTAGCCGTGGACGCGGAAGGCATCGTGGCCGGGGCGGTTCCAGATCAGGCGGCGAATCGTGCCGGCATAGGCGTGGAACGCGAAGAGGACGGGCTTCTCGCCGCAGCCGAACAGCTCAGCCCAGCGCTCGTCGCTGAGAGCCTGGTCGTTCTCGCAGACGTTCTGGATCTTGAGCAGATCGACCACGTTGACGAACCATACCTTGATGCCCAGCTCGCGCAGCATGTCGGTTGCAGCCAGAGCCTCGAGCGTCGGCACGTCGCCGCAGGTGGCGACCACGACATCGGCCTCGGCGAGCGAATCGGCGGTCGATGCCCACTCCCAGGTCGCAACGCCCTCGGCGAGCTCCGCCTTGGCCTCGTCGACCGTCTGGAAGGTCGGAGCAGGCTGCTTGCCGCAGAAGATGGCGTTGACGCAGTCGGTGGACTGGTAGACGCGCTCGGCAACGGCAAGGGCCATGTTGGCGTCGGCCGGATAGTAGGCATTCACGATGTGCGTGTCGTTGGCCTTGTTGAGCAGCAGGTCGATAAAGCCGGGGTCCTGATGCGAGAAGCCGTTGTGGTCCTGACGCCAGACGTGGCTCGACAGCAAAATGTTAAGGCCGCTGATGGGGGCACGCCACGGAATCTCGCGCTTGGTAGCCTCGAGCCACTTGCAGTGCTGGTTGACCATGGAGTCGACCACATGGACAAAGCTCTCGTAGGAGCTCCACACGCCGGAACGGCCAGTGAGCACGTAGGCCTCGAGGAAGCCCTCGCATTGGTGCTCGGACAGCTGCTCGACGACCTTACCGGAGCCTGCCAGCAGCTCGTCGTTGGCCTCGTCCTCGTAGAAGCCGGCGTCCCACTGCTTCTTGGTCACCTTGTAGGCAGCCTGCAGACGGTTGGACGCGGTCTCGTCGGGACCAAAGATGCGGAAGTCATCCATGTTCTTGGCCAGAACGTCGGCAGTGTACTCACCAAAGACGCGGGCGGCCTCGGTGGAGCCCCAGCCATGACCCTTAGTTGCGACGGGGACCTCGTGGGCATGAATATCGGGCAGCTCGAGCTCGCGACGCACCTTACCGCCGTTCGCGTTGGGGTTGGCGCCGATGCGCAACTCGCCGGTCGGCATAAAGGCCGTCACCTCGGGGCGCACCTGGCCCTCGGGCGTAAAGAGCTCCTCGGGCTTGTAGGAACGCAGCCACTCGCGCAGCACGCGGAAGTGCTCGTGGGTGTCCTTGGCACTCGCCAGCGGCACCTGATGCGCGCGCCAGGAGTCCTCGGTCTTCTTACCGTCGATGTGCTTGGGGCAAGTCCAGCCCTTGGGCGTACGGAACACAATCATGGGGTAGGCCGGGCGGACCACGGTCTCGCCTGAGGCGGCCTGGGCCTGCGCGGTGGCCTTGATGTCACAAATCTCATCGAAGACCTGCTCAAACAGGGCAGCGAAACGCGCATGAATGCTTGCGTGGCTCTCGTCGTCAAAGCCGGCGACAAAGAAGTGCGGCTTATAGCCCATGCCCTCAAAGAACTTGGTGAGTTCCTCATCGGACACGCGGGCAAGGATGGTGGGGTTGGCGATCTTGTAGCCGTTGAGGTGCAGGATCGGCAGGACGATGCCGTCGGTTGCCGGGTTCACGAGCTTGTTGGACTGCCAAGAGGTCGCGAGCGGACCGGTCTCGGACTCGCCATCGCCCACCACGGCCACGGCCAGCAGGCTTGGGTTGTCCATGACGGCACCGTAAGCGTGGCTGAGCGTGTAGCCGAGCTCGCCGCCCTCGTGGATGGAACCGGGCGTCTCGGGCGCAAAGTGGCTCGGGATGCCGCCGGGATAGGAGAACTGGCGGAAGAACTTCTGCAGGCCTGCCTCGTCATTGGTGATGTCGGGGCGAATCTCGCGGTAGGTGCCGTCGAGCAGCGACTGGGCAGTACCGGCGGGGCCACCGTGACCAGGGCCCATCAAGAAGATAGCATTCTGGTTGTGGTCGGCGATCAGTCGATTGACGTGACCGAACAGGAAGTTGATGCCGGGCGTGGTGCCCCAGTGGCCAACCAGGCGGTGCTTAACGTCCGGACGACCGAAGTCGCGCACCTCACCGGTTTTCTCATCAACAAAGTCGGGGCGCATTAGCGGGTTAGAGCGAAGGTAGATCTGACCGACGGACAGATAGTTCGATGCGCGCCAATACAGGTCGACGCCCTCGAGCTCGGAAGCCGGCACCTCGTGGCCCAGCTTTTGCCACGGCGTCCCCAGTGTTTTAGCCATTGTTTATGTCCCTTCGCTGTGCGGTCACCCTCCAATACGGCAACCTTTCGTTGGGACCAGTATATTTGCTAAAACGTTTTATCATGGTGAAAAAACGTTTTACCACCCTTATCAATCCCATCGATTAGCAAAACGCGACATTCACCTGCGGCGTTGATTGTCACAGGTGCTCCACATTCGGTCTCTGCAAATTGGTAAACGTGTTTAGTTGTGTTTAGTAAGCTCGAGCACGCTGTCCTTAACGATAAGCTCCGGCTCCAGAACGACCTCTTCGGCACGCCTGCCGCCCCTACCGGCAAGACGCTTGGACATGCAGCCAAAAGCATGCTCCGCAAGGACACCAGGGTCCTGCTCAATCGCGGTCAGCGCCGGCTCAAAGAGAACGTCGGCCGCCGAGTTGTCATAGCTCACCACCGAGATATCGCCCGGGATGCTCTTCCCCATCTCGTGCAAGCGCTTGAGCAAACCGAGGGCAATGTTATCCGAGCTTGCGAACACGGCAGTGGCGTCAGTTGTGAGCACTGCCTCCGAGGCCTCGTATGCGCTCGGAATGTAGTACTCGCTCTCAAACTCCAAACGCGCGTCGATCGGCAGGCCAACCTCGCGCAGCGCGCGCTCATAGCCGGCAAGTCGCTTGCGGCCCGTATTGGAACGGCGGGCATTAACCAGGCAGGCAATACGGCGGTGGCCTTGCTCGATCAGATAGCGGGTGGCCATATAGCCGCCCATCTCGTGGTCGAACATCACCTTGTCGCACTCGAGCCCCTCAATGGCACGGTCGACCATTACGGCCGGGATGGGCAGGTGGCTGACTTCTTCGCGCAGGGCGCGGTCATCGGAGAACTCGTCACCCACCACCAGGAAGACGCCATCAACGCCGCGCGTCACCAGCTGGCGCAGCAGCTCCAGATCGTCATCGGCGCTTCCGCCCGAGCTGGTAATGAAGAGCGCATAGCCGTCCTCGCGGCAGCGCTTTTCCAGGCTACCGGCGAGCGAGGCAAAAAAGCGGCTCTCGATGTTAGGGACGATAAGGCCCAGCGTGCGCGACTCGCGCATGACCAGGCTGCGCGCAATCTGGTTGGGAACATAGTGGTTGCGCGCCGCGACCTCTTTGATGAGCTTGCGGTTTTCTTCCGAGATGCGACAGGGCCGATTATTGAGAACAAGCGAGACCGACGAGGGGGAAAGCCCCACCTCCTGGGCGATCTGCTTGAGGGTGACTTTGTTGGCCATCTCGCTCCTTCCGGGTTTACGCGCAATCTCTTGAAAGTATAGCGACTACCCCTCTACCTCGGTGATAAACACTTTACCAATCCGGTGGACGGCTGTTTTATCGCCGCCAGCGCACCAAATCCGTCCGGGTGGGGTATATTGCAATCGATTGATGACAACGACCACCAAAAGGCGGATATTCGTATGCACGAGAACGATTTTTTTAACGAGGACCTGCTGTGCGCGCTCGCTGGCGTTGCCGGCGAGGACAACGTGCTGATGAGCGAGCCCATGCGCGAGCACACCACGTTTAAGATCGGCGGTCCGGCCGACGTCTTTGTCACGCCCGATACTGAGCAGGGCCTCGTCGCCACGCTCGATACCTGCTATCGCTGCAATCTACCACTCACCATCGTGGGCAACGGCTCCGACTTGCTCGTCGGCGACAAGGGCATCCGCGGCGTCGTCGTAGCGCTGGGCGAGGGCCTCTCCGACATTACGGTCGACGGCACGCACGTCACGGCGGCAGCCGGCGCCTTGCTTTCCGATGTCGCAGCCGCGGCAGCCGAGGCCGGCCTTACCGGCATGGAGCCCATCTCGGGCATTCCCGGATCGGTCGGCGGTGCCTGCTACATGAACGCCGGAGCATACGGCGCTTGCATGGCCGATGTGCTGGAGTCCGTGCGCGTCTACAAGCCCGCCCGCATGCTCGACGACGGCACCCGCGGTAGCGGCAGCATTATCGAGTTCGATGTCGATGAGCTCAACCTGGGCTATCGCAAGAGCCGCATTGCCGACGACGGTTTCATCGTGCTTTCGGCCACTTTCAATCTCGCCCCGGGCAACGCCGCGATGATCAAGGCCGACATGGACGACTACCGCCAGCGCCGCGAGGACAAGCAGCCGCTCGACATGCCGAGCGCCGGCTCCACCTTCAAGCGCCCCGAGGGCCACTTTGCCGGCAAGCTCATCATGGACGCCGGCCTGCGAGGACACGCCATTGGCGGCGCGCAGGTGAGCGAGAAGCACTGCGGCTTCATCGTCAACGCCGACCACGCCACCGCCGCCGATGTCGACGAACTCATCCGCCACATCCAAACAACCGTCAAAGACCAATTCGACGTAGACCTCGAACCCGAAGTCCACCGAGTAGGCGAATTCCTCTAACAAAGAAGGCCCCGAAAGGGGCCTTCACCATATTTATTCAGATAACCCAGTCCGGTGTGTCGCGCCCCGAACCCGAGAGGGCCGCGTGCCCGCCCGCAATATATTTGATTGATCGCGAGTTCCGCACGCAAAGAAGGCCACTTAATGTGGCCTTCGTCTTGCGCAGGACTGCCCGAGCAGGCAATCAAATATATTGCGGGCGGGCACGCGGCCCAGTCGGCTTTACGACAGCGCAATACCGCCAAGCCAGCCCCAACGCACGCCAGAGCCAGTACCATAAAAGCTGATGAACGAATCAAGCGACTTAGACGTAATGGCACCCTCGTTGCTCATAACGATGCCGCCGCCAACGTAGATACCCACATGACCGTAGATAAGGCCCGGAGCACCCGTGCCGCTGTGCGAGGAATCTGCCACGATCATGCCCACCTGCAGCGCCGAGCGGTCGGAGCTATAGCACCAGGCGTTGAACATGTCACACGCGTTGCCGCCAAAATAGCCCACGCCGGCATTGCGGAAGACGTTGGTAACCCAGGCAGCACACCAGCCCTGGCCGGGAGAAGGCGTCGAGTAGCACGCATTGACGACGGCCTGCTGCTTGCCCGAACCGCCCGTCTGTTGCGGGGTGCCGCCGGCATACGAGCCGCCACCCGAAGAAGAGCCCGTGTTCGCAGAGGCCGCGGCTGCCGCAGCCGCCTTCCTAGCGGCCTCCTCAGCCTGGGCGGCAGCGAGGATCTCGGAATCGCGCTGAGCCATGAGCTCCTTGACGTCGTCGGAAAGACCGTTCAGCACGGTCTGGACTTCTTGCTGCTTGGCCTGCATATCCTGCATCTGAGCCGTCTGCTGGTCCTTGAGTTTCTCCAGGTCGGCCTTTTGTGATTCGAGCTCGGTCTTCTGTGCGTCGAGCTCAGCCTGAATCGTCTGGATATCCTCGATGGCATCGCGGTCGCTCTTGTTGATCTTCTCAACGTAATGCGCGTTGGCGACGAGTTCCTCAAACGAGCCAGAGGCCAGCAGCAGCGACAGGATGTTCGTGCCGCCGGACTTGTAGCTGGCGGCCACGCGATCGGAAAGGTCGTTGCGCTTCTTCTTGAGCTCGGCCTTCTTTTCATCGATCTGGGCCTGCGTGTCGTCAATCTTGCCCTGGACATTCTCGATGTCGTTGAGGGTCTGGGCATTCTTGTTGGCCAGCGCCGCATACTCATTTGCGATGCTGTCGAGCTGGGCCTGAACCTCGTCGAGCTGGGCCTGGGCGGCATTCAATTTATCGGTGGTTTCTTTGGAAGCCTCCGCCGCATGGGCGCGAGTGGGCAGGCCAAAAAGAACTGCCGCAGAAGCGGCGCCGAACAGGGCCTTAAGGGCAGTGCGGCGCGAGAGCTCCTGGGAAAGGATGGAATCGCTGTTTGGTGACATATGTACTCCGTTACATGCTTATTTATATGTCGCTCAACTCATACATATTAGCGTACATATGGCGCGTCCCAACGATTTCCACGAACGGCAGGAAACTACAAGGTCGGCGGCTCGTAAGCAATTGTCAAATTTGAGGTAACAATTGAGCAAGCTCTTATATGAGTACGTTAACATAATCCTCTGCTTTTCCTACAGTGCACCATTTGGGCGTCCCCGCCTGCGCTATACTCCCCTCTAGAAGTGTTCCTGATTCGATAGGAGACTACATGTCCAAAGCACTCGACCCCAAAGACACCTGCGTCCTCGTTACCGGTGGCGCCGGCTTTATCGGCTCGCACACCGTCGTTCAGCTGCTCGAGGGTGGCTACCAGGTCGTCATCGTCGATGATCTCTCCAACTCCAGCGCCGTCGCCGTCGACCGCGTCAAGACCATCGTGGGCGACGAGGCCGCCAAGAACCTCACCTTCTACGAGGCCAACGTGCTCGACCGCGATGCGATGAACAAGATCTTCGATACCCATCAGATCGACCGTGTCATCCACTTTGCCGGCTTTAAGGCCGTCGGCGAGTCGGTGAGCAAGCCCGTCGAGTACTACCACAACAACATCGAGAACACCCTGGTGCTCATCGACGTCATGCGCAACCATGGCCGCAAGTCCATCATCTTCTCGAGCTCCTCGACCGTCTACGGCGACCCGGACAACCCGCCCGTCACCGAGGAAGACCCCAAGAAGCCCGCAACCAACCCCTATGGCTGGACCAAGTGGATGATCGAGCAGATCCTTATGGACGTCCACACCGCCGACCCCGAGTGGGACGTCGTGCTGCTCCGTTACTTCAACCCCATCGGCGCTCATCCGTCGGGCCTGATCGGCGAGGACCCCAAGGGCATCCCCAACAACCTGGTGCCCTATGTCGCCCAGGTCGCCGTGGGCAAGCTCGAGGCCGTTCAGGTCTTTGGCAACGACTACCCCACCCCCGACGGCACCGGCGTGCGCGACTACATCCACGTGTGCGATCTGGCCTCTGGTCACGTTGCCGCCCTTAACTGGATGAACGGCAAGACCGGCGTCGAGATCTTTAACCTGGGCACCGGCACCGGCACCTCGGTACTCGAGGTCGTCGCCGCCTTCTCCAAGGCTTGTGGCAAGGAGCTGCCCTACGTGATCCGCGAGCGCCGCGCCGGCGACATCGCTGCCAACTGGTGCGATGCCTCCAAGGCCGAGCGCATGATGGGCTGGAAGGCCCAGTACGACATCGCGGACATGTGCCGCGATAGCTGGAACTGGCAGAGCCACAACCCCAACGGCTTCGCCGACGCCGAGTAGCAAAAACCTACATACCGTTCTTGCCCCGATCTCACGTTGTGAGGTCGGGGCTTTTTCATGGCATGTAGCCATTCGCCGAAAATCGACCAACTTTTTTATCTTGCCTGTACATGTTTAAACAACATGTTTTACGATAGGCGTATCGAATCAGAACATCGGAGGCGGACTGCACACCCATCGGCAGGCCGACCCCACAACAAGAAGGTTGGTGAGCGCATTCATGGAGCGTGCAAGCGGCGTCCTCATGCCCGTCTCATCTCTGCCCGGACCATACGGAATCGGCGGCTTTGGCTGGAATGCCTACGACTTCGTCGATTTTCTCGCCTCGTGCAAACAACATTACTGGCAGATTCTGCCCCTTACGACGACCAGCTATGGCGATTCGCCCTATCAGTCGTTCTCGGCCCGCGCAGGCAACCCCAACTTTATCGACTTTGCCGAGCTTATCGAGGCAGGGTATCTGGAGCAGCGCGATATCGATGGCGTGTATCTGGGATCCGACCCCAGCAATGTCGACTACGGTGCCATCTTTGGTGGCCGCCGTCAGATTCTCGACCGCGCCGCCGAGCGCTTTGCTGCCGACAGGCCGGCCGATTTCGATGACTTTATCCAGGCCAACGAGGACTGGCTCATCCCCTACTGTGAGTTCATGACCGTCAAAGAGGAGTGCGGTCTCAAGGCGTTTTGGGAGTGGCCCGCGGAGCTCCGCACCCGCGGCGAGGCTTCCGCCAAGGTCTGCGCCGACCATCCGGCGCGTATGCTCTACCACCAGATGACGCAGTACTTCTTCGATCGCCAGTGGAGCCGCCTCAAGGCCTATGCCAACGAGCGCGACATTCTCATCATCGGCGACCTGCCCATCTATGTCTCGCGTGACTCCGTCGAGATGTGGGCGACGCCTGAGCTCTTTAAGATCGACACCGCCGGCAATCCCGTGAGCGTCGCCGGCACGCCGCCCGACCAGTTCTCGGCCACCGGCCAGTACTGGGGCAACCCCATCTACGACTGGGACGCCATGGAGTCCGACGGCTTCTCCTGGTGGGAGGGCCGCATTCGCGCCGCCCTCGACATGTACGACGTCATCCGCCTGGATCACTTCCGCGGCTTCGAGGCCTATTGGGAGGTGCCGTTCTCCTCGCCCGATTCGTCCTACGGTTCGTGGACGCAGGGTCCCGGCCTCAAGTTCTTCAAGACGCTCGAGGAAAAGCTCGGCACGCTGCCCATCATCGCCGAGGACCTGGGCTTCCTCACCCCCGGCGTCATCGACATGCGCGACAACTCGGGCTTCCCCGGCATGAAGATCCTGCAGTTTGCCTTTGAGGGCACCAACTCGTACTACCTGCCGCATAACTACATCGCCAACACCGTCGCCTATGTGGGCACCCACGATAACGAGACGGCGCGCGGTTGGTTTGAGGGAACGGCCACCCCGCGTCAGCGCGAGCAGGCAGCCCTGTACACCCATCAGCAGGCCGGCGAACCCATGGCAGATGCACTCAATCGCACCATCGCCGCCAGCGTGAGCGACACGTGCATCTACACCATGCAGGACCTGCTCAACTTGGGCAACGAGGCGCGCATCAACACCCCTGCCACGCTGGGCGGCAACTGGACCTGGCGCATGCTCGACGGCGCCATCACCCGCGAGCTCGAGCACAAACTCACCGACTGGACCGAGACCTACTTCCGCATCCCGTCGGAAGCCGAAATCGAGCTTCCTCAATAGGAGCTACCGCGCCCGACCCCTCCCCACCGTGCGGACGCGCTTGCTTACCCGCGCGAGGCCACCCCAATCCCCTCGCGCGGGATTCTTATGAATTGCAGACATGTAATCAACCCATTACAGGAGGAAACATGCCCCAAATTAACCTCATGGAACTCGCCGAGCAGTCTTTTGGCACCTCGCTCGAGCAGCTCGACGACCGTCGCATTTACAAGCTGTTGGTCAAACTCGTGCAGGAGCGCTCCGCCGCCTGCCCGCTCAACAACGGCAAGAAAAAGCTCTATTACATTTCCGCCGAATTTTTGATCGGCAAGCTGCTCATCAACAACATGATCGACCTCGGCATCTACGACGAGGTTAAGGACCAGCTCACCGCCGCAGGCCACGACCTCAACAAGATCGAGGAGTTCGAGGTCGAGCCGTCGCTCGGCAACGGCGGCCTGGGCCGCCTGGCCGCATGCTTCCTGGATTCCATCGCCACGCTGGGCTTGACCGGCGATGGCGTGGGCCTCAACTATCACTACGGCCTGTTCCGTCAGCGCTTTGTCGACAACCAGCAGAAGGCCGTCCCCGACGAGTGGCTCGGTGAGCAGGACATCCTAGTCGACGACGACCGCTCCTACACCGTCGAGTTCGGCGATTTTGCCGTTACCTCCAAGCTCGTCAACATCGACGTGCCCGGTTACGGCCAGCCCACCAAGAACCGTCTGCGCCTGTTCGACCTGGCGAGCGTCGACGACGGCCTGGTCCCCGGCAGCTCCATCGACTTCGACAAGACAGAGATCGCCAAGAACCTCACCTTGTTCCTCTACCCCGACGATTCCGACGAGCAGGGCCGCCTGCTTCGCATCTACCAGGAATACTTCATGGTGAGCAACGCCGCCCAGCTCCTGATCGACGAGGCCATCGAGCGCGGCAGCAACCTGCACGATCTGGCCGACTACGCCGTGGTCCAAATTAACGACACGCACCCCACCATGGTCATCCCCGAGCTCATTCGCTTGCTCACCACCGAGCATGGCATCGAGTTTGACGAGGCCGTGACCATCGTACGCTCCATGGTCGCCTACACTAACCACACGATTCTTGCCGAGGCGCTCGAGAAGTGGCCGCTCGTCAGCCTGCAGAAGGTCTCCCCTGCCATCGCCGACATTATCGTCAAGCTCGATGAGATCGCGAAGGCCGAGCACGATGACCCGCGCGTCGCCGTCATCGACGAATACGACACCGTCCACATGGCCCACATGGACATCCACTTTGGCTTCTCCATCAATGGCGTAGCCGCCCTCCACACCAAGATCTTGGAGGACACCGAGCTTCATCCGTTCTACGAGATCTATCCCGAGAAGTTCTCCAACAAGACCAACGGCATCACCTTCCGCCGCTGGATCCATGGAGCCAACCCCGCGCTCGCCAGCCTGCTCGACGATGTAATCGGCACCGACTGGCGCAGCACCGGCGATCTGAGCAAACTCGCCAAGTTCGCCGACGACAAGGACGTTCTTGAGCGCCTGGCCGCCACCAAGGTCGAGGCCAAGGCCATCATGCGCCAGTTCATGGCGCTCGAGCAGGGCGTGACCATTCCCTCCAACGCCATCATCGACGTCCAGGTCAAGCGCATCCACGAGTACAAGCGTCAGCAGATGCTCGCGCTCTACATCATCTGGAAGTACTTCGATATCAAGAACGGCAACAGGCCTAAGCACCCTGTCACCATCATCTTTGGCGGCAAGGCGGCGCCTGCCTACACTATCGCGCAGGACATCATCCATCTGATCCTGACGCTGTCGCAGTGGATTGCAAACGACCCCGACGTGGCTCCCTACCTGCAGGTTGTCATGATCGAGAACTACAACGTCACCGCCGCCGAGCGCGTGATCCCCGCCGCTGACATCTCCGAGCAGATCAGCCTGGCCTCCAAGGAGGCGAGCGGCACCTCCAACATGAAGTTCATGCTCAACGGCGCCCTAACCCTGTGCACGCTCGACGGTGCCAACGTGGAGATTGCCGAGCTCGTGGGCGACGAGAACATCTATACCTTTGGCGCCTCGTCCAAACAGGTCGAGCAGCTCTACGCCGACGGCACCTACAACGCCGGTGCGCTCTACCGCAAGCCCGGCATTAAACTGCTGGTGGACTTCATCACCAACCCGGCCTTTATGGCAACCGGCAACGCCGAGCGCCTGCAGCGCCTGCACGACGACATTAAGGGCAAGGACTGGTTTATGGCCCTGCTCGACATTGAGGAGTACATCCAGACCAAGGAGCGCGTGCTGGCCGACTACGAGGACCAGGACGCCTGGATGCGCAAGGCGCTCATCAATATCGCCAACGCCGGCACCTTCTCGTCCGACCGTACGATCTCCCAGTACAACGACGAGATCTGGCACCTGAGCTAGCTCATTCCCCTTACCCATCCTCTTGAGAAACGGAGTCGTGGCAACACGGCTCCGTTTTTTGTGCCCGCACGTTACCCTGTGATCCGACTCGGCCAAACAATCTCGATCCATAACAACTACTCAACCAAAACGGTCCCAGCCGTTACAGATTGAGACATACCGGCCCCTCCCCTCGGGTTTATCTCAATCTGTAACATCTAGCAGGTGAAATTCGCCTTTGGTGTTACAGATTTAGATGAAATGGTTAGCTCAGCGGAACCGTCTCGATCTGTAACATCTAACGTCCGAAATCGGCCCTATCCGTTACAGATCGAGACAAACGACCGGCCAGACAGTCCCAACACAAAGAAAGGCTCCCCTCTCGCCCAGTGGACGGGAGGGGAGCCTTATATGTGACCGCGGCAAAAGGATGGCAAAGCCGCAGTCGCCCAAAGGGAGGGCCTGGATGCACCGGGCCTAGATAAGGTTCTTGCCAGACACCTTATCGAAGAGATGAGTCGCGTTCTTCTCGAACTTGAACCAGATGGGGTCGCCAGCCTTGAGCGCGCCCTTGGCCTCGAGGTCGACGACGGGGATAATCAGGACAAACTGGCCGTCGGGAGCGGTCACGTGGACATGCTCGGTCGAGCCCATGAGCTCGGTCACCTCGACGGTGCCCTGGAGCGCACCCTCCTCGCCCTTGTCGGCAAGCAGAATCTGCTCGGGGCGCACGCCGGCCGTAATCTCCTTCACGTCGCCGCCGTCCCAGTTGAGGGCAAGCTGAGCGCAAGTCTCCGGGGCGAGCGCCACGTTCATATCCTCGGTCTTGACAGTAAAGCCGTTGCCCGAGCGCACCAGCTGGGCATCGAAGAAGTTCATCTGCGGCACGCCGATGAAGCCGGCGACGAAGATGTTCGCGGGATGGTTGAAGACCTCCTGCGGCGTGGCGATCTGCTGGACGACGCCGTCCTTCATGACCACGATGCGGTCGCCGAGGGTCATAGCCTCGGTCTGGTCGTGGGTAACGTAGATGAAGGTGCCCTTGATCTCGTGACGCAGCTTAATGAGCTCGGCGCGCATCTGGTTACGAAGCTTGGCATCCAGGTTGGACAGCGGCTCGTCCATCAGGAAGACCTTGGGGTCACGCACGATGGCGCGGCCGATGGCGACGCGCTGGCGCTGGCCGCCAGAGAGCGCCTTGGGCTTACGGTCGAGGTACTCGGTAATACCCAGGATCTCAGCAGCGGAGCGAACCTTACGGTCGATCTCGTCCTTGGGGACCTTCTTGAGCTCAAGCGTAAACGCCATGTTCTCGTACACCGTCATATTGGGGTACAGAGCGTAGCTCTGGAACACCATGGCGATGTCGCGGTCCTTGGGCGCCACGTCGTTGACGCGCTTGCCGTCGATGAGCACGTCGCCGGAGGTGATGTCCTCTAGGCCGGCGACCATGCGCATCGTCGTGGACTTACCGCAGCCAGAGGGGCCAACGAGGACGATGAACTCCTGGTCGTGAACGGTGAGGTTGAAGTCCTCTACAGCGAGCACACCGTCCTCGGTAACCTTGAGGTTGTGCTTCTTCTCCTCGGTCTTCTTCTTTTTGCCAAAGAAGCCCTTCTTTTTTGACTCGTTGTTGGGATACACCTTCTGAACATGTTTGAGAACGATCTCGGCCATGTCTCTACCTTTCGATACGCGGCGCCGCGCTGAGGGGCGCCGCCAAAACTTGCAAAACAGTTACGGCATCAGCCCTTGACGGCACCTGCCACCACACCGTCGATGATGTACTTCTGGCAGAAGATGTACATGATGACGATGGGAACAACGACCATCATGATGCATGCCATCATGGGGCCGAGCTCGACGTGGCCATAGCCGCCGCGGAAGTACTGGATCAAGATAGGAATGGTCTTGTACTTGGTGGAGTCGAGCGTAAGGTAGGGCAGCAGATAGTCGTTCCAGACCCACATGGTCTCAAGGATGCCGACCGAAAGATAGGTGGGCTTCATAATGGGAAGGACGATCTTAAAGAACACCTGGACCGGGTTGCAGCCGTCGATCATGGCCGCTTCCTCAATCTCGAGCGGGATGTTCTTGACGAAGCCGGCGAACATAAAGACCGCGAGGCCCGCGCCAAAACCAAGGTAGATGAAGCAGATGTTAAACGGCGTGTTAAAGCCGATGCGGTCCGCGAGGTTGGACAGCGTGAACATGAGCATCTGGAACGGTACGACCATCGAGAAGACGAACAGGTAATAGAAGAAGTTCGAGATCTTGCTGTTGACGCGCACCACGTACCAAGCGCACATGGAGCAGCACACCAGAATCAGCACGACCGACGTGACCGTGATGATAAGAGAGTACATAAACGCCGAGGCAAAGCCCTGCTCGTTCAGAGCGTGCACGTAGTTTGCGAGGCCGTTGAACGTCTCGGGCGTGAGCAGATCGAACGCCGTGGTGGTGCTGATTGCGGTCGCTTTCTTAAAGGAATTGAGCGCAATCATGAACACGGGGTAGATCCATGCGAGCGACAGAATCGTAAAGAAGATCGAGAGCGCGCGGTTGATAGCCTTATCGCGTTTCATTACTGCTGCACCTCCTTGGACCTCGTGGCCTTAAGCTGGATCATAGAAATAGCGACAACCAGGATGCAGAAGATAACTGCCTTGGCCTGACCGATGCCCTGCCATGCGATGCCAGCACGCGAATAGAACGTGTTGTAGATGTTCAGGGCGAGCATCTCGGTGGAGTGCGCCGGGGCGCCACCGGTAAGGGCGAGGTTCTGGTCGAACAGCTTAAAGCCGTTGGTGATGGACAGGAACAGGCAGATGGTGATGGTCGGCATCAGGTTGGGGATCTTAACCTTCCAAAACGTCTGCCATGCCGTAGCGCCGTCGACCTTGGCGGCCTCGATGTAATCAGACGGAATGGACTGCAGACCGGCGATGTAGATGATCATCATGTAGCCGACCTGTTGCCACAGGGTCAGGATGATAAGGCCCCAGAAGCCAGCGGCGGAGTTGAGGGCGATAAGCTGGGCACCCACGTTGGAGAGCAGGCAGTTGATCAGAATCTGCCAAATGTAACCCAGTACAATGCCGCCAATCAGGTTAGGCATAAAGAAAATCGTACGGAAGATGTTGGTGCCCTTGAGCGCCTTGCGAGTGAGCGCCTGCGCAATGGCCAGCGCGATCACGTTGATGAGCACCGTCGACAGGAAGGCAAACGCCACGGTAAAGAAGAACGACGTGGAGAACTGCGGATCGGACAGCGCGCGCACGTAGTTCTCGATACCGACAAAGTGCGCGTTATTGATGGTAATAAACTGGCAGAACGAGAGATAGAAACCCTGGATAAAGGGAATCACGAACCCGATCATAAACGCCAGGCACGTGGGCAGCATAAAGAGCGGCCACCAGCGCTTGAGTGCTTTGCCCATAGAAGGGTCCTTTCAATATGCAGGGGGCGGGCAAACCTACGTCTGCCCGCCCCCTGTCGCTAATCAGATAGCTTGGGCAGCAACTGCTTACTCGGAAGCAGCCTTCTCGGTCTTCCAGCCATCGACGAAGGCGTTCTTGACGCCGTCCCACTTGGTGTTGTCGGCAGCATAAGCGATGAGAGCCTGCTTGAGGTTCTTCTTCCACTCCTCGGAGGGGATGTAAACGAAGTCCCAAGCGACGGTCTTCTTGCCGTCCTTGGCCATAGCAACGGCCTGCTGAGAGAAGACGTTGGTGGTCTCCTTAGCGCTCTTGAACGGGGCGGTCAGACCCATCTTGTCAGCGATGATGCTGGTGGCGGTGTCAGAAGTGACGCACCAATACATGAAGTCCTCGGTGGCCTTCTGGGCATCCTCGGAAGCCTGGGAGCTGACGCACCAGTAGTTCTCGCCGCCGGAGCACAGGCCCTGGTTCTCCTCGCCGTCGACGCCGATGTAGATCGGCAGCATGCCGAGCTGGTCGTCGGTCATACCGGCCTTGGTGAGGTCGGCGTAGGCCCAAGAGCCGTTCTGATAGAAGACGGCCTTGCCGGTTGCGAACTCGTTGGTGGCGTCGTCACCGGTCTTGGAGGCGAGCTGCGAAGGATCGCAGGTGGAGTCGGTGATGTACAGGTCGAAGATCTGCTTAAAGTTGTCGAGATACTCGCCCTTGATCTCGTCGTCCTCCTGATTGTGCTCCTTCTCGAACTCGTAGTAGAGCGGGAGGTTGGCGAGGTGCGTGGTGTAGCGCCAGCTGGAGGAGTCATCCATACCGGCGGAAGTGAAGGCACCGTCAACGCCGAGCTCGTCCTTGCGGGCCTGGATGTCATCGGCGCAAGCCTTCAGCTTGTCGAAGGAGTTGATGTCCTCGGCCTTGTAGCCGGCCTTCTCGAGGAGCTCCTTGTTGTAGATGATGCCGTAGCTCTCCTGAACCCAGTCGATACCCAGATCCTTGCCGTCGGACTGCAGCGCCAGGGAGTCGTCGATGAGCTCGCCGCGGAGCTTGGTGTCGGAAAGATCGGCGCAGTAGTCCTTCCAGTTCTTAAGGCCGGTGGGGCCGTTGACCTGGAACAGCGTCGGAGCGGAGCTCTTGGACATCTCGGACTTGAGCTTCTCCTCGTAGGTGTTGGAGGCGGCGGTCACGATCTTGACCTCGACGCCCTTCTCCTTCTTGTACGCCTTGGCGATCTCCTTCCACTCCTTGTCGACCTCGGGCTTGAACTGGAGGAAGTAGACCTCGGCAGCGTCACCAGAAGCAGAGGAGCCAGAGCCGGCAGAGCCGCCGCAGCCCACGAGGCCCAGACCAAAGACTGCGGCCGCGGAGCCGGCGAAGCCCAGGAACTGCCTTCTGCTCATTTCGTTCTTCATTGCAATCCACCCTTTCACACCGTGGCGGCACCCTTTGCCGCCTTCGGAGATTGACTCGGGGACTTTGCCCCTTTTGCTGATTTGCACAATACGCTATTTGGGTAGTTGTTTGAACAAGTATTACTAGAGCGGTAGAAAAACTTCGGTGAACGGTAATTTCGACTTGATACTTGACAAGTTTTGTATAAACAATTATTTGTTATCGAATGCAGAGAAAACGCCCGATCAAGCCGATGCATCGTCGGTTTGACCGGGCGTTTTCGCTTTGAGGGCATGAGTCTCGTCAGGCTGCGAGCTAGCCGGCTATCGCTTGGAATTGACGCGGTAATGGAAGATCTCGGGGTGTGTGCGGGCATGCGTGACCTCGAACAAGATGCCGTCCGAGGTGTACGACTGGCTCTCCATAACGGCGACGCAGTTGTACTTGCCGAGGTCCAGATAGCTGCAGTCTTCATCGTTGGCGAGCTCGACACTCACCGTACGACGGCTCGCCATCACTTTGACGCCGCGCTTGTGCTCCAGATAGCCGTAGATAGAATCCGCCGCGATCTCGGGGGTCAGGCCCTTGGCGATCGACGCCAAAAAGTAGCCATGGTCCACTTGGCGCGCGCTGCCGTTGAGGCTTCGGACACGCACTACGCGAATCAGCTCCTCGCCCACCTTAAAGCCCAGGCGACGTGAGAGTTGCTCAGTGCAAATCAAATGTTCAAAAGACTTGACCTCGGTCGATGCGACGGCATTGTTGCGTTTTGCGAACTCGCCAAACGACTCAACCTCTTCGAGTGCGCCCAGCATGTCGGTTTCGCCCTTAAGCCAAATAACGCGCACGCCCTTACCGTGTATAGGCTGCACAAACATCTGGTCGGCCAGCATGCTCAAGGCGCGTCGAACGGTATTGCGCGTGCAGCCAAACTCCGCGGTCAGCTCGGCTTCGGTTGGCAGCATCTCCTGAAACGCATAGGTCCCGTTGATGATGCGCGAACGGATCTCGCGGTAGATTCCTTCGTAAATCGCTTTTGGCATGATTTCACCTCAATGAATATGTATGGCTAGGCACGATAGCATTTCTTTGGGTTGTTTAAACCGTCTATCGGCAAAGCACCGATTATTAACTGTCAACGGCGCCCGTGATGCTCCAATCGATTCGAATCAAAACCAACAATGCGGCGAACGCTCACTCCCCTACAATTAACTCATTGTTTAAACGTTCCACCGCAGACACGGCGGGCTTATGGTCGAGAGGCAGAATATGCTGCAAAAAATCCAACGCTTTGGCGGGGCAATGTTCGCGCCCGCCATGCTGTTTTCTATATCAGGCCTCATGGTCGGCATCTCCGCCCTCGCCACGACCGTAGACATCGTCGGCGACCTCGCCGTATACGGAACCCCTTGGTACGTTTTCTGGACCATCATCCAGCGCGGCTCGTGGACGGTCTTTAAACGTCTCCCGCTCCTTTTTGCCGTAGCGCTGCCTATCGGTCTTGCCCAAAAGCAACCGGCACGCTGCTGCCTCGAGGCACTCGTGGCCTATTTTGCCTATTGCTTCTTTTTGAGCGAGATCATTAAGCTGAGCGGAGACAACCTTGGGCTTAAGTACCCATCATCTTTGACCCCCGCCAGCGGTATCACCGTCATCGACGGCATCAAGACGCTCGACACCGGCATTATCGGCCCGCTGGCGGTATCGGCAACCGTCGTCGCCATCCATGACCGCTTCTACGATGCCAAGGTTCCCGATTGGCTCGGCACCTTCTCGGGTTCCTCGCTGGTCTACCTCATCAGCTTTTTTGCCGTGTTTGCCCTTGCCGCCATCTCGGCCGCCATCGTGCCCTTCGCATACGCCGCGACCGAAACGCTGCGCCACGCACTTGCGGGCGTCGGCCCCTTCGGCGTGGGCATCTTTGTGTTTTTGGAGCGAGCACTCGAGCCCATGGGGCTGCACCACCTGCTCTATATGCCCATCTATTACGACAATCTGGTCATTCACGACGGTATTTACGCCACGTGGACCAACCTACTCCCCATTCTCTCCCATAGCACGCGCCCTTTAAATGAACTTGCGCCCTGGGCAGGTTTTACCGCCACCGGCTGGGGCAAGCTCTTTGGCCTTCCCGCCATCGCGGCAGCATTCTATTTCACCGCCAAACCCGAACGCCGCGCCGGCCTTAAGGTCATCCTTTTGCCCGCCATCGTCGCCTCGGTGGTCTGCGGTGTCACCGAGCCGCTCGAGTTTCTCTTTATGTTCACCTATCCTGGACTCTTTTTGCTCTACGCCGTCCTATCCTCCTGCCTTGCCATGACCATGAACTTCTTCGGTATCGTCGGCATCTTCTCGGGCGGTCTCATGGAAATGACGGCCTTCAACTTCATCCCACTCATGCGAATGCATGCCGGCTCCTACCTTTTGGCGCTCGGTATCGGTCTTGCCTTTAGCCTCATCTTTTTTGTTAGTTTTCGAGCACTCATCTTGGTCTATGACCTTAAGACGCCGGGCCGCGAGGATCATGTCTCCAATCGCGCGGCAATCGATCGTTTAACGGGAAGCGGCTTTGCCAAAGAGCAATCTCCCAATGGCGAGGTCAGTATTCAATCCGATCAAGATCACGTCCTCGCTGAGCGGGTAATTCAGCTTTTAGGTGGCGTTGGCAATATCGTGGGCGCAACCAACTGCGCCACGCGCCTGCGCGTCGAGGTCGCAGACCCTTCCATCGTTGCAGATAACGCGTCGTTTGTCGCGGTGGGCGCCAAGGGCCTCATCATTACGGGCAAGACCGCCCAGGTGATTATCGGCATCTCCGTTCCCCGCGTTAAAGAGCATTTTGACCAGATCATGGGCCTCGAGCCGGGATTTGTGCCCACCACCTCGGCCTCCCCTGCCGCCAGCGCAGCCCATAAGCGCGGCGATATCTGCTTCTTCGATATCGACGGAACACTCGCCTGGCAAGACCCTCGAGTGGCACAAGAGCTTCCCGAGAGCGAGCGAGACCTCTCCCCCTATCCCAATGAAGCGGTCTCGCAAGCCATCCGTAATTTTGTCGCCAAGGGCAATATGGCGTTTATCTGCACAGGGCGCACGCTGAGCTGCATCCATCCAAAGCTGCTCGATCTGCCCTGGACCGGCATCGTCTGCCTCGCGGGTGGCTATGTCGAACTTGAGGGACACGTGATCCGCGATTTGGCGATGACGCCCGGTATGCTGCAGCGCCTTGCTCCCATTCTTGAGCAATCGGACGAAGTGATTCGTTTTGAGGGACTCAATGGCGTCGTTCGCATGGGTGCCGATGTGCCCGACGCCCCCGGATACGCCCGCACCGTGGGCGATGCAATTACGCAGCTGCAACATTACAGCGCCTACAAGATCTTAATGTCCACGTCGCTTGCCAACCGCATCGCTCAGGATCAAGCGTTTGAGCCGCTGCTCTGCTTTAACGAGCTCGAGCTCGAAGTGACCGAGATTTCGCCTCGCGAATGTACCAAGCGCGAGGGTATCCAGTCCGTACTCGACGCTCTCGACCCCAACCATGGAACGGTATATGGCATCGGTGATGCCAGCAATGACATCTCGCTGATGAACGCCGTCGACGTCGGCATCGCCATGGGCAATGCACCGGACTATCTCAAAAAGCGCGCGGACTACATCACCGACTCGGTCGACAAAGATGGCGTCGTCAAGGCGCTCGAGCACTTTGGACTGGTCTAACTACGAAACTCGTCCGACATGCGCCGTTGCCTTAAATCCCCAAACCTGCCACGCAGGCAGGCACAATGTGGCAATATGTTGCCTGCACACTACATCGATGCAACCTAAGAAAGAATGCGAGAACCCGTGTCCAGTCCGTTTACCTGCTTTTTAGCCCAGCACTTTGACCAGATTAATGACTATCTGGCCACGTTCTTTGACGGACAGGCGACCTCTGCCGATATCGAACGCTACCTGTACGCGCCGCTCTCGGCTTTTACGGCCAACGCCGGCAAGCGCCACCGCCCGCTTATCTGCATGCTCGCCGCAACCGCAGTGGGCGGTAGCTTTGAGAGCGCCCGCAGCGCCGCGGCGGCTATCGAGCATTTCCAGTCGGGTGCGCTCATCCACGACGACATCGCCGACAACGGACAGCTTCGTCGAGGCAAGCCCTGCATGCACCTTACCGAGGGCACGGGGCTCGCCATCAATTGTGGCGACCTGGCGCTCACCATGGTCACCAAGACGGTTCTCGACGATCCCACGCTCGAGTCCGACGTGAAGCTGCGTGTGCTCCACGAGCTTACCGAGATGATCGTCCGCACCATCGAGGGTCAAGCGCTTGACCTGGGTTGGGTCCGTGACGAGCGCTTTGATATCTCGGTTGATGACTACCTGGACATGGCGACGCACAAGACCGCGTATTACAGCGGAGCCACGCCGCTTGCCGCCGGAGCCATTATCGGCGGCGGCAGCGAAGAGCAGGTCGAGGCGCTACGCGCCTTTGGCCTGCACACCGGCCTTGCCTTTCAGATTCAGGACGATCTGCTCAACTTGGTCGGCACCAAAGAGGCCGCCAACAAGGACTTCCGCACCGACATCACCGAGGGCAAACGCACGCTCGTTGCCGTGCACGCCCTGTCTGATGAGCGCCATCACGACGAGGTCGAGGCAATCCTTTCCTCGGGCACCGAGGACCCCGCGCAGCTCGCGCGCGCCGTGGAGATCTTCCAGCAGACCGGCTCCATCGAATATGCTCACGCCTACGCGCTGGACCTGACCGCAAAAGCCAAGGCTGCCATCGAGAACGTTGAGCTTGACCCGCACGCACGCGAACTGTTCCTCTCCATGGCAGATTTCTTTGTGGAGCGCCTCAACTAGCGGGGGTCACAAAACCTGTGGGCAGCGCGTTTGGGTACAAGTTGCTACACTGTTGAGTGCATGTTTATGCATTGTCTCGCGTTGTCTATCCGACACGCGCTCAAAATAGTACGAATCGTACGCCGAAAGGGGTTCGTTCATGGAACCTATTACTACGGGCATGCAGGGAGCAGCCGTCGAGGATGTTCAGTCCCGCCTTCTGCAGCTCGGTTACACCATCGATGCCGACGAGGTCGCCGACAAGCGCTTTGGCACCACCACCGAGCAGGCCGTTGGCACGTTTAGGCTCGATAGCGGCCTTGCGGCCGGTTATGCCGTCGATATCCCCTGTTGGAGCGCCCTGGTCGACGCCTCGTATAAGCTGGGCGACCGCACTCTGTATCTGCGCATGCCCAATTTCCATGGCGCCGATGTGCAGGCCCTGCAGCGCGCTCTCAACGTTTTGGGCTTTGCCTGTGGCGAAGACGACGGCTACTTTGGTCCGCATACCGAGGCCGCCCTGCAGCAGTTCCAGGAAAATGTCGGCCTGTTTGCCGACGGCATGGCCTTCCAGGACACCTACGCCTACATCAACCGCCTGCACCATGTGTGGGAGGGCAAGCCCTCGGTCACCGAAGCCGAGTCTCGCATCGGTTTTGCGCGCGCCGCCAACGTGCTCGAGCGTTTCCAGATTGCCGTCATCGGCGAGGACCCTATCGCGCGCAGCGTAGCATCGCGCATGTGGAACATCGCCACGGCGACGACCGACAGCAGCGGCATGATGCTTTGCGATTCCGAGGTTCCGACCGATGTCGACCTGGTGCTCGAGATCGCAAGCGACGAGTTGCCTGCAGACGCCGCCCCGCGCGCCACGATCGCCCTCGCCGAGTGCCACAACCTGGCCCAGCGCATCCGTACCGCCAATGTCGCCGCACAGCAAAAGCCGGCACGAATTCGCATCGAGCTCACGGGAATGACGCGCTACAACGGCACCTTCACGGCCAGCGACGCGCAGACCCTCGCCGTACGTCTGCTCGATGGCGTTTGCGATGCCCTCGCAGATTAGGTAAACTAGACGAGTTGCTTTTGGGCAACGCCAAACATTGGGACGTAGTTCAACGGTAGAACTCCGGTTTTTGGTGCCGGCTGTTGGGGGTTCGAATCCCTCCGTCCCAGCCATTAAAACTGAGCGCCCTAAGCCCATAACGGCCCAGGGCGCTTTCTTGTGGGCAAGCGGAGGAATTCGAACCCGCAAGGGTGCGGAGCTGAGGAAACGCGAAGCGTTTTCCAGCGCAGCACGCAAGGAGCGAAGCGACGCAGCGGGGCGCGGCCGCCGACCAGGCGGACGCGGAATCCCTCCGTCCCACACCAGCCAAGAGCCCCTCACGTCAAGCAAATCGAGCCAACGCCGCCAAGCGGAGGGATTCGAACCCGCAAGGGTGCGGAGCGACGCAGCGGGGCGCGGCCGCCGCAGGCAGACGCGGTGTCGGCACTTGGGGACGTTCCTAAGTGCCGACATTATAGGAACGTCCCCAAGTGCCGGCTCGGGACTATTTTCGAGGACCCTCCGAAGGACTGTGGCCAAAAAACGGCAAACATGAGTACTGTTACCGTTGTAGCTACATTTTTTTCTTTAATAAAAGAAGATCTTAATGAGATTTATTCGCATCAAGGTCTTCCTTTAATGAACAC
>CAUGJN010000022.1 GCA_959599635.1 uncultured Collinsella sp.
GTCCAGCTAAAGTCCTGGCTCATGGCCTGCGTGACCAGTTGGTTCCAGGCATCGCGGTTGTCCCAGAACAGGCGTGCCGCGCGGAACACGGCGTCGCCCATCTCGTCGCCGTTAAAGTTACTAAACGAGAATCCCGTGCCCTCGCCGGTAAACTCGTTATACGGGATCACGGTGTCCTTCAGACCACCGGTCTCGCGCACGATGGGCAGGGTGCCGTAGCGCATGGCGATGATCTGCGACAGGCCGCAGGGCTCAAACTTCGACGGCATCAGGAACATGTCGGCGGCAGCATACATGCGCTGCGACAGCGCCGGATCGAACTCGATGCGCGCGGCCATGGTGCCGGGGTACTTGTCCTGGAAGTAGCGCAGGCCGTCCTCGTAGTCGCGGTCGCCGGTGCCCAGCACCGCCACCTGCACGCCGCCGGCCAGAATGCGGTCGAGCGCGTACATGACCAGGTCCATGCCCTTTTGGCGCGTCAGGCGCGTGACCATCACCATGAGCGGGCGGTCGTCGCGAACCTCGAGCCCCAGCTCTTCCTGCAGCTTGGCCTTGCACACGGCCTTGCCGGAACGGTCCTCCACGGTGTAGTTGGCGGCAATGCGCTTGTCGGTCGCCGGGTCAAAGCCTGCCACATCAATGCCGTTCAGGATGCCCTGCAGCGCATAGGAGCGCTCGCGCAGCACGCCGTCCAGGCCCTCGCCAAACTCGGGCGTCTGGATCTCGTTGGCATAGGTGGGGCTCACCGTAGTGATGGCGTCGGCATAGCGCAGGGCGCCCAGCATGTAGTTGATGCTGCAGGCGTCGCAACGCAGCTGCGAGGCGGCCGCCGGAATGTGCGCCACACCCAGGATGTCCTCCATCACGGTGTCGCTAAACTGGCCCTGGAACGCCACATTGTGGATCGAGAACACGGTCTTGACGCGGTCGTACAGCGGCAGGCCCTGGTAGAACTCGCGCAAGAACACGGGCGCCAGTGCCGTTTGCCAGTCGTTGCAGTGCAGTATGTCGCACTCAAAGCCGGCCGGCAGGTGCTGCAGACTCTCGGTGATGGCCTTGGAGAAGAACGCAAAGCGCTCGCCGTCGTCAAAGAAGCCGTACGGATAGTCGCGCGCAAAGTAGCGCTCGTTGTCCACGAACATATACGTGACGCCGTCGTGCTCGAGCTTCTCGAGTCCGCAGTACTCGTTGCGCCAGCCCAGGCTCACGTAAAAGTCGGAGAAGTGCTCCATCTGTGCCTTGTACTCGTCCTTGATGGTGGCGTACTTGGGCACCATCACGATAACCTCGGCGCCGGCGCGCACGAGCGCCGCAGGCAGCGAGCCCGCCACGTCGCCCAGGCCGCCGGTCTTCACAAACGGCGCGCACTCGGCCGAGGCAAACACGATCTGCATCTTTTTGCTGGAATCTGCCATATTGTCTCCCATGTTGCAATTCGAGAATAGCCGCCTGGCGCTAACCGGGCGGCTATTCTACATGTTACGAGCGATGTTGCGGTGCCAACGTTAACGTACGATGGTGGTGTCGGAAGTTAACGGAGCCTTGCCCAGCACCAGGATGTTCTCGGGCGTGCCGCGAAGCTCGGTGTTGGTGGGAACCACGTTGTTTTTGTCCAGAATGGCGTTCTCGACGCGGGCGCCGCTCTTGATGATGCAGCTCTGGTTGATGATCGAGTTGGTCACCGAAGCGCCTTCCTCGACCACGACGCCACGCGACAAGATCGAATTGCGCACGGTGCCCTTGATGATGCAGCCGGCTGAGATGATCGAGTTGCACGCGTGGCTGCCGGTCGCATAGCGCGAAGGCGGCACGTCGTGAGCCTTGGTCAGGATCGGGCGCTCGGGGTCAAAGAGCTGGTCGGCGACGGTCTGGTCGAGCAGGTCCATGCTGCGGCGATACAGCGACTTCTCGCTAAACACGCCCACGACCTCGCCCTTGTACTCGTAGCTGCACACGTCGATGTTGCCAAAGTCGCCCTGGAGCGCCTCGAGCAGGTCCAGATAGTCGGCGGCCTGGTAGTGGTCGATGATCTCGAGCAGCGTCTCGCGGTTGACGATGCAGCAGTCCATGGAGGCGTTGTCGCCGTACACGACGCCGGCGCTCACGCCCGTCAGGCGACCGTTCTCGTTAATCTCGAGCTTGGTCTCGTCATCGACGTTGCGCGTGGCCTTGCAGTACACCACGGTCATCTGGGCACCGGAGTTCTCGTGCGCCTCGATGATGGTGTTGAGGTCCATGTTAAAGATGATGTTGGTGCCCATCATCACGACATAGGGCTTCTCCGAGCGCTGGAACAGCGTCTTGTTGGAGATGATGTCGCGCAGCAGGAAGCGCATTCCGCCCTTGGTGGTGCCATACGCGTTGCCGGGCACCATGAACAGGCCGCCCTTCTTGCGGTCCAGGCCCCAGTCCTTGCCAGAGCCCACGTGGTCGATCAGCGAGCGGTAGTTGCCCGGCATGACGACGCCGACGGTCTTGATGCCGGCATTCATCATGTTGGACAGCGGGAAGTCGATCAGGCGGTAGCGGCCCAAAAACGGAACGGACGCGATGGGGCGGTCCTTGAGCAGGACACTGCCGTAGGACGAAGAGTAGTTAGCGGTGATATAACCGATGGCCTTGCGATTGATCATCGGATCATTCCCCCTTCCCGATAACGACGTCATTTCCAACGACGGCCGTATCCTTGGTGGTATCGACAGAGCCGAGCTTCACGCCCTCTTCGACCGTGGAGTTCTCGCCCAAAATAGCGCGGCAGATGTGCGCGCCGCTCTTAACGTGCGCACCCGGCAGCAGCACGGAGTCCTCGACCACGGCGCGCTCCTCGATGATGACATCGGTCGAAAGGATCGAGTGGCGAGCGGTGCCGTAGATCTTGCAGCCATTGGAGACCAGGCAGTCGTCTAGGCGGCCGTCCGGGCCAATGTAGTGCGGCGGACGCGTGGTGATGTTGGACATGATGGGGAAGTGCTTGTCGAACAGATCGAACTCGGGGTTGTTGCCCAACAGGTCCATCGAAGTCTCGTGGAAGCTGGCGATGGTGCCGACGTCCTTCCAAAAGCCGTGGAACTCGTAGCTGTACAGGCGCTTGCCCTCGCCGAGGAGCTTGGGGATGATGTCCTTACCAAAGTCGTGGCTCGAGCGCTGGTCCAGAGCGTCCTCTTCGAGCGCCTCGATCAGTACGTCGGCCGAGAAGATGTAGATGCCCATGGACGCGAGATTCGAATCGGGCTTATCGGGCTTCTCGGTGAACTTGGTGATGCGGCCGTCCTCGGGGTCGGTGGTCAGGATGCCAAAGCGGCTGGCCTCCTCCCACGGCACGGGCATAACGCTCACCGTGAGGTCGGCGTTGTTCTCAATGTGCGTCTTGAGCATCTTGCGGTAGTCCATGCGATACAGGTGATCGCCCGAAAGAATCAGGACGTACTTGGGGTCGTTGGCCTTGATGTAGTCGAGGTTCTGCGTAATGGCGTCGGCCGTGCCCGCATACCAGGCGCCGCCGGTCTGCGTCTCGTACGGCGGCAGGATCGACACGCCGCCGTCGCGGCTGTCCAGATCCCACGCCTCGCCGGAGCCCACGTAGGCATGCAGCAGGTAGGGACGGTACTGCGTCAGAACGCCCACCGTGTCGATGCCCGAGTTGGAGCAGTTGGACAGCGAAAAGTCGATAATGCGGAACTTGCCACCAAAGCTAACCGCCGGCTTGGCGATCTTTTGGGTGAGTGCCCCCAATCGGCTGCCCTGTCCTCCTGCGAGGAGCATCGCGATGCATTCTTTCTTACTCATCGATTTCTCCTTCTGTCATCGATGTTCCTAAACCCATTAGCGACGGGCGCGGCGCTCGGTCGCACCCGTCGAGTAATGCCGTGCGTCAAAGGGAGCTCGCGCGCCTTTACGCGTGCCAGATCTCGTCGCGGTACTCGCGAATGGTGCGGTCGCTCGAGAACCAGCCGGAGGAGGCGGTGTTGAGCAGGGCCTTGCGGTTCCAGGTCTCCTGGTCGCCGTAGCTGTTCGTGAGCTTCTCCCAGGCGTCGACGTAGCTGCGGAAGTCGGCCATGACCAGGTCGGGGTCGTTGTTGTTCATGAGCTCGTTGTAGATGCTCTCGAAGTTGCCCGAAAGACCCGCAAAGGTGTTGTCCTTGAGCTCGTCCATCACGCGGCCCAGACGCTCGCGATCGTTGTTGAGCGTATCCCACGCAAAGTAGCTGTTCGACGCCCAGAGCTGCTCGACCTCGGGAGCGGTCAGGCCAAAGATGGCCTCGTTCTCGCGGCCGGCCAGGTCGGCAATCTCGATGTTGGCGCCGTCGAGGGTGCCCAGCGTAATGGCGCCGTTCATCATGAGCTTCATGTTGGACGTGCCCGAGGCCTCCTTGCCGGCCGTGGAGATCTGCTCCGAGATCTCGGCGGCGGGGTAGATGAGCTGGGCGTTGCTCACGCGGAAGTTGGGGATAAAGCAGACCTTCATGACCTCGTTCACGCGGGCATCGTTGTTGATGACGTCGGCCACGGAGTTAATGAGGCGGATGGTCTCCTTGGCGAAGGTATAGCTCGAGGCAGCCTTGCCGCTAAAGATGAAGGTCGTCGGCGTCACGTGGAAGTTGGGGTCGGCGATGCGACGGTTGTAGATGTCCATCACCTTCATGATGTTCATGAGCTGGCGCTTGTAGGCATGGAAGCGCTTTACCTGGACATCGAAGACGGTGTTGGGGTCAATAACCAGACCGGTCTCGGCCTTGACGTAGGCGGCCAGACGCTCCTTGTTGGCGCGCTTGGAGGCACCCACGGCCTTCAGGAACTCGGTGTCGTCCTTAAACTCCTTGAGTTTCTCAAGCTCAAAGGCGTCTTTGAGCCAGCCATCGCCAATGGCCTCGGTCACGAGCCTGGCGTAGGTGGGGTTGGCCTCGGCAAAGAAGCGACGGTGCGAGATGCCGTTGGTCTTGTTGTTGAACTTCTCGGGCGTCAGGGCATAGAAGTCCTTGAGCACGATGTTCTTGATGATGTCGGAATGGATCTTGGCCACGCCGTTGACGCTGTGGCTGCAGATCACAGACAGGTTGGCCATGCGAATCTCGCCGTCCCACAGGATGGCGGTCTGGCGCAGACGCTCCTGCCAGCCCTCCTGCGTGGTGTCGAAAGACTCGTGCCAACGACGGCTGATCTCGTCGATGATCTGGTACACGCGGGGGAGGAGCTTGGAGAACGTGCCGATAGGCCACTTCTCCAAGGCCTCGGGCAGGATGGTGTGGTTGGTGTAGCTCACGACTTGCGTCACGATGTTCCAGGCGTCATCCCACTCGAGCTTCTTCTCGTCGATGAGGATACGCATGAGCTCGGGGCCGCACATGGCGGGGTGGGTATCGTTGGTGTGGATGGCTACAAACTGCGGCAGCAGCTCCCAGTTCGCGCCGTGCTCCTTCTCAAAGGTGTCGAGCAGGCTGTAGATACCGGCCGAAACAAACAGGTACTCCTGCTTCAGGCGCAGCAGACGGCCGTGCTCGCCGGCGTCGTTAGGGTAGAGGATGGCGCTGATGGCCTCGGCCTCAGCGCGCTCGGCATCGGCCTGGGCATAGTCGCCGCGGTTGAAGGCCTCCAGATCAAAGTGCTCCTCGACCGGCTCGGCGGCCCAGACGCGCAGCTTGTTGACGGTTTCGCCGGCATAGCCCACGACGGGGATGTCATAAGGGACGGCCAGGATGTCCTGCGTGTCTACCGTGCGGTAGAACGTGCGGCCGTTCTCCTCAAAGCCCTCGACGCGGCCGCCAAACTTAATGGTCACGGCCTTATCCTGACGACGGACCTCCCAGGGATAGCCGTGGGTGAGCCACTCGTCGGTGGCCTCGACCTGGCTGCCGTTGACGATCTCCTGCTTAAACAGACCGTAACGGTAGCGCATGCCGTTGCCGTAGCCGGCGATGCCCTCGGCTGCCATGGAATCCAAGAAGCATGCGGCCAGGCGGCCCAAGCCACCGTTGCCCAGCGCCGGATCGGGCTCCTGGTTCTCGATGACGGACAGATCAAAGCCCATGTCGTCGAGCGCCTCGGCGACCATGTCGCGCACGCCAAAGTTGAGCAGGTAGTTGTCGAGCAGGCGGCCGATCAAAAACTCGATCGAGAAGTAGTACACGCGCTTTTTGCCCTCGGCGGTGACGCGGGCGTCACTCTTGGTGGCAACGGTGCGCGCCTTCTCGGCCACGAGCTTGGCCAGGGCGTTAAAGCGGTCGAGGTCGCTGGCGGCCTCGACGCTCTTGCCGCTGATGCTCATGACGGCATCGCGATAGAGCTCGGTAAACTCCTGCTTGTTGTCGAAGATCTTATTCATACGTTCCTTTCCCCCGGGGATGTTTCTCCCGGAACGGTTATGACATGTATCCTACGCCCCCGCGGGGCGGTTAATTACAGCTGTAACGGTTTTGTTACGCATCCTTGGCAGACGGCTTAACAGAAGCAGACTTGGCCTTGGTAGCGGCCTTTTTGGCAGCCGGTTTCTTGGCTGCGGCCTTAGCAGCGGGCTTTGCGGCAGCCTTGGCCTTGGCCTTGGTCGTCGTGGCCTTCGCCTTAGCCGGAGCCTTCTTGGCAGCCGCAGGCTTGGGCTTCACCGAGGACGCCCGCTTGCGCGTCGCCTTCTTGGGCTCCTCGACCACAGGCGGCTTATAGCTGCTGGGGCCGAGGAGCTTAAGCACCACGCCAGCCAGCCCGGGCACCTTAATCTCGATGGAGTCCATCTGCCCGTTCCAGGGATAGGGCTCGCTCGAGCAGGTGTAAGGCTCTTCGCCGGCATAGCCGCTGCCGCCAAACTCGGGACGGTCGGAGTCAAAGATGACCTCCCAGTCACCCTCGCGCGGCACGCCCACGCGGAAGCTCTCGTAGCTCGCCGGGTCAAAGTTAATCAGGATCACTAGGTCGTCATCGACGTCCTCGCCCTGGCGCACAAAGCTCACGATGGACTGCTTGGAGTTGTCCGCGTCGATCCAGGTAAAGCCGTCGTCGGTGTAGCCGCGCTCGTACAGGGCGGGCTCGGCGGTGTAAAGGTGGTTGAGCGCCTTGATAAACGCCTGATGATGACGGTGGGTCTCGTACTCCTCGGTCAGGAACCACTGGATGGACTCGTAGTAGCGCCACTCAATAAACTGGCCGATCTCGTTGCCCATAAAGTTGAGCTTGGCACCGGGGTGCGTCATCTGGTAGAAGGCCAGCGTGCGCAGGCCGGCAAACTGGCGCCACCAGTCGCCCGGCATGCGGCCGATCAGCGAGCACTTGCCGTGCACGACCTCGTCGTGGCTCAGCGGGCAAATAAAGTTCTCGGTAAAGGCGTACATGATGGAGAACGTGAGCAGCCCGTGGTTGCCGGGGCGCCACGGAAAATCGGTCTGCATGTAGTGCAGGGTGTCGTTCATCCAGCCCATGTCCCACTTGTAGTGGAAGCCCAGGCCGCCGTCCTGCGGCGGATAGGTCACGAGCGGCCACGCGGTGGACTCCTCGGCCATCATCATCACGTCGGGGAAGTGGGCCTCCACAGCGCAGTTGACCTGGCGGATAAACGCGCTGGCGTCCAGGTCCTCCTCGGTACCGTACTTGTTGAACTTCTTTTGGCCGGGATCATCAATGCCAAAGTTGAGGTACAGCATGCTGGACACGCCGTCCATGCGAATGCCGTCAACATGGAAGTTCTCGAGCCAGTACAGCACGTTGGAGACCAGAAAGGAGCGGACCTCGCCACGGGCGAAGTCGAACTTGTGCGTGCCCCAGTTGGGGTGAATCTCGTGCTCAAACAGCATATGGCCGTTAAAGGTAGCAAGGCCGTGGGAGTCGGCGCAAAAACCGCCGGGCACCCAGTCCATGATCACACCGATGCCCGCCTCGTGGCACGCATCGATAAAGTGCATGAGTTGCTGCGGGTCGCCATAGCGCGACGTGGCGGCATAGTAGCCGGTCGTCTGGTAGCCCCAGGAACCATCGAAGGGATGCTCCATGAGCGGCATGACCTCGATATGCGTGTAGCCCATGTCGCGCACGTAGTCCACGAGCTCCACCGACAGGTCGTCGTAGGTGTAAAACTCGCCGCGCTGCGCGGGGAAGGGGTCCATGGGGCCTGGGTAGTTGCCGTACTCGTCCGGCTCGCCCTGCGGCGCATCGCCGTGGCGCTTCCACGAGCCAATATGCACCTCGTAGATGTTGAGCGGCTGCGACATGTGGTTGTGGCCAGCGCGGCGCTTGAGCCATGCGGCGTCGTTCCACTTATAGCCGTCGAGTGTCCACAGCGCGCTCGCCGTTCCAGGAGGGCACTCGGCCTTAAAGGCATACGGATCGGCCTTGTAGAGCTTTTCGCCCTCGTTGGTCTCGATAAGGTATTTATAGAGCTGACCTTGTTCTGCGCCAGGAATAAAGCCTTCCCAAATAGCGCTCGTATGCACGGGCACCAGAGGGTTGGCTTCCTCATCCCAGTCGTTAAATTCACCAATGACATGCACGCTCTTTACATCGGGCGCCCAAACGCAAAAGCGCCAGCCGCGCGTACGGTTCTGCGTGTCGGGGTGCGCGCCCATCTTTTCCCAGCTGCGCTCCCACGTGCCGATGCCAAATAGATAGACATCGTCCTTGGTGAGCTCCGGTGCGTGCGGGGCGGCTTTACGGGTTGCGGGCTTTTTAGCCGTTGGCTTTAGCTTTGTATCGCTCACGTTTGATCCCATCATGACGCGGCAGCGTGTTGCCTTGGTGACTAGATGCGAAAGGTCCAAGGCTGCACGAATCGAAGGGACGGCGATAGTTCTATGATTCGTTCCACCTCGCGTGCTCGGTGGAACTTTCGGCAGAAACTACGATAACACCTGTACGTTACTTTTATGAAGGAAAGTGGTTTTAGGGCGGCGTTTAATCGGTAAGCGCCATGTTTAGACCACTGGCAGAATTGCCGTGGTAAAACTCTTGACAGCTTTACCAATAAGGGTTTTTTGATTGTTGGTTTGACGTTTGGTAAAACGTTTTTAGCAGGTTGTTTACCATTTGACATCGAAAGGTACATTTATGTCCCAGACCGCCGCTCCCAATGTCGCTTTTATTTTCGATTGCGACGGCACGCTGGTTAATAGCACCCCCGTTTGGGCCTATGCCCAGCCCGAGTTATTGCACCGCCACGGAGTTGACGTGACGGTCGACGATTTTGCCCAGTTTGAGCATTTGTCGCTCGAGGACGAGTGCCAGGCCTACCACGACACCTGGGGCATTGGCGCAAATGGCGAGGAGCTGTATCGCGAGCTGAGCGACATTCTGATCGATGGCTACTCTAAGGTGCCGCCACGCGAGGGTCTGCTTGCATTTTTGGAGCAGGCGAAGGAGGCCGGTATTGCCATGTGCGTGGCTACGTCCACACCGGCCGAGCTGGTTAAGTCTGCGCTTGCGGGTGCCGGGCTCGATGCTTACATGGAGTTTGTTACCACGACGGGCGAGGCAGGACGCTCCAAACAGTTCCCCGATGTCTACGAGTTGGCGCTGCGCCGCTTGGAGGAGCGCCACGGATGCAAATTTGAGCGCGTGTGGGTGTTTGAGGACGCCGTCTTTGGCCTTAAGAGCTCTGGCACCGCCGGCTTTAAGCGCGTGGGCATTTATGATCCGCACGGCCGCATGAAGCGCGACGATGTGCGCGCCAACTGCGATATCTTTATCGACAGCTACGAGGACCTGTACCTGGTCAGCGTTCTTGAGTTTGAGGGCTAGGCGAGGGCTGTGGCTTGCAAGGTATTAGTGGTCTGCGGCTCGCTCGTGGTGGTGAGCGCGGATCTGTTGCGTAGGCTAGCAGGGGAGTGCGATTACGTTGTTGCCGTGGACCGCGGACTCGACGCGCTGCTGGTCGCGGGACTGGGGTGCGACGTGTATGTAGGAGATGCCGACACGGTGAGCGACGCCGGTCGCGCGTTGGTCGATGACGCCACCGACTTTGAAGTTGAGCGCCACGACCCGTACAAGGACTATACCGATCTGGCGCTGGCGCTCGATTCCGTCCGTCGTCGCTGGCCGGGTGCCGAAGTGGTTGCGACCTGCGCCACGGGTGGCCGTCCTGATATGGCGCTATCCGTACTGGGCCTGCTCGCAGGCTACGAGGATGCCCCAGTCTGGATTGCCGAGGACAAAGTTGTCGCCCGCATCCTTCGCGCAGGCGAATCGTGGACCATCGAAGGCCACGAGGGCAAGACGTTCTCCATCATCGCCATTGCCCCTAACACCGAGGTAAGCGAACACGGCCTAGAATGGGAACTAAATCACGCCCCGCTGGGTTTGTTGGCCGACACCGGCATCAGCAACGTCGTCAGGTCAACAGCCACGATCCAAGTCCATACCGGCACCGCCATCGCTTACCTATATCAAGAGACATTTAGAGTCTGACCCAAAAAAGTCCTTGCACCCCACGCCAACTTCCCCTATAGTATCTCCTCGTCACGGGGGCGTAGCTCAGCTGGGAGAGCGCTTGACTGGCAGTCAAGAGGTCAGGGGTTCGATCCCCCTCGTCTCCACCATCGTGAATGCAAAGGCCTTCGGAATTCCGAAGGCCTTTTTTCATGCCAAAACACCACGCGCTGCAAACCCCACCTACGCCAACAAAAAGTTGCACAATTTATTTCCCATGTCTGTACATAGTTTGTTGGACAAACGCAATTACCAGTACGCCTCGCTGGTCAATTCGGGCTTCAGGAGCATCCATAACCTCCGCTAGCACCCCAATATCCTGCGCCAATGTGAACAACATCCCAAAACAACCCCCTTGAACACGCTAAATGAACGATATGTTGTCCACCACAAGCCAAATCAGTTTCGCTACCAGCTTGTGCTAGGATACCTAACGTTACATGAGTTCAACTGTGCTCGCGGCTCCAGCAAGTCGCAAAGCGCAGGGTCGATCAGCATCCGGCCGTAACGGCGGTGTTAGAAAAACCACGAGCTCCAATATCGATTGCCATGCACGTTTTGCACTTGCTTTTGCGGCTATTTATAAGTTCGCATTAGAAGGTGCAATAAGTTGTTACGGCAAACCGCGGCAGTCCTTCAGCTGTTTGCGTGCGGTCCAGTTTTGAAATTACTTGACCGGCTCGCACGCAGTCAGCTGAGGTTGCAGGCATTCTTACGATACGTGTCTGTGACCTCAGCGTTGCATTTATACATACCGTTCACGGTGGGGCAGAGCCACGTGCTTGTCTGACTGGGCTCAGGGTTTGAATATGGAGCGCCTTCACGCACAAGCGCCCTTGCGAAGCCATACCCAAACCCCGTGAGCCACACGTAAGACAGCAAGGGGGTGGTGCTCGTGTGGTATGTGATCCAGGTCATTAACGGTCGCGAAGACGTAATGCGCGAGCGCATCGAGCGCGTGGTGCCGGCTGGCGTCATGCAGGAGCTCTTTTATCCCCAATATCAAACCGAGATCAAGCTACACCGCGAATGGGTCAGCACGACCAAGCCGCTCTTTCCCGGTTATCTCATTTGCGATACGGCGGATCCGCGCACCGTGCAACAGTATTTGCTGCGCATGGACGACTTTGCCCGGGTGCTTTCCCAGGACGGTCGGTTTGTGCCGCTGGCAAAAGAAGAGACCCAGCTCATTGGCAGCTTTACCAATAGGGGAGACCGCGTGGTGCCCATGAGCGAGGCTCTAAAGGATGGAGACCAGGTCGTAGTAACGGCAGGCCCGCTGCTGGGGCACGAGGCCCTTATCAAAACCATTAACAGACGCAAGAGCACTGCCTTTTTGGAGCTCGACTTGTGCGGCCGACGCGTAACCACCCGCGTTGGCCTTGCGGTGCTTTCAAAAGAGCAGCGCGTTATGCGCAATCACAGAAGAGCGATCGCCTAGCTGCAAGCTCGCAAGCGGACGACCGAAGGCAAAAAGTATCAGGGGAGGGGCTCTTGGAGCCTACGATGATGACCATGGCACAGGGCGCGCGGGAGACGCGCACGGCCGCCACGGCGAATTCCGTTACTGCCGCAGCCGGTGCTGCGGGGGATTACCTTACAAACGAAGAAGCGTACAAGATGCTGCGCGGTGCCAACTCCGGCGTGAAGCCCGAGCTTGGGCACAGGCTCTACCGCGTTGTTAAGCGTACGGTGGACATTGTCGCCGCCGGCGGAGCCCTGGTGTTGCTCTTTATTCCCGGGGTAATTCTGAGCGTGGTCATTTGCATAAAGAGCCCGGGCGCCAGCCCCCTATATTCACAGTGGCGCGTGGGCCGCGTGCGCAAAGACGGCACGTTCTACCTGTTTAAGATCTACAAGTTCCGCAGCATGGTTCCCAACGCAGACCAAATGCTCAAGGACTTGCAGGCCCAAAACGAGGCCACTGGCCCCATGTTTAAAATGAAGCACGACCCGCGCATTATTCCCGGTGTGGGTAACTTCATTCGCAAGCACAGCATCGACGAGCTGCCCCAGCTCATCAACGTGTTCTTGGGCCAAATGAACCTCATTGGCCCGCGCCCCGGCCTGCCGCGCGAGGTTGCCCTGTACAGCGAGCACGACATGAAGCGCCTGGCGGTAAAACCCGGCTGCAGCGGTCCTTGGCAGGTAATGGGCCGCAGCTACCTGGGCTTCAAAGAAATGGTTGAGCTGGATCTTCGCTATATAGAGAATCGCAGCCTGCGCCAGGACCTGCGGTTGATATTCGGCACGCTGAAGACGATGTTCTCTGGGGAAGGTGCCGTGTAGCATGCGCATCGCCATGATAGGCCAAAAGAGAACGGGTTCGCGCGAGGGCGGCGTAGAAGTGGTGGTAGGCGAGCTTGCTCGCCGTATGGCAGACCTTGGTCACCAAGTAACCTGCTACGACCGTATGGGCGAAGGAGCTCCTTCCGAGCCCTACGAGAAGGATGGCTACCGCATCGTTCCCGTAAAGGCGCTGGACATCAAGGGGCTCTCTGCGCTCACGAGCAGCTTTGCCGCAACAAGGGCCGCCATCAAAGACGGGGCAGACGTAATTCACTATCACGCAGAGGGGCCGTGTGTCCCCCTTCGTTTTGCGCGTTCCGCGGACATCAGGACCGTGGCAACGATCCACGGCCTGGACTGGCAGCGTGCAAAATGGGGCGGCTTGGCTTCCAAGTACATCAAGTTCGGCGAGGCGACGGCGGCCAAGTGCGCGGATGCGCTCATCGTGCTTTCCCGGGGCAATCAGGAGTACTTCAAGGAGGCTTACGGCCGCGAGGCTACGCTCATTCCCAACGGCATCACTCCCGAGGCGGATCTTCCCGCGAAGGAGATCTCCGAGCGCTTGGGGCTCACCCAGGGCTCCTATGTCCTCTACCTCGGTCGCATTGTGCCCGAGAAGCGACCGGAACTGTTGGTGGAGGCGTACAAGCAGGTAAAGACGGATAAGCGCCTGGTTATCGCGGGCGACTCCTCCGATACGGACGACTACGCCGTGGCGCTCAAAGAGGCTGCCGCGTCCGACCCCCGCGCGCTCTTTACGGGCCACGTTGAGGGCAACCTGCTCTCCGAGCTGTACTCCAACGCGTATTGCTACGCGCTCCCCTCCGACGTTGAGGGCCTGCCCATGAGCTTGCTGGAGGCCATGTCTCACGGTGCGGCATGCGTTACCTCGGATATTCCCGAGTGCGCGGATGTTCTGCAGGGTTGCGGGCTCACGTTCCCACACGGAGACGCGGGGGCGCTGCGCGACGTGCTTGAAGGCCTGATAGCGGATTCTGCCCAAGCGGAGAGGCTGGGTGCCATGGCACGTGACCGCGCGATTAATGGCTATGACTGGAACAGCGTCATCCAAAGGACGCTTGCTTTGTATGAGGGTGTTGCGTAATGAAGATCCTTCTTGTAAATAAGTTTCATTGGCGCAAGGGTGGAAGCGAGACGTACTACTTTGCTCTTGCCGATGGTCTTCGCGCTCTTGGGCATGAAGTTGCCTTCTTCAGCATGGAGGATGAGCGTAATGAGCCGACTGAGTGGTCGCGTTACTTTGTAACGAATCGCGACTATAACGGACCGAGCTCTATTGTCGATAAGGCGAAGGCCGCGCAGGCACTTGTGTATTCCAAAGAGGCGCGCGAGAAGTTCGATGCGCTGTGCCGTGAATTCCAGCCCGATGTAATCCATCTCAATCTCACTCATAGGCAGATTACGTTTTCCATCTTGGACGCTCCTTGGCTAAAGCAGCATCCAACGCCGGTTGTGTATACCTCGCACGACTTGATTCTTGCTTGCCCGAGCTATCTTATGCTTGATTCCGAGGGCAACGTTTGCGATTCGTGTCTCGGGGGTCATTTTGGCAATTGCCTTAAGAAGAAGTGCGTAAAGGGTTCGATCGCAAAAAGCGCGTTAGCGGTGGCTGAGGCGGAGTGGCTTAAACGGCACAAAACCTATTCACGTCTCGATCGCATCATCTGCCCGAGTGAGTTCATGCGGAACAAGTTTATTGAAGCGGGGCTTCCCGAGCGTCAGCTTGTCCTCATGCGGAATTTCCTGAATCCCGATTCGATGTCACGGGAAGTTGCCAACCAAAATAATGAAGATCCCTACATGCTGTATCTGGGACGCCTTTCTCGCGAGAAAGGCGTGTTAACGCTCGTGCATGCTTTTGAGAAGGCGGCACCGGTGATCCCTGATTGGCGTCTTGTTATTGCAGGCGATGGCCCTGAATGTGATGCTGTGAAGGTCAAAGTTTCCGCAATGCCAAACGAAATAAGCTCGAGGATTGAGCTGGTTGGATATAAAACCGGTGACGCCCTGCGCGGACTTGTGAATCGAGCCACTCTGGCGGCTGCGCCGTCAGAGTGGCTCGAGAACGCGCCATATGCGGTTCTCGAGGCACTCGCCGCGGGCAAGCCCGTTATCGGTACGAACATGGGCGGAATACCCGAGCTGGTACGTGAGGGTGAAACGGGCTTCCTGACTGAAGCCCACGATGAGGCAGGACTCGCAGATGCAATCCGTAGGGGTGCGGCGGTGGCCGCCGAACCTGCGGCTTACGCCGCGATGAGCGCGCATTGCCGTTCATTCGTGGCAGAGAACTGTAATCAAGAGAAATACATCCGGAATCTCGTCTCCCTGTATCAAGAACTAATTGACCGGAAGGTGGTGGCCTAACCCATGGCCGAGAAGAAACTCAACGGAACCGTAATCGTAACGTACCGCTGCAACGCGCGCTGCACCATGTGCAACCGCTACAAGGCTCCCAGCCGTCCGGAGGAGGAGCTCTCCCTCGACGTGATCAAGAAGCTCCCGCGCATGTACTTCACCAACATCACCGGTGGCGAGCCCTTCATCAGGACCGACCTTGCGGATATCGTGCGCGAGCTGTACAAGAAGTCCGACCGCATCGTCATCTCCACCAACGGCTTCTTCACCGACCGCATCATCGCCCTTGCCGAGGAATTCCCCCAGGTGGGAATCCGCATCTCCATCGAGGGTCTGCAGCAGACCAACGATGAGATCCGCGGTCTCCAGAACGGCTTCAACCGCGGCTACGAGACGCTCAAGAAGCTCGTGGAAATGAAGCACCCGGACGTGGGCTTTGGCATGACGGTGCAGGATCGCAACGCTGCGGACTTGGTGCCGCTGTACAAGCTTTCCGACGAGCTCGGCATGGAGTTCGCCACCGCCAGCCTGCACAACAGCTTCTACTTTGTCGAGGCGAAGAACATCATCAAGGACCGTCCCATGGTGGCCCAGAACTTCGAGGACCTGGTAAACGAGCTCCTCAAGTCCAACGAGCCCAAGAAGTGGTTCCGCGCGTACTTCAACATGGGCCTCATCAACTACATCTATGGGCAGAAGCGCCTGCTCCCGTGCGATATGGCGTTCGACACGTTCTTCATCGACCCCTACGGCGACGTCATGCCCTGCAACGGCACCAAGGAGAAGCTCGTTATGGGCAACCTTAACGACGAGTCTTGGGATGAGCTGTGGGAGAGCGCCCAGGCCGAGAAAGTGCGCGGCTGCGTGCGCCACTGCGACCGCAACTGCTGGATGATCGGCTCCGTGTCTCCTGCCATGCACAAGTACATCTGGAAACCCGCGTCGTGGGTGCTGGCGCACAAGCTCAAGCCCGGCAAGAAGTTCGACATGCACGAGCTCCCCATCGTGCGCGACTACGAGTCGGGCAAGGTGACGAAGGAGGAGCTGGACGCTCTTTCCACCTGCGACATGCACGCCGCGATCAACGACGGCCTTTCCGACGCAAGCCGAGCCGACGCGCACGTGTACGAGACTGAGGAGGCGCTGTAGTGCAGCCGGGTGGAAAAATCGAATGCAAAAATTCAGAAATAGCGGTTGCTCGATATCAATCGGAGGAAACACGTGAAAGTATCCTGCATAACCAGGCACGCAATCTCTAATTATGGCTCCCTGCTCCAGGCATATGCGACACAACGAGCGGTAGAGAGCTTGGGGCATGAGTTCGAGATTATGGACTATGTACCTGCTTGTGAGGACGTATCCCAGCAGGTGAGGACGCTTCTTTCGACAAAGCCGTCCTGGAACGGGAACCCGTTGAAGAAGTCTGTCTACAGACTTCTGATGGAGCCTGAGACAAGGGTGGCGGGCAAGCGGTTTGCGCGTGAGCGTTCCCAGCTGCTTAAGATGAGCCCTCACTATGCATCCCTGGAGGAGCTGAAGGCTAATCCGCCCAAGGCCGATGTCTATATGACTGGAAGCGATCAGGTGTGGGGTCCCATCAGCTCGGGCGCATACGACCTGTCATACGCGCTTGAGTTTGCTCCCGAGGGCTCAAGGCGCATCTCATATGCGGCAAGCTTTGGTAAGAAGAATATCCCGGATAGCGTGCGCCCCAGGTTTCTCGAGGACCTTCGAGCATATGAGGCCGTGTTCGTACGCGAGGATGCCGCGCGCGAGCAGCTTGCCTCGTGGGGCATAGAGGCCGGACAGGTTGTCGATCCCACGCTGCTGCTTGATGGCGAGGCGTGGAGAAGGATGGCGGCACCTGCTCCGAAGGGCGAATACATCCTCGTCTACCAGATTCACAGCGACCCGACGGTGGGGCAGTACGCCGTGAAGGTTGCCAAAAAGCTTGGCTTGCCCCTGATACGGATCTCCGCAAGCCTGCACCAGGCCTCACGCGAGGGCAAGTTCAAGTGGCTGCCGACGCTTGCTGAGTTTCTCTCGTATGTCGACAACGCAGCATGCCTAGTCACGGACTCGTTCCACGGTACGGCTTTTGCCATAAATCTCAATACGCCGCTGGTAGAAGTGCTGCCCAAGAACGGAACCTCGAGCAGGAACGTGAGTATTCTGCGACTCACGGACCTCACGGACAGAGTGCTTCAGAATCTAGATGATGTCGAGTTAGCATCCAAGCAGATTGACTTTGGTCGGGTCAACGATGTGATGGGTGCGGAGAGGGAGAAGTCCCTAGCGCAGCTCAAGAGCATGATTGAGGAGTAGGGCATTGTCAAACGTTGGCACTAGGACGGTATGCAAGAAGGATATGTGCGCTGGCTGTATGGCCTGCGTCGATTCATGCCGACATGGAGCGATTGCCATTGAGGATACGATTGAGGCGTATAACGCCCGTATTGATCCTACAAGGTGCGTGGGATGTGGACTGTGCGAGAAAACGTGTCCCCAGATGGTATCCCCATCTTCGTTGCGTCCTCTCGAGTGGCTACAGGGGTGGGCGAAAGATACATCGCTCAGAATGTCATCTTCGTCCGGGGGTCTGGCTACGGCCATCTCGGAGGCGTTTGTGGCGTCAAATGGATTAGTGTGTTCATGTGCACAGGAGGGCGGTGAGTTCCGGTTCCACCTCACTTCTGATGCGGATTACTTGAGGAGGGCCCAAGGCTCCAAATACGTCAAAAGCAATCCGCTTGGTGCGTACCGCGAGGTTAGGGAGGCCCTGCAAGGTGGTCAAAGGGTTCTCTTTATCGGTCTTCCTTGTCAGGTTGCTGCGATGCGTAACTTCGTTGGAAGCCGTTTAGCCGATTCCCTTTACACCATCGACCTTATCTGTCATGGTTCACCGTCCCCCAAGGTCCTGAGCCGATTCTTGGAAGAGACAGGTAACAACCTGTCTAATGAGCTGATACTGGACTTTCGAAAGAAAGTCCAGTTTCAGCTCCGCTATCGCGGAGCTGAAACTGTGGGTAGGACGGGTGTCCGCGATCGCTACTCGATTGCTTTCCTCTCGGGTTTACCGTATACGGAAGGCTGCTACTCCTGCCGCTACGCCAAGGGTGATCGTGTCTCCGATATTACGCTTGGCGATTCATGGGGTAGCGAGCTTTCTGATGAGGTCGCGAACGGGATATCCCTCGCACTTGTGCAGACAGACAAGGGTCGAGAACTGTTAGAAATGACGGACCTTGAGCTTTTGCCGGTTGATCCTGGTCTAGCTGTGGCCAACAATGAACAGCTTCAACGTCCTTCGACGAAGCCTATAGAAAGAAATACCTTTATGGACGGCTTTCGTAACGGGGTACGGGTTAACCGACTCGTTCTCAGGGCGAGGCCAAAAGACTGCGCCAAGTACTTGGTCAAGGATATACTGCTTGCACTGGGTTTGCTCAGGGGTTAACACATCGAGAGCGTTTGCTTTAGGCATTAATGATAAGGTAATCCATATGTTGAGTAATTCCAAGGTGCCAAAGTGCGTCGTATTAATGGCGTCATACAACGGCATCCCATTTATTTCAGAACAAATTGACAGCATTCTCTCGCAGGCTGAAGTTGACGTACGTCTTTTTGTCCGTGATGACGGGTCATCTGATGGTACTCGTGATCTTCTGCAGCGCTATGCAGATGAGGGCAGTCTGACTTTGTTAACAGGAGAAAACCTAGGACCTGCTTTAGGGTTTTTGACGTTGTTGCGGAATGCTCCCGAAGCTGATTACTATGCGTTTTCCGACCAAGATGATATTTGGGATAGCGATAAACTGATAACTGCGATTAAACAGCTTAAGAAGCAGGAGAATTTGGCTCTTTATCATTGCAATTCAAGACTTGTAGATTCAGCTGGTAATGAGATGGGCCGGTTAACCTATGGGCAACAAAGGTGCATATCTTATCGAGATAACGACCCTCTCAACCAGCTTTGCATTGGGTCACCTATGGGATGTACGCAAGTATTTGATAGGCGTATTTGGGAAGTTGTTTGCTTGCATGAGCTGCCCCATCCCGTCATCATGCATGATAAGCTGATAGCTAATCTATGCGTGCTGCTGGGTTATCGGATTGTTTTCGATGCTTCTCCTCATATGGGATATCGCCAGCATGGTCGTAATGTGGTCGGTGTGAGTACTGATTTACCATCTAAAGTGATTGAGAAAATCAATAGTTTTTGTCATCCGCGAGAGATTACTCTTGCAAAGCAAGTTACTGGACTTCTTTCAACTTATTCCGACTGCATTCTTCCTCCAGAGCGTGCTCTTGGAGAGTTGGTATCGAAAATGGACGCTTCTTTCATGGCTAGGTGCAGGGTTTCTTTCTCTTCGAGGCTGAATTTCGGCAGTCTACAAGAGGGCCTTTTCAATAGATCTCTCCTCTTGTTTGGGAAGCGATGATATGAGTAAAAGCATCCCCAAACCGCACAATAGTGGGTACGTCCTAGCGCTTGCCTTTTGCGACTATCTCAAGGACAAGACCGGCACCCCAAAGGCTATTATGGCGAGTCAGCAGGCCATGGCGTCGCACGGCATAAGTTACGTCTATCTCCACTCGGTTAAGAAGACCCTGTTCAGGGACGACCAGATGCTATTTTGCGAATTCGGGGTTACGGTCGACGGGGTGGAGGCTGGTGTTTTCAGTATTGCCCAGGTGTGCGAGGCCCTTTGCAGCTGGCAAAAAAGCGGCTTCAGCCTTCTTGAGCTTCATATCCACCACCTTCTGTACGTGAGCCTTGAGAAAGTCTCCGAACTGCTAAAAGTTACAGGCAAAACACCGGTCAGGGCCTTTCTCCACGACTATTACCTGTGTTGTACAAGCTATAACCTCCAAAATAGGAGCGGCTTTTGTGACAGCTCAAGGCTCGGCGACGCTCCCTGCGAGAAATGCCCCCACTTCAGTAACAGCCTTCGTGTGGAGTCGAAGATCCAAGGGCTGTTTGACTCCATCAAAAATCTCCGTTTTGTTGCACCTTCGACCTATACGAAGAATCGGTTTCTCTCATTCAGGCCCCAATACGAGGGCCTTGTTGATGTAATACCGCACCAAAAGCTGCTTGGAGAGTATCTGGGCAACAGACGTCCTCTGAACGCAGGGGAGCGCATCAGGGTTGCCTTTCTGGGGATGCCGAGGAAGACAAAGGGCTGGGAGACCTGGCTTCGCCTCGTATCTGCGGTCGATGAACAAGAGTACGAGTTCTTCGTCTTCAACAGCTCGAACGATATGTATCCAGGGATGAACAAGCGGTTTGTCGAATTTGATGAGAAGCACCCAAATGCCATGACCGACTCTCTCAGGGAGTGCGAGATTGCCATCGTTGTCATGTGGCCATCTTGTCCAGAGACCTATAGCTACACCTGTATGGAATCTTACTCCGCAAACGCTTATACGATTTCGAGTGCATGTGCAGGCAATGTCGCCGACTTTGTCGTTGAGCATGGGTCCGGTTTGGTGCTGAATAACGAGGAGGAGCTAATCGGGCTGTTTAGGGATAAGAGCCGGCTTATCAGGGAGGTCAATCGTTTCAGGAGCGGAAAGCCTGGTCCGCTCGATCTTGTCGATTCAGATGAGATCGTAGACCTGCTTCCATGCTCCTCGGTAGGTCTCAACACGGGAGTTCACATGCACACGAGGCTGATTGAACGTGTGCTGCTGGAGGTACTCAATGCAAGATCATAGGCATGCGAGGCTCGTTATAAATAAAGCGGAGGAGCGGGCTGGTCGAAGAGGTCGTTGGTATCTCCCTAATAAGCAAGGCGTTCTAACCGTTTGCATGGGTGACCTGGCGGATGCGACGATCGTTATAGGTATCTTGGCGCAGGTTTTCTTCCTTGAGTACTATGGTCTGGGGCGATACCTCAACTGGGTAATTACCGGCATGATTTGCGTGAGGGCGCTCTTCTCCGGATGGAAATATAGCGGTAGAGCGCTACTACTTGGGCTGATTACCGTTGCAGGGTGGCTGTCTGGTGCCCTCTTGGGTGGCAATATGGAAACGTTTAGGGCGAATATTTTGCTGCTCCTCTACCCGTTTGTCTATACGCTTTACTTCTTTCTTTTGGTCACTAACAAGAGGGATTTTCTTCTTGGACTCTTTGATGCAGGTTTTCCGGTCTTCAACGCCATACTGCTTCTCAATATGGCGATCATGTTTATCCAGTACTCTACCCATGGGATGATCGCTGCGACAACGAACGACATCAGTTACTTCGAGGACAATATCTCCGGCCTGTTCTCTTATGCGTCCGTCCATGCGGTGGCCCTTTACACTTCATTCGTCGTGCTCTACAACTTCGTCTGGATTAGGAGGCTTCGGGGTCCTCTCTGGCCATCCCTTGCCATCGCTTACAACGTCTGCCTTATCGTCCTGTCCTTCTATCTTGCGACACTCAACGATAATAAGGCGCTCTTCATAATCCTTCCTCTCGTTTTAGTGATGTTCTGGCTTATTTCAGTCATGAGAGGAGAAGCGGATGTTTCGGGTCCCTTCTTTTGGCTTGTCGCCTTGTATTTTATCCTGACAATTGCATACGCCTTGGTGCCTGCGTTCCAGATCCTCGTGGATACGCAAGTGTTTGGTCTGTTCGATATGGTTGGCAGTTCAGCTTCCGTCGGTACTGCTGCCGACGGCAGTAACGAGAGGATTGCTATCATCGGCTTCGCTCTCTTGAGACCGGCTACATGGAGTCTCGGAGAGGGTCTTGGAGCCTCAAGCTTCTACGCGTCCGGGTTCATGTCGTTTAACCACTTTGGTCAAGCGGATATGGGGTCTTTCTTGATTCTCATGGGGGTTTGGGAGACGGCAGCGTATGTAGCGTTTTTCCACTCCGTGGTTAGTGAGTTTATGGAGCAGGAAAAAGGATCTAATGGCCGGATTGTTCGTTTGCTCCTTTTGCTAACACTTCTTATTACCTTTCTGTATACGCAGTGCTTTACAAGGGTGAACTGCTGCTTGTGCCTACTGC
>CAUGJN010000023.1 GCA_959599635.1 uncultured Collinsella sp.
GCGGGGAAACTCGAGAGTCCCGTCATGCCCCTTGCCGCCACACAGCGCTGCGCGCGTATTATCGAAGCAATCCGTCTAGCCCTCTAGGACCTGGCGCTGACGCGTGAGGGATCATGACGCCGGCGCCCGTAGCCGTAGTGCTTGGTGCCCCGCATCTCTGATGCCCCTTTTATAACTTGCGGTGGAATAGTTCCTGTTTGCGGCAGAATAAGGCATCGACAGGAACTATTTCACCGCAACTGATGAGGGGGAGCTGGGGATGCTGACGATCGGGTGTCATCTATCCACGACGAAGGGCTATCGGGCGATGGGAGAGACGGCGTTGTCAATTGGCGCCAATACCTTTGCATTCTTTACGCGCAACCCGCGCGGCGGCAAGGCGAAAGATCTTGACATGGATGACGTGGCCGCCCTGCGCGAGCTTATGGCGCAAAATGATTTTGGCCCACTCGTGGCTCATGCCCCGTATACCTATAACCCCTGCTCAGCCAAAGAGCGGGCGCGCGAGTTTGCCCTGGAGGCCATGGCAGAGGACCTGCGGCGCATGGAGGCGCTGCCCGGCAACTACTACAACTTCCATCCCGGTGCGCATGTGGGGCAGGGCTCCGACGCCGGCATTCAGATGATCGTCGACACCCTGTGCCAGGTGATGTTTGAGGGGCAGCAGACGACGGTGCTGCTCGAGACCATGGCCGGCAAGGGCACCGAGGTGGGCCGCAGCTTTGAGGAGCTGGCGCTCATCATCGAGGGCGTTGCCGACAAGCGCCCCGAGCTGTCGGCCAAGTTGGGCGTTTGCCTGGACACCTGCCATGTGAATGACGCCGGCTATGACATCGTCCACGATCTTGACGGTGTGCTTGACGAGTTCGATCGTGTGGTGGGTATCGAACGCCTGCGCGCCGTGCATATCAATGACTCCAAGAATCCCTGCGGCGCCCATAAGGATCGCCACGAGTGTATCGGCAAGGGCTACCTGGGTAGTGAAGAGTTTGGCGGCGGTATGCAGGTTATGCAGAATATTGTATCGAATGGCCGCTTGCGCGCATTGCCATTCATTTTGGAGACACCGAACGAACTTGCAGGTTATGCGGCTGAAATCAAATTGTTAAGGTCATTGCAGCAGTGATGACTGTCATAAAGTGGAGTGCTCCATTCACGTTATGGGTTTGTTTCAATCAGTTTTCTAATTGCGGATTCTTCCAAGCGGGTGCATAATAACCCTCAGTTTTTGCAGACCCCTGAATCACGTGGGGTCTTTGGAAGGAGACTGATTATGAAGCTGAAGAAGCTTGGCGCATTTGCCGCCACGGGTGCTATGGCGCTCGCCCTCGCTCTGACGGGCTGCGGCTCGTCCAACGCCACCTCTGGTTCTGATGCCAGTTCCAGCAGCTCTGACGACGCTAAGGTCGAGAAGGTCGACGGCTCCAAGGAGTACGCGCTCGTCAAGGACGGTACGCTCACCGTCGGCACTTCTGCCGAGTACGCGCCGTTTGAGTACAAGGATGACAACGGCGATTATCAGGGCTTTGACCTTGAGCTCATCAAGGCTATCGGCGACAAGCTGGGCCTGGATGTCGAGTATGTCAACAATGACTTTGACACGCTGGTTCCGGGCGTCGCTTCGGGCGCCAAATATGACGTCTCCATCGCGGCTATCACCGACACGCCCGAGCGTGAGAAGGAAGTCACTTTCTCCGATTCCTACTACATGGACGATCAGGCTATCGTGACCAAGGTCGATAACACCGACATCACGGCCGACAACTACAGCGAGAAGCTCAACAATGCTGACGCCACGATCATCGTCCAGTCTGGTTCGACCGCCGAGGCCTTTGCCCAGGAGAACTTCCCCAAGGCCAAGATCGTCCCCTACAAGGACGCTACCGAGTGCTTCAGCGCCCTGCAGTCCGATAAGGGCGACGCCGTAGTCACCAACCGCTCCGTTGCCAGCCAGCTGACCGCCGAGCAGTTCAACACCTGCCAGACCATCAAGCAGATTAGCACCGGCGAGGAGTACGCCATCGCCATCAACCAGGGCAACACCAAGCTCAAGAACGACATCAACCAGGCCATCAAGGACCTGACCGACGACGGTACCGTTGACGCCCTCATGGCTAAGTACAACATCAAGTAAATAGATGCTTGATTGCGCGTAGGCCCTTTCCGTTTTGCGGAGAGGGCCTTTGCGCTTCTCTCGACGGAGAGCGTTTCCGTCTCGTTTTGCCGGCAACTTCTACGATAGGAGCCACCTTGTCTCGATTGAACGAAGGGGCCATGGGTCGGCGTTTTCCACTGCCCGCTTTGCTCCAAAAGCTAGCCTGCGTCATGGCCGTGGCGCTCGCGCTGGTGTGCGCGGGGGCATATGCGCCCACGACCGCCCAGGCGCTTGAGACCGCAAAGATTACCGCCCGACCCAACACCGGTTCGGGCAGCGCTGTGGTCGGCGGCACCGAGACGCGCATTACCTGGGAGGTTCAGGCCGATGCTGACGAGGAGCTGAGTGGTCTTTCGCTGACGTTTGTCGACGGCACGACGTTTGGTACCGATGACACGCGATTGACGATGCTCTCGGGCGAGGACCTCATGGATCGTACGCCCATGAAGCCCACGTGCAAGGTCGACGGCCAGACGCTCAAGATCGACTTTGGCGAGACGGCGCCTGCCGGCGGCTTTTTCCGTGTCGAGGTTTACGGCGTGACGTTTCCCGTCGAGGGCGGCGACGAGGCCTTTAGTGGCACCTATACGCTCGCCGACGGTTCGACCAAGAAGATTTCCAAGATTCCTTCCGTCGAGATCAAGGGCGTGACGGCATTCGATAACTTCCTGGCCGATCTTAAGGAGCAGCCGTGGGTCGAGGCTTGGAACTCCAATATGTTCCTGCGCCTGTTCTTGAACCCGGTCATTTTGGTCCAAAGCCTTCCGATCGTCTTTAAGGGCTTCCTCATGTCGCTCTCGATCGTGCTCGTGGCGTTTCCGCTGGCAATTCCCTTTGGCTTTGCCTTGTCGCTCATGCGCATCTCCAAGTCACGCATCCTGCGTTGCCTTGCCGGCATCTATGTGAATATCATCCGTGGTACGCCGGCGTTCCTGCAGATCTACATCGCGTTCTTTGGCCTGCCGCTGGCCGGCGTCAAGGTTGACGACTATGTGCTGGGCGTCATCGTCATGGCCATGAACTCGTCCGCCTATCTGTGTGAGATCTTCCGCGCCGGTATTCAGTCGATTCCCAAGGGCCAAAACGAGGCGGCTCGCTCTCTGGGCATGAACGCCTTCCAGACGCTGCTCTACGTTATGATTCCGCAGACGTTCCGCAATGTCCTGCCTACGTTGACCAGCGAGTTCATCCTGCTTTACAAGGATACGTCGCTGCTCGCGGCCGTGGGCGTGGTCGAGATCGTCATGAACGCCCGCACCATCGTGGCAACGACGGGCTCCATCACGCCGTATGTGGTTGCCGCCCTGTTCTACCTGGTCATCACCCTGCCGCTTGCTCGCTTGGTGAGCGGTCTTGAGGCGAGGCTTCTGGGTACTGCCGAAACCAAGAAGAAGCGTCCCACCAAGAGCGCCGGACAGGTTGTCGCGACGCCCGCCGACCATATCGCTGGTCTGTAAGGAGGTTCTATTATGAGCGAAACCAATAACTCGAACGAGGTCGTCGTCAGCATCAAGAATCTCCAGAAGGCCTTTGGCGACAACGTGGTCCTGCGCGATATCGATCTGGATGTGCACAAGGGTGAGGTCGTTGTGGTCTTGGGCCCCTCGGGCTCGGGCAAGTCGACGATGCTTCGCTGCATCAATCGTCTGGAGCATCCCACGAGTGGCTCGATTATCGTTGAGGGCGTGGATGTGTGCGCCAAGGGTGTCGACCTCAACAAAGTGCGTACACACCTGGGCATGGTCTTTCAGCAGTTCAACCTGTTCCCGCACCTGTCGGTCAAAAAGAACGTCATGCTTGCGCAGCAAAAGGTGCTCAAGCGCAGCAAGGAAGAGGCCGAGAAGATCGCCGTCGAGGAACTCACCAAGGTCGGTCTGGCCGAGCGCATCGATTTTATGCCGAGTCAGCTTTCGGGCGGCCAGCAGCAGCGCGTTGCCATCGCCCGCGCCCTGTCGATGAACCCGCACGTCATGCTCTTTGACGAGGCCACCTCGGCGCTCGACCCCGAGCTTGTCCGCGACGTGCTGGGCGTTATGCGCGATCTGGCCCGCGACGGCATGACCATGATCGTCGTGACGCACGAGATGGGCTTTGCCCGCGATGTCGCCGACCGCGTCGTCTTTATGGACGGCGGCGTCATTGTGGAAGAGGGTACGCCGAGCGAGGTCTTCGACCACCCCAAGAGCGAGCGCACCAAGGCGTTCTTGGGCAATATCTCGTAGCTGCTTTGCAAAGCTATCCTTACGGAAAGCGGGGGCTGGATTGATTCCAGCCCCCGCTTTTGTAGGGTGCAGTCGTGTTTTGAGATGGGCCCGATTCGATGGGGCGTGTGGCGCTGCTAGGCCAGCTCGGCTCCGAGGGCCTTGCAGGCCGCCTCGCCCTCATCGTCGGGCGCATCGTAGCAAATGACGGAGTCCACGACGTTGACGCCGGCCTCGTCGGCGTCGGCCTTCCAGTTGTCCATCCACTCGCCCTCGGCCCACGAATAGGAGCCAAAGAGGACGACCTTCTTGTCGCCGAGGGTCTCCTTGACCTCATCCCACATAGGCTGAAACTCGTCATACTCAAGCTCCTCGGAGCCCATGGCGGGGCAGCCGAAGGCGAAGGCATCATATTCGGCGGCCTTGTCGGCGGAGAAGTCGGCGCAGGAGATGGCCTCTGCCTCGGCTCCGGCTGACGTCGCGCCCTCGGCGACGAAGTTGGCCATGGCTTCGGTGTTACCCGTACCGCTCCAATAGACGACGGCAATCTTGCTCATGTTGAGTCCTTTCGGTTGTGCGGCACGCGGCCGCGGTTTATACGTTCTATCGGGTTGCCTGGGCAAGTTGTGCCAGGCTGTAGCCCTGCTGATAGACATAGGTGAGGTATTGCGTGCAGGCGCGATAGGAGTCGAAGGTCGTGAGCGCCTGCTCGACATTCGTGTAGACCTTCCAGGCGCCAAAGACCTTGTAGTTTTCGCCATGCTGAACGATAAACTGATGCACGTCTTCGTAGGGATAGCCCAAAAAGTAGCCAATTTCGTGGGGGAACTCGCAGGTGCAACCCTTATCGCAAGGCCTATCTTGGGCGAGTGCGCAAGGGCTGCTGCCATAAGCGCTTTCCGCGGCATTGCTGCTGGCCTGCGTGATACGCGCGGCGAGATGCACGAGGGATGAGGGCAGGTTGCGGATATCGTAGCCTTCGCTGACAAGCGCGCTTGCGGCTCGGGGGTCGGATAGGTAGCGCATGAGATCCGCGGGGCGGTATACGTAGACGAGCGCTCCGCAAGGTCGCCAGACCAAAACACTCAGGTGGATGCCGAGCGGATCGAGCTCATGATTGCACTGAGCGATAACGTTGAGCAGACGCGTTCGGCGATCTTCGATTGCCGCGGTTGCGCTCGAGCCATCTTGACGGGCGTAGACGCCGGGATAGGTAAAGAGCGAAGCGGGTTTGATGCCCGCGAGCGTGGGGGAGCAGTTACGCACGACCGCCGTCTGAAACGTTGGGATGTCAATGGTCCGAGTCACGTCGCTCCTTTCGAGTCCTCACTTGTTAACCTAGGAAAACTTATACACGAAAGTAAGCCTAGGTCAACTAAAAAGTAAGAAAAGGGAAACTAATTGATCGAACGGACATGGTTTTGGGTTAAGATAGGGACACCCCATGGGGGTATCTAGATAGGGCTACTTGAAAGGGGAACGCATGAGTGACTTGCTCAACCCTGCGAATCTCATCGTGCTGGCCGTCATTGCCGTCGGCATGTTTTTTGGACTGCGTCGCATTGCCGCTTCGACACACGGGAAGAGTTGTTGCAGCGATGGCGCGAGCGGTAAGAAGGCCAAGAAGGTAGTGGTTGCGGATACCGATCTGTCCCACTACCCCTATAGCGATGAGCTGCTCATCGGCGGTATGAGCTGCGATGGCTGCGCTCAGAATGTGGCCAATGCCCTCAATGCACTGGATGGCGTGTGGGCAACGGTGACGTATGCGGACCACACGGCACGCGTGCGCTCTAAGCAGCCGATCGATCGCGGTGCTCTCGTGGCGGCCGTGAAGGACGCGGGTTACTACGTCATGACGCTGTAAGCGCCGCCTTGGATGCATTTCCTTGTCTAGGCTCGTCCGCGCAGTTTGATGTCTAGAATGTCATCGAAATCGATGGCGATGTCTTTGAGCTTGAGGAGCTTGAAGGCAGGGAGTGCCTCGTCGAGGATGCCGGTGCGGGAGCGATAGCCGTACGTATCGTAATAGGTCACGCGGAGCAGGTCTCCGCGCTTGAGGCCCTCGAGCTTTTTCGAAAGCTCGAGGGCTTTTTCTTCCGTGAGCTCACACTTGGGCTCGATGGTGATTTCTTGCTTACGTACGAGCTCGTAGTACCCCGTGAGGGCGGCGAAGGGCATAAACTGCGCGGCGCGTCCGGCGCGAACGGCGCCGTTGGCCGTGAGGTTGGGGTCGGCGGCGCGGCGTCTTCCCTCAGGGTCGGCCAGGCGTTCGAAGGCGGTGGGCGGGCGCATGGGTTGCTTTGGTTTAGGCACGGTGTCCTCCGACCTGATCGTTGCGTTCGCGTGCGGTGGCGCCGGCGGTAAAGCTCAGCCCCTTGACGAGCGCGTTTTTGCCGTATTTGCCCTTTACGGCCAGGACGGCACGGGCCAGCTCGCGCTCGCGCTCATCGGCCTCGACATCGCTAAATAGATCGATGGTGGCAAACTCCTCCGGCATGAGGTTGCCAAATCCCAGGTTGATGCGCTTGACCGGTCGTTTGGGATCGACCGTTTGTGCCCAAAGGTCATCGAAATAGCCCATGATCTTCTTAAACGAATTGGTGCGCTCGGGCAGCTTGCGCGAGGCGTTGGAGTGCGCAAAGAGGGCAGCATAGCCACCGCGCGGTTTGCCGCCGTGTTCGCCCACAAAGATGCCATCGATTGCCTGCGCCTCGCGCACCAGACGGCGCCGTTCGTCATCGCGCTGGACGGGCTTGGGCGCACGGGGCGCGAGCTCGGGACCGGCGGTTGCGGTGGGTTCGATACTCGACGTGCTCGAGCGCAGGTGTCCGCAGCCGTCTATATACTGCGCCGTGCCGCTGGCGTCGAGGCGGCGTATGTCGGCGCGCTCGCTTGCGTAGCCCACAAAGAGCGAGATGCTGTCGCAGACCACGTGCTTATCGACCAAGTCCAGTACGGCGGCATCGACCATTTCACGCAAGACGGTGTAGGCCTGCTCGTAGGCATAGCCCTTCGAGAGCACCTGCCCTGTGGTGGTCGAGGTCGCTTGCGGGCGATAGGCTTGGATATCGGCGATGGTTGTCGGCTCACGCCCGAAGGCGTGGTCGATCAGATACTCGGCATTGACGCCGAGCTCATCGTAAAGCAGGTTTTCGTCGAGCGCGGCGACGCCCATCAGGTCGTAGACGCCGTACTTTTCGAGACGGGCCGCCACGCCGGGGCCGATGCCCCAGATGTCGGTGATGGGGCGATGGGGCCAGATCTCCTTGCGAAAGGTCTCGTCATCGAGTTTGCCGATGCGACTGGGCACGTGCTTGGCGGTGATATCGAGTGCTACCTTGGCCTGGAATAGGTTGGGGCCGATGCCGACCGTCGCCGTGATGCCGGTGCGCGCGAGGACCTCGTCGCGCAGCATGCAGGCGAAGTCTTCCGCATCGGTGTGATAGAGGTCCAGATAGGGTGTCACGTCGATAAAGCACTCGTCAATTGAGTAGACGTGAATGTCTTGCGGACTGACGTATTCCAGGTAGATACCGTAGATTTGCGCCGACACCTCCATGTAGTGCTGCATGCGCGGTACGGCCTTGATGTAGTCGATGCCATCGGGAATCTCGAACAGACGGCAGCGGTTGTGGATGCCGAGGTCTTTCATAGCCTGCGTGATGGCGAGGCAGATGGTCGTGCGCCCGCGCGATTCGTCGGCAACGACCAGGCATGTCGTGAGTGGGTCGAGCCCGCGGTCGACGCACTCGACACTGGCGTAGAACGTCTTAAGGTCGATGCAGATATAGGTATGTTGCCCGTGCTCCACCCGTGCCCTCCCATCAAACACATGTTCTTATCGAATACCTGTTCGATAATACCCGCTCGCCCAGACATCGTCAAAACCCGCCGAAAAGGGACAGGTTTGTTTTGGTCGGTTATGAATTGGGTTTTAACGCAGCCCTAAAGAGCGCGAAACAGCTCGGAAAAGCTCCCTTCGTAGCATGAGCCTAACGATCGATACGGCCTACATGCACGGAAGGGTTGTGGGAATGATGGTCAACTATGGGTTTGGTATGCCGACGCGCCTTGTTGCGGATGGAGACGTGGCTCGCTGGTGCGGACGATTGGTTGCCCACTATGGCGGCACCAAGGCGCTGGTTGTGCTGGGCGGTGACAAGCATACGCGCGATGAACTTGTCTCGGCGGCACTTGGCTCGCTTGATCGAGCCCTACTCGAGCGTGTACTTTTCCGCTGCGGCTCGGTTGAGGGTGCCGGGGGAGACGAGCTGATCGACGAAGCCGTGGCCCTGGCGACCGACGAAGGCGTGGACTTTGTCCTGGCGATTGGCGATGCCGATACTGCCAGCTTTGCGCGCGAGCTCGCGCGTCGCATGGCGGCGCTCGATGCCGGCGAAGACGGCTTTGTCCCTTATGGATGCATTGTCTCGGAGGGCAAGGTGCCTGCCGTTGTGGGCGCCGGCGAGGTTCCCGTTTTTGCCATCATCGCGCCCGAGCTGCTGGAGGGCATCGGGTCTCCTCTGCGTGAGTTGCTCGGTAGCGTCTGCGCCGCGGCCTAATATTTGGCATAAAGGGATGGGTTATTTTTGGTTGGTAAAGCGTTTGACCTGCCAAAATAAACCTGTCCCTTTTTGGTCGGTTGCCGTTTGGGGGCCGATTGGCAACGCTCGCTGATTATAGTCTTGACCTGCGCTAGAATAGTGGCATCTGAATGTCCGGGCGCATGGAGGCGTGTGCCCGTATGCTGAGGAGGACTCTATGGCAACTGTTGCCGCACCTATCGACGCTACGTCGACCGCCGCTTGGAAGGCGCTCGAGGCCCATCAGGAGAAGCTCGAGGCCGAGGGTATCGACCTTAAGGCCTGGTTCGCCGCCGATGCCGAGCGCGTGAACAAGCTGAGCTTTGACGCCGGTGACCTGCATTTCGACCTGTCCAAGAACCTGGTGACCGATGAGACCGTCAAGCTGCTGTGCGATCTTGCCCGCGAGGTGAAGCTCGAGGAGCGCCGCGACGCCATGTTCTCCGGCGAGCACATCAACACCACCGAGGACCGCGCCGTCCTGCACACCGCGCTTCGCCGCCCGGCAACCGAGAAGGGCCAGCTCATCGTCGACGGCCAGGATGTCGTCGCCGACGTGCACGAGGTCCTCGACCGCATGTACGCCTTTGCCGAGCGCGTGCGCTCCGGTGAGTGGAAGGGCGTTACCGGCAAGAAGATCGAGCATCTGGTGTCCATCGGCATCGGCGGCTCCGACCTGGGCCCGGTGATGGCTTACGAGGCTCTGCGCCCCTATGCCGACGCCGGTATCGACTGCCGCTACATCTCCAACATCGACCCCAACGACCAGGCCGAGAAGCTCAAGGGCCTGGACCCCGAGACCACGCTCGTGATCATCGTTTCCAAGACCTTCACCACGCTCGAGACCCTCACCAACGCCCGCGAGGTCAAGACCTGGATGCTCGAGCAGCTCAAGGCTCAGGGCGCCATCGATGGCTCCGATGAGCAGAACGCCGAGGCCGTGGCAAAGCACTTCGTTGCCGTTTCCACCGCGCTCGAAAAGGTCGAGGCCTTCGGTATCGACCCCGCCAACGCCTTCGGTTTTTGGAACTGGGTCGGCGGCCGCTATTCCGTCGACTCCGCCGTGGGTCTGTCGCTGATCGTCGTGCTCGGCCCCGAGCGCTTCCAGCAGTTCCTTGAGGGCTTCCACGCCATCGACGAGTACTTCTGCAACACCCCGCTCGAGAACAACGCCGTCGCGCTGATGGGCCTGCTCAACGTCTGGTACGTCAACTTCTTCGGTTCCAAGAGCCACGCCGTGCTGCCGTACTGCCAGTATCTGCACCGCTTCCCGGCCTACCTGCAACAGCTCACCATGGAGTCCAACGGCAAGCACGTCCGCTGGGACGGCAGCGCTGTGACCTCCGATACCGGTGAGATCTTCTGGGGCGAGCCCGGTACCAACGGTCAGCACGCCTTCTACCAGCTGCTGCACCAGGGCACCGTGGTGGTTCCGGCCGACTTTATCGCCTTCGCCAACACGGCCAACCCCGCGACCGATAACGGTCAGGATGTGCACGAGCTGTTCCTGGGCAACTTCCTGGCCCAGACCAAGGCGCTCGCCTTTGGCAAGACGGCCGACGAAGTTCGTGCCGAGGGCACGCCCGAGCAGATCGTCCCCGCCCGCTGTTTTGAGGGCAACCGTCCGACGACCTCGATCTTCGGCGACACGCTGACCCCGTTCGCACTCGGCGAGCTCATCGCCCTGTACGAGCACATCACGTTTGTCGAGGGCACGGTCTGGGGCATCGACTCCTATGACCAGTGGGGCGTCGAGCTTGGCAAGCAGCTTGCCAAGCAGATCACCCCGGCCTTCCACGACGACGCCGCCAAGGCCGAGCAGGACGCTTCGACCCAGGCGCTCATCGAGTTCTACCGCGCTCACCGCAAGTAGTCTCTGTTGCTGAGATAGGTCATTGCCGAAAGGGGCCCGTATCCGTTGGGATACGGGCCCTTGCTGTTTGCGGTCGAGTGTGGCGGACTGCGCGGCGTTGTTAGCGGGTTAATTCGACCTGCGTGGTGTCTCGCTGCGCTTCGGGCAGTTCCCCGTACAGCGGATGGTCTTCGAGCCTAAAGCGTTCGACCTGCTCGGGAGTGTGGCCGCGCACAAAGAGCCACGAGCGATCGATCGGCGTCGCCATGAGCGTGCTGGGCAGCGCGTCGGCGCGGTCGGAAAACACCCGGGCACTCTCGGGATCCTGGAAGGCCAATACCAGATGCGTGTCGCAGTTGCCCATGATGGAGCGAGCGCGCGCTTCGCCATAGAGCGCATCGAGCTGGTTGGTCGACTGCAGCAGCAGCGTTGCCCAGATGTTGCGGCTTCGGATAATCGAGAGCACGTTGTCGATCTGGGGGATCTGCAGATTTGCGAAGTCATCGAGCATAAAGCGCACGGGCACGGGCAGGCTGCCGTCGGGCTGCCTATCGGCCTCACGAATGAGGCCCATAAACGCCTGCGAAATAAAGAGGCTGGTCAGCGGATCGAGATTGCGGTCAATATCGCTCACGGTTACAAACAGGGCGCAGGGGGTGTGTCCCATGGAAGCGAAGTCCACCTGATGGCACTCACGATAGAGCTGTGCCGCACCGTCGAATCCCAGACACATGACCTTTTCGGCAAGGATGCCGACGATGCTCGCGTGCATGCGCTCGGCATTTTGCGTAATGGCGTAGCGCCGCCATAGCGAGAGGGCATAGCTTTGGGGGTCGGTCGTGATCAGGTCGTCAAACAATCGATCCGTGGCACCGTCCTGCAGGTGCTCGATCAGCTTGATGACCGAGCTGATCGTCTGCTCGTCGGCGGGTAGCTGTTCGGTGACGTAGGCGATAAGACACGACAGCAGGTTTGCCGCCGCATGATCCCAAAAAGGCTGGTTGTTGTCCTCGATGGGGCAGATGGCCTTTGCCACCGAGAGGATGTCCTGCTGGTTGGGCCCGCCGCCCGCCTTGCGGCGAATGTGCCTCAGGGGGTTGTAGCCGCAGCGCTCGATGCCGGGCGCAAGGGCCGGGACGGTGTTGAGGTCGGCGAAGTTGAGACATTGCACGCGGTAACCGTGGGCTGCCAGCACGGGTCCCACTTCGCGACAGAGCGTGCCTTTGGTGTCGAGCACGATGTAGCTTGCGTTCATTTGCAGCAGGTTGGGCTTGAGGACGTTTCGGGTCTTGCCGGCTCCCGAGGGGCCGATCACAAGTGCGTTGTTGTTGAGTCCCGTTTGGCGGGTGTCGCAGGAAAGCGTTCGATCCTTGGCGAGGATAGTGGACGATGCGGACTCAGATGCGGCGAGGCAGCTGGCGAGGTTAGACATGGGCGACCTCCTTGGTGGTCGAGAGGATTTCGTGGGCAAAGCCGAGCTCGACGGCGCGCTCGGCCGAAAGGTAGGTGTCTTTTGCAGTGAGGGACTGGATGCGCTTGGGCGTGAGGCCGCTGCGGTCCGAGAGGATTTGCGTGAGGGCCTTGCGGGTCTGCATGAGACGCCGGCTGGTTTCCTGCAGCGCAAGTGCCGAGCCGCCTGCCCCCTGGGGGATCAGCGGGTCGTGAATCATGAGCTCTGCATGGGGCGCCATACGGCGATCGTCGCCGCCCATAAAGATCACGGCGCCCATGGACGCGGCGAATTCCAGGCAGACGGTGCGGATGGGGCACGAAGCGAGGCGTATGGCGTCATAGATCGCAAGACCCGATCGCACGCTTCCGCCGGCGCTGGCGACAAATATGGTGATGGGGCGGCTGGGGTCGGTGGCATCGAGCAGGCGGATCTGCTGGCATAGGTCGTGGGCCATCGGGGTTTCGATGTTTCCCATGACGGAGAGCTCGCGACGGGCGAGCATCTCATCGTAAATGCTGGTGAGCGTGATACCTCGGGCGGATTCACGCATGGTGAGGGGGCTGATGATGGGGGAATGATTGGTGTCCATGAGGACTCCTTTCTGTTGGTTGCGTTGTGGAATAGGATTGTTGCCCGCGGAGGGGCTGGCGGGCTACAGGGTTCGTCCGAGTCTGAGATCGAGCTCGGTTGTGGGGCAGGCTGCCTGTTCGTGCGGCTCGCAAGCGCCAAGGGCTCCAAAGCGATGGAGCGTTGCGGCGGGCGTGGTGTAGGCGAGCCGCAGCTGATGCTCGACAGGGGCACATCCGTCATTTTTGTAATGAGCCGCGTAGTACTGCGCGATGCTGGCGTTCATCTCGCTGCCATTGCGATGGCGCTCAAACTGGCGTCTGCAGGTCTCGATGATCTTTGCTACCGACTTGGGTGCCGTCGCGGGAACAAGGGCGAGATAGCCCTCAAATAGCTCGTTGATGCTCAGGAGACACAGCAGGTCGATCAGCGTCCTTATGACTGCTCCCTCGGCGGAAAAGTGCGCGGTCATGCGGTTATATCGGTTGCGGTCGACGATGGTCACATGGGGTCTTGGAGTTTTCTGCTCCGTGGTCCCGGGCTTTTGCCGCGCCTGTGTATTGAGCTCGACGTTGCAGCGCTTGAGGCCGTCCAACGGAAGGAACAGTGCGGTGCGCAGGGTGTTCCGCTTGCTTTCGAGTTCATGACGTTCGTCGGGTTCCCATTCGAGCTTGAGTTTCGTGTCGAGCGCCGTAAGCATATGGGCTAGGCAGCCTACGGTAAGAACGTACGAATCGTTGTCGCGTTTTGGGGCATAGGGGTCTGTCAGCTTGCGAATGTCGGGGTCGCCCATGATCTTTGTGCAGCGCTTCAGCAGTTGAGGCTTGCCGGCCAAGATCGTCGCGAGCGGTAGCGACGCGTAGTTCTTGATGGTCGCGGCGGCAAAGGCGACGTCATATTCGTTTGCATATGCTCTCTCAATGCGGGCATCCAGAATGCTTTTCTTATCGCCGTCTTCAGCGTGGTGGTTTGTCATAGCTTCTCCAATCGGTTGATGTTCGTGCTGTTTGTTGATGTGTTGGTTGTCGTGAGTGATGTGCTTGCCGTGGGTGATGTGCTGACGTTGGGGTGCTATGCGGTTTTCAATGTGCCCGTGAGGCAGTTGCTGCAGGGGCGGGATAGGACGGCCCATGCAAGGCGGAAGGCATCGTGCTCAAAATCGAGACAGCAATGCCCGGGATACCTCACATGTGGCAGTTACCTCATTAAGTTGTCATTGCGTTTGGGGTTGTACTTTGCCGATCTTCCTTCTCTTACACGCTAAAACTCAAACTTCATATGCTCGATCTACTTAAAACCGCAACGGCGGTCTTTTATCAACTCATATGTCGGAACGCGTCTTTGCAAGTACTTTTTTGCGTTTGTTTCAAATGGGGTGGTTTTGCAACCGTCACGCGCCACGCTATGCGAACGTGCCCCGGCTCGGATAAGATGGTGCGATCGAGTTCTACCGCGCTCACCGCAAGTAGTCTCTGTTGCTGAGATAGGTCATTGCCGAAAGGGGCCCGTATCCCAACGGATACGGGCCCCTTGCTATTTGAATGGGCATGAGGGTGTATTGAGGGGGGGGCGCCTGGCTGTCGGCATCCGCATGCGGCGCCACTCGCTTTCCGTAAATATACGTCTACGGCTAATTTCATACCACTTACCGGAATGTGGACGCTGTCCTTGCGTATCGGGCGTACATTGAACGTGGTTTTTCGCGTGAAACCACAAATCGGTTGTCGGTCCTGAACAAGGAGGTTCAGCATGACGCTTGCCAAACCCATCAATAAATACATCGACTATATCGACGCTCCCGAGGACACATTTGAGCAGTATGTCGAGAAGGCGCTAAAGTACAACTTCCGTTGTGTATTTGCGAACCTGCAGGAGTTCGAGACGGGTCGCGCAATGCTCGAGGGCTCTGACATCATCCTTGCCGGCGCTATCGACTTTCCCCAGGGCACTATGACGCTCGAGGAGAAGCTTGCGAGGTTTGAGGAATACGCTGCGTGCGGCTTTACCGAGATTGACTACGTTTTGAATCAGGAGTCGGTCGAGAACCGCGATTTTGATGCCATCGAGCGCGAGATGACTGCCATTGCTGATTTTTGTCGCGCGCATGGCATCACTGACAAGGTGATCGTCGAGATGTGCAAGCTGGACGGCGACGATGCCGCCAAGCACCGTGTGTGTGAGATTGCGCTGGAGGCTAAGCCGGGATTCCTTAAGACATCGACTGGCAGAAGCTTTGGCGGCGCTAAGCTCGAGGACGTGCGGCTGATGCACGAGGTGCTCGGCGATGCCGTGGCAATCAAGGCGGCGGGCGGTATCCATAATTACGAAGAGGCTTGCGCATTCATCGAGGCCGGCGCCAGCGCGTTGGGTGCATCGGCGGGCATCGCGATCGTCGAGGGTGCACCGACGGGGGAGCGCCGCTAGCAGACGTATTTGACCTGTGCGATAAAGCTTCACGACTACGCGCCGTTCATGTTCGGGACAATATGACTTTTTACCCGTTGCAAACAGCGCCGCCGTGGGTGTTCTGTATGATGGCTCAGACAAGGTTGCTCAATGACAGGGAGGCGCATATGGCAATCAAAGCCATCGCAATGGATATCGACGGTACGCTCACCAACGACCAGAAGGTGATTAGCCCGCGTACGCGCGAGAAGCTGCTCGCGGCGCAGGAGTCGGGCATTAAGCTCGTCTTGGCTTCGGGTCGTCCCGCATGGGGGCTGCACGCCTTGGCGCAGGAGCTCGACCTTCAAAACCATGACGGTCTGCTAGTTGCCTTTAATGGCGCGCATGTGGTCGACGCTCAGACCGATGAGGTCCTTTTTGACCAGGCCATGCCGGCTGACGAGCTGCACCGTCTGATTGATCATCTGCGCAATTTCGACGTGATCCCCATCATCTCGCTTGGTCGCGATCTTCATGTCGAGGATTCGTACCGCTGCATGATTACGCTGCCGGATGGCTCGCAGAAAAACATCGTCAAATACGAACGCGATGCGTGTGACCTTAAGATCCGCGAGGTCGAGAGCTTGCATGAGGTTGTGGACGCTTATCCCGTGGACAAGCTGCTGACGGCAGGCGACCCGGCCTACCTACAGGCGCATTACGAGGAGATGTATGCGCCCTTTACCCAGACGCTTTCGGGCATGTTTACGGCCGACTGGTACTTTGAGTACACGGCGCCCGGTATCGACAAGGCCCGCGCGCTCGAGGGTGCCCTGCCCAAGCTCGGTATCGATGCCAGCGAGGTCGTCTCGTTTGGCGACGGCCAGAACGACAAGTCCATGATTGAGTGGGCCGGCACCGGTGTTGCCATGGGCAACGCCGTCGATGAGGTTAAGGCGGTAGCCCAGATGGTGACCGCCAATAACAACGAAGACGGTATTGCGGTGGCGCTGGATAAGCTGCTGGGCTAGAATCGCCGATAATGCATGGTTCGGGCGCCTGCTTACAGGCGCCCTTTTGTTAGGGAGGGTGCCGTGTCTGCATTTCCGTTCGACGCCGTTATCTTTGACATGGACGGTGTCATTGTCGATACCGAGTATTACTATCTGGGCGAGACTGCCGCGTTTGCCAAGGAGCTTGGGCTTAACCTGACTCAAGAGGAGTTGAATGGGCAGGTCGGTACCTCGCATCAGTTCTTTCTGCATATGCTAGTCGATTGGTTTGAGCGCGCCGGTAAGGGGCATTTTACTGGCGAGGAGGCGTTGGCCCGTTGGGACGAATGGGCGCATAAGCGTCCGCGCGACTATCAGACTTTGATTAACCCAGGCGCCGTGGATACGATTCGAGAGCTGCCGCGCCGTGGCGTTCGCGTGGCGCTTGCCAGCTCGTCTCCCATGGATAGCATCGAGGAAGTGCTCAACGCGTGCGGGCTGTCGGATGCCTTTGAGTATGTGGTGAGCGGCGAGCAGTTTAAGGAGAGCAAGCCCGAGCCCGACATCTACCTGCATGCGCTGGACCTGCTGGGGCTGCCCGCGGACCGCTGCTGCTGCGTTGAGGATTCGGTGCCTGGCATCACTGCCGGCAAGCGAGCCGGCCTGACAGTCATTGCCAAGCGCGAGGAGCGCTTTGGCTTTAGCCAGGATGCCGCGGACAAGATTATCGACCAGCTGCCGGAACTGCTGGAGCTTGCGTAGGACTTTGCCACCGCGTCCGTCTTGGTCGCATGTGGTATGGAGGACTTCTGGGGGCCACGGAGCGCCGATTTTTGAATAGTTGAGCGGTCCCGGGAAGTCGAATTGCCGCCTTCCGGGGCCTCGTGTGCAAAAAATGCCAAATATGAGTACTGTCACTAATTTAGTAACAGCTAAATCAGTCCTGTAAGGCCCTGATCGAGTGCCTGTGGGCGATTAAAGCCTGTTCTATACGGCTTTAGCCATGCTAAAACGCCTTGATAATGAACGGATGTACATTATCAAGGCGTTCTTATGTCGCAAAATAATGCTACTAGCTTTGCAACAGTACTCATATTTGATGTTTTTTGCCCACCGGGGTCAGCGGAAGTCAAATATGGAGCGCGAATTTCCTAAAACGGTCGATTCGACGCTCTCCTCGGCGCAGTTTTTAAGTTCGGCGATGTGCAGGGAGGCGCTTTTTAGCGATGTGATGAGCTGTCGCGCGCTTGCATCTGCTTGCGGTTCGGCTGGAGCGTCGGTTTCGAGCAGCAGACGGTCGAGTGGAATCTGTCGGGCGTATTCACGACCGCGCTTGGTAGCGAGCATCCGCTCGTTCACGGAAAAATAGCAGCCTGCGTTTCGCGTACGGACGAACTCGTTCGAGGTGCCGCTAAACCAGTGAAAGATGATGGCGGGGGAGTTGGGGCTTGGGGTGAGTAATCCATATGACTCAAGGGCGTCCAGTACGGTTCCTGCTGAACGAACAGCGTGAATTGATATCACGCGCCCGGCGAGAGGGTGCTGCACGAGTGCATCGCAGAGACGGTCAAGTGCCTGTATTTGAAGCGGTTCGCTTCCGGCAAAGCGCGCAGAAAAGTCGAGTCCTACCTCGCCGATATAGCGCTCTTGGTCAGCAACTTCGCAAAGCAGATTGACTTCGGCAGGACCGCAGCGGCCGTCGGCGAGCCACCAGGGATGGAGGCCGGCGCCCGCGATAATGTTTGGGTATCGGCTGGCCCGCTTTTTTGCTGCCGCGAAGTCGCGTGGGTCGACCCCGCAGTCAAAGAGCCCCAGACCCAACGCCGCCGACTCACTGGCTGCAGCATCGGGGCTGAGCATCAAATCAAGATGACAATGCGTGTCAAAGAATCGCGGTTCCATCGCAGGGCATCCTGCTAGTCCAAGCGCTGGCCATCGGCGCGCACGCGCTCGCACCCGCGCCCGCTGATCTGGCGGATAACCTCGCCGGCAATCATCTGACCCATGATGGGCGGCATAAAACTGGCAGTTCCCAGCTCGGTGCGCTCGTGGATGTTGGAAGGGTCGCGGGGTTGGGTTTTAACCGATTCCTCGCAGCTAAACAGCACGTGCAGGCTCTTGATTCCGCGCTTCTTACATTCTTTGCGCATAATGCGGCTCATGGGGTCACGTACCGTATCGAAGATGTCGGCAAAGCGGAGGCACTCGGGATGGAGCTTGTTGGCCCCGCCCATGGAACTGACCAAACGGATGTCGTGGTCCTGAGCATATTTGGCAATGGTGAGCTTGGCCGAGATGGTGTCGATGGCGTCGACGACGTAGTCGAGCTTGCCACCCGTCTGCTCCAAAACGCTCGCGAAGAAATCATCGATGTTGTCGCTCAGCAGGTATTCGGTGCGCTTGATAACGGTGGCAGCGGGATTGATGTCGTTGATCATGGCTTCCATCACGTCCACCTTGCGCTTGCCGATGGTGCTATGAAAGGCGATGGCCTGTCGATTGATATTGCTGGGCGCGACGATATCCTTGTCCAGAATCACAAAATGACCGATGCCGCCGCGGGCAAGTGCCTCGCAGCAGTTGGAGCCCACGCCTCCACAGCCGAGTATCAGCACCGTGGCGTTGGCGAGCTTGTCGAGTGCCTCGCGGCCCATGATGATCTCGAGCTTGGTGTCGCGTGTCTCGTTGGGAGTTGCGGCTGTGGTTTCGGTCATAGACATCCTCCGATGGGGAAGCAAATCGTGTTTTGGCTATCGCCATTATAGGTAATCGCCCATAGGTTGCGATGGCGCTTACTTTGATGTGGTTTGAAGCATTTCGATTAGATAGTTAGACAAACATCTAAATATCGAGTATAGTGTGCGCGTCATGAGGGGTGCTGAGAGGAGGTCTTATGCCGGGAGAGGGTTTTAAGGCGCTGGCCGATCCTACGCGGCGGCGCATTTTGGAACTGCTGCGCGAGGGCAATTGCACGGCGGGGGAGCTTGCCAAGCATTTCGATATCAGTAAGCCGTCGCTGAGCCATCACTTGGCGACGCTTAAAAACGCCGGGTTGGTGACCGACGAGCGCCATGGCCAAAACATCGTATACAGCTTAAACACCACCGTCATGCAGGATTTAATTGGCTGGTTTATGGGTTTTACAAACAATGAAGGTGATAAGGATGAATAACGAAAACAAGGGCATTCACCCCACAGGGGTATCGTCGCGCGTGTGGATTGCGCTGGTCGCTCTGTGCGTCGCCAATGTCGTAGCGCACCTCATGGTGATGCCGAGCTTGCCTGCGCAGATTCCCACGCACTGGGGCGCGAACGGCGCTGTCGACGGTTGGGGTCCTAGCTGGATGGCCTCCGCGCTCGGCGTGCTGCCTCTGGCGCTTCTCGCAATGTTCTGCGTGGTGCCGCGCATCGATCCCAAAGGTGAGGCATATCGAACCTCGGGTAAGTTCTATCAGGGCTTCGTAATTGCCTTCACCTTGTTCATGTGCGCCATAAGCTGGCTGGGAGAGCTTACGGTCTGGGGCGTGGTGCCGGCGGTCGGTTCGGTCAACGTGCTGATTTCCGGTGCTGTCGGTTTGCTGTTCATCGGCGTAGGCAACTACTTGCCGCGTGTGAAGCAGAACTATACGCTCGGTATCAAGACGCCCTGGGCGCTTGCCGATCCCGAGAACTGGCGCCGTACGCAGCGCTTTGGCGGTGCCTGCTTTATGGTGCTGGGTGTTGGCCTGATTGTGATGGGCGTGGCGGGCAGCGTGCTTTCGAGTGAAGTCGTCGCCGCGGTGATTGCGGCTCTGGCGTTTGGTTCGGCCGGAGCTGCCTACGCCTATTCGTATCTGCTGTGGCGTAAATCGCAGCGAGCCGTTCGCTAAGGTTGCGGAAAACTAGCGTACGCAGTTCATAGTATGTTCCGGGGGACTTTTCCCAGGTAGTATTAGGG
>CAUGJN010000024.1 GCA_959599635.1 uncultured Collinsella sp.
CCTTTCACCATCCCATTCAAATACAAAAATTTTGTTAGTCTTGGTTAACTCTTAAGCCTAAAACGGGTATCCTTTGCGGCGTCAAGCAAACGGCACGCACACCGTGCCAGATCAAGGAGGCCCCTATGGCGCACCAAGCAGACCAACAGACGATGCAACTCGTCCTTATCCGTCACGGAGAATCCGAGTGGAACAAACTCAACCTGTTCACCGGCTGGACCGATGTTGAGCTCACGGACACGGGCCGCGAAGAAGCCGCCGCAGGCGGCCGCGCCCTCAAAGAAGCCGGTTTCGACTTTGACGTCTGCTACACTTCGCGCCTCAAGCGCGCGATCCACACCCTCAACATCGTGCTCGGCCAAATGGATCGCGAGTGGCTGCCCGTCATCAAATCCTGGAAGCTCAACGAGCGCCACTACGGCGCGTTGCAGGGTCTCAACAAGGCCGATGCCGCGGCGGAGCACGGCGACGAACAGGTGCTCATCTGGCGCCGCTCCTTCGATGTCTGCCCGCCGGCACTCGAGCCGGACGACGCGCGCGATCCCCACACCCAAGAGCAATACCGTGATGTCGCGCCCGATCAGCTGCCCTATACCGAATGCCTCAAAGACACGATCGCCCGCGCCTGGCCCTATTTCGAAGACGAGATTCGCCCCCAGATGCTCGCCGGCAAGCGCGTACTCATCGCTGCACACGGCAACTCCCTGCGCTCACTCGTCATGAAGCTCGAGCACCTCACGCCCGAGGAAATCCTCAAGGTCAACATCCCCACCGGCGTGCCGCTCGTCTACACCTTCGACACCGATTTCAACGTCCTCGACAAGCGCTACATCGGCGACCCGGCGACCATCGCCGCCAAGATCGATGCCGTGGCCAATCAGGGCAAAGCACACAAGTAGCCCCAACCCAAAACCGACGCGTGGCGCCGCACGGCCCAGATGCGACGTCACGCCGCCCATACACAGGAGCGCACCATGCTCAACCATCTCAAACAACACTTTGGTTCCCGGCGCACCGGCGGTCACGGAGGCCTAGACATTGCGCGGCATATCGGCCCCGGGCTGCTCGTGACCGTCGGCTTTATCGACCCGGGCAACTGGGCCTCCAATATGGCCGCGGGCTCGCAGTTTGGCTACGCGCTGCTGTGGATCGTCACGCTGTCCACGATTATGCTCATTGTGCTGCAGCACAACGCGGCGCACCTGGGTATCGCCACGGGCGCCTGCCTTGCCGAGGCCACGACACGTTACCTCCCCCGCTTCGTTGGACGCACGGTACTCGCCAGTGCCTATCTCGCGACTGTCGCCACCGCCATGGCCGAAGTCCTGGGTGGCGCGATTGCCCTTCAAATGCTCTTTGGGCTGCCCGTGCGCGCGGGCTGCGTCATCGTGGCGGCAGTATCGATGGCGATGCTCATGACGAACTCCTACAAGCATGCCGAACGCTGGATCATCGCCTTCGTAGGCGTGGTAGGACTCTCGTTTTTGGCCGAGCTTGCACTAGTCAAGGTCGACTGGCCGCAAGCCGCCGCAAGCTGGATCACGCCTAGTATGCCCACTGGCTCTGCCGCGATTATCGTGAGCGTCCTGGGTGCGGTCGTTATGCCACACAACCTTTTTCTGCACTCCGAGGTCATCCAATCCATGCACTTCGAAGGCCAAGGCGAGCAGGTTATCGAAGAACGTCTGCGCTACGAGCTCTTCGACACGCTCTTTTCGATGGGCGTGGGCTGGGCAATCAACTCGGCCATGGTCATCCTGGCCGCAACGACCTTCTTTGCGCACGGCATGGTCGTAGACGACCTCACCGTCGCAGCGGCCACGCTCTCCCCCATCTTGGGCCCGGCGAGCTCGACCATCTTTGCGGTAGCGCTGCTGTTCGCGGGATTATCGAGCAGCGTGACAGCGGGCATGGCGGCGGGAACCATCACTGCGGGCATGTTCGACGAGGAATACGACATCCACGACCGACATTCCTCGATCGGGGTGGCGGCCTGTTTCGTCGGCGCAGTGACGGCGTGCCTAGTCGTCCCAAATCCTTTTGAAGGTCTCATCTGGAGTCAGGCACTGCTGTCGCTTCAACTGCCGATTACGGTCTTTGTGCTCATACGGCTCACCAGTTCACCCCGCGTCATGGGCAAATTCGCCAACTCGCGTCCACTCAACGCGCTGCTTGTAGGGATCGGTGCCATCGTGACGATTCTCGATGTCGTGTTGTTGACAGGGATGTAATGGGACGGGGCACCTACCCAGGCAAACGTCTCGATCTGTAACATCTAGACCCGCTTTTGATGTCTAGATGTTACAGATCGAGATCATTCCGAGGGACAGCTCCGTTTGTCTCAATCTGTAACAGATAGACCCGTTTTGAGCCGTTAGATGTTACAGATTGAGACAAAAGGTCGGCCGGACTCACAACAGACAGGATCGGCCAACAGCAACCGTGATCCCTTGGGGACGGAGGAAAAGGGCCCCGGCCGAGAATTCGACCGAGGCCCTTGGACAGAGCTATGCGTTGATACGAGCCGTGTGTCTGCGAGCTACTCCTCGACGAGCTCAAACTGATCGGGACCGACGCCGCAAACCGGGCACACGTAATCTTCGGGCAGCTCGGGCGTATCGACCTCAACCTCGTAACCGCAAACGGTGCACACGAACTTATACGTCTTCTTCTCCTCAGCCATGATGTTCTCCTCTCGAACGTGACTGGTGATGTACTTCATTTATCAGTATAGATTCTCAATAATATAATGCAAGTATTTTTAAAACATTTCTAGCCTTGATACGAGGACGCCTTCGGAGGCGTCTTGCCCTTCAGGACCTTATGGTAGTAATCGTAGGTGAGTGGCGTCTCGTCACTCAGGCGTTCGGCATCCTCGACCTCGCCGATAAACAGTAGATGCGTGCCCACATCCACAGTGTCGATCAAACGGCAGCTAAACAGGGCCGCCGCGTGCTCGGGCACATAGGGCATGCCCAGAGCCGTCTCGCGGGTCTCGTATTTGGCAAACTTGTCATAATCGCTGCTGGTGTGGAACCCAAAGTTACCGATGTAGAGCATATCGGCGGTCTGATCGATCACGGTCAGCGCGAACGCTTTGGCCGAAGCGATGACGCCCGAGGTGACGTTGTCCTTGTTCACGGCAACCGAAATGCGCGGCGGCATGGACGTCACCTGCACCGCAGTGTTGATGACGCAGCCGGCGCGCAGCCCGTCTGCCGCGGCGCTCACCACGTACAGACCGCTCGGCATGGTAAAGAACGCAGTTTTGTCCATAACAATCACTCCCCTAACCCGGGTTGGAACCTCATGGATGTATGTACCCACAAAAAAGGCGGCGCCCACAACGGACACCACCTTTGAGACATATGTGTCAAAACAGTATAAGCAAGATGAGACGCCCGCAGTTGCGGTGAAATAAGGACTGAATAGCCCCTCAAACAGGCAAAACAGTCCGTATTCCACCGCAACTTATGAAGGACGGTCAGCGGTTGCGTTCCTTGAGGGCGCGGTCGATCTCGCGTTGGACATCACGCTTGGCCATGTCCTCGCGCTTGTCGTAGAGCTTCTTGCCGCGACCCAGGCCCAGCAGCAGTTTTACGCGACCGTCGGTATTAAAGTAGAGCTCCAACGGAACCAGCGCATAACCACGGTTGCGAAGTTTGCCGTCAAGAAAGTCGATCTCCTTGCGGTGCAGCAGCAGACGGCGCCGACGGTCGGGATCGCGATTCCACACGCCACCATGGCTATAAGGGTGGATATGCAGGCCGACGAGCCAGCACTCCCCGCCACGAATCAGTGCAAAGGTATCGGTAATCTGGCACGCGCGCTCGCGAATCGACTTGACCTCGGTACCGCTCAGCTCAATACCGCACTCAAACGTCTCATCGATAAAGTACTCGTGATGTGCCGAGCGATTCTTGGAAATGAGCTTGCGCTCGCGCTTACTGGGCATCGCCGGCCTCCTTGGCGCCATTGGCGTTTGAGCCCGCAGCCTTGCGCTTTGCCTTGCGCTCGGCATTGAGCTCGGCGTCGCTCTCGCGCACCAGTTTGATAATCGCCGCGCAGGCCTCCTCGCCCACCAGGTCGCGGGCACGGACCGTCAGGCGCGTTGCCTCCTGCTTGTCGCCGTCGCTCGCAGCATCGGTCGCGCACATAATCAGGCAAATGGCAATCTCGGCCGAAGGCGAGGTCGGTACGCCCTGCAGGGCCAGTTCACCCATCACATGGTCGTCACTCTCGTCCGCGGCATCCGGATAGGTGGTATGGATCTTGTTGAGCAGGCGCGTCGTATGCGCATCATTGGGCGCCAGGCGCAGCGCCAGACGCGCGCAGCCCACGGCTGCCGAAATGTTCTCGGTCTCGGGCTCCAAGAAGTACTGACCCAAGTTGGTGTAGGCACGTGCGGCGCACTTACCGTCGCTCGCGCGCTCCAGCACCGAGAACGAGAGCGATGCCCACTCCTGCTTGTCCTCGAGCGCGCGGAACAGCTCGGCCAAGTCCAAGCGATAGTTGCAGTTCATGGGATCCCAACGCACGGCCTGCATCAGGGCATTCCGAGCACTCACATAATCCTGCTGGCGAATGTAGGCAAACGCCATGTCGGAGTACAGGCGGTCAAACGGAACCTCGACCTGCACCAGCTCGCGCGGATCCTTCTCCACGCGGCGATAGGCCAGGCGCTCAAACTTGCTGTCGAAGCTAAAGTACTGGCGCTTCTCCTCCGTCTTGCATTCAGCGTCGATATACTCCTCGGCAAGCTCCACCAGACGCTCCAGCAGCGGCGTCGCCGTAGCCAGGTCGCCCTGCGCCAGATAGTTCTCGGCATACGTGATGTCTTCCAAGCTGATAGGCAGGTCCATGACAACTCCTCGGTCCGGGCGGCAGACTCAACGCGCGCCTTAAATATCGGTCAATACACAAAACCCGGGTCTCTTACGAGGCCCGGGCGTTCAATTTTGGTAGCCCGTACCAGATTCGAACTGGTGATCTCCGCCTTGAGAGGGCGGCGTCCTAAACCGCTAGACGAACGGGCCATATGTAGCAAATGCAATGGCTGGGATGGAGGGAGTCGAACCCCCATTGACGGAACCAGAATCCGCTGTCCTGCCATTAGACGACATCCCAATGACTGCATCGCTGCGCTCGGCTGTGCCTTTGCGCAAGAAAGAAATATACGGGAAGTCCGGCCGTGACGCAAGCCCCAATTTTGACTTTTTTGAAATTCAGTCAAATACGGCCGACACGTGAAGGACCTGTGAAGTCGACCGCTGCACACGAAGGGCAAAACGCCGCGAGCGGTAGCCGTCAACCGTTGGCAGATTCTACCGCGAAAACGATAGCACCAGGCAACACAATCGAAGTATCAATGATCACGTAGATATCGAGGCGCCATGGACGAAGAGCTTGATTACCTATGGGAGACCCTGGGCCTCGAGATCACTGCTGACCTTTGGCCCGAACGGGACAAAATCCATCCCACCCTGCGCCCCGCCATCACGGTGATGCAGGCAAAATACCGCCGTGCATCCTTTTTGATCATGCGGATGTCATGGCACGCGGGACTCCCCGACCTTAAGCGAATCCAGGCAAGCCTCGTCGAGCTGTCCGGTATGCCGACTGTCATATCCGAGGCGCACCTGGAGCAGCGCCAACGCGAGCGACTGCAACAGCAGCGGATTCCCTTTATCTGCCCCGGTGTTCAGGCATATCTGCCCTTTATGGACGAGGAGTACTGGAGCGGCAAGCCCAACAAGCACGTAAAGGTCTACGGTCCGCACGAATGGGCACAGCTCGATGATTGAGCCGAGCGAGCCCGCCGATGGAAAACACGTCCCACCCTGAGCACTCAAAACGGGTCGCACTTTCCGCAGCCGCTACAGCAACGCCTCGACCCAAGCCGATTCCCTAAAGCCGGGAATCGCAAAGTCGTCGCCCACCAACAGCGGACGCTTGACCAGCATGCCGTCGGTCGCCAGCAGCTCGTAGCACTCCCGATCCGTCATGCCCGCATCTAGACGCGCCTTCAGGCCCAGCTCTCGATATTTCATGCCCGACGAATTAAAGAAGCGCCGCACCGGCAGTCCCGAACGAGCAATCCAGGTCGCAAGCTCATCAGCCGCGGGATTGTCCAAAACGATATCGCGGTCGATATACTCTACCCCGTGTTCGTCCAGCCATGCCTTGGCCTTCTTACAGGTCGAGCACTTGGGATATTCAACAAACAGTACGGTCATGGGAATCCTCCGAATATAGATCGGCCAACGCAGGCACACGCCACACGAGGCGCCTTCGTATGATGGGCCAATTGTAGCCCACGGGTCACACGCTAAACGAACCGTACCCCGAATCCGCGTTTGATGAACGGCAGCAGTTCCATTGCCTCGGGCGTGATATGGCCCGCAACGTTCATGCGCTCGTCACCGGGAAGATCGACCCGCGCAATCTCAAGCTCGCCTTCGTAGCGCCCATATCCGCTATTGCTCACAGCGATCGACCCCGCCTTTCGCGGCAGGCCGGCTCCGGCATCCGTCGGCACGGAATCCGGCTTATGCGTCGTACGTGACTCCTGAGACCTAAAGATGAGGGTGCTCGAATCGGGTCGGTCGTGATGAATCTGCCCACGTACATAGGCATAACCGGGCTCAAGCTCGCATTGCAGGTCCACGTATCCGGCGGAAACATGAGCAAACTGCGCCCAGCCCGCATCGGAAAGATCGGGGTCGCCGACCAACACAATGTCGCAATCGGCGCCATGTGCAAGCTCAAGCATATTGAGAGCAACCTTTAACGCGCGACCGCGCTGCGCCTCGACCGTCGGCAGTCCCTCGAATACTGGCCCGCGAACGTTAGCATCACCCGGCACAAAAGCCATGATTTCGAATCCAAGCGCCGCAAGACGAAGATTCACCCGAGCAATGTCCTCCAGAGCTAAACCGGTATAAGACTTGGGGTAAAAATTGTGGCAGGCGGCAAAACGAGTCACATCGGCACCGGCCTCACGCCACGATGCGATTTCATCAGAACTCACCGTCGATGCATTGACCACAATGCGAAATACACCGGACAGCTCCGCGACCCGCTGGGCGCTAAAGCCATAGTCCAAACGAAGGTATTCCACCCCCAGATCGCGCAGGTCCTCGATGCGCTCAAGCCCGAGCAAATCGCACGTGCGAGGCCCCACATCGGCAATGAGCGCAATGCCGCGGGCGGAAAGCAGCGACAGCACATGACGGACCTTATCGGCATACGCCGCTCCCCCATCCTCGGGAATATGCAGCGAGGTGAACGCATAGCGCGCACCCGCCGCGGCACCACGCTCAATTGTCCGCTCAATATCCTGCAGAGGGCTGGAAAGATAAATCGAAATACCCGTTTTCACGCTTCAACGCTCCTTTAAAAAAGGCCGGCGGAGCAGTTAGCCCCGCCGGCACAACCATAGCATCAAGAAATCTGCCGCGCGCCGCGAGCCCTGAGCAACACGGCTCGCGATATCAAACTATTCGCCAAAGAACTCGTTGATCTTCTGCTCGTCGACGCCAAAGAACCACGTCAGGACAAAGCCGGCGGCATAGGCAAGCAGCATAGCGGCAACGTAGCCGAGCTGCTGGCCAGGAACGACGATCAGCAGGCCAAACAGACCGGAAACGCCCTGAGAAACCGTGCCGATGTGAAGCAGCGCCGCGAGCGCGCCGCCAAATCCGGCACCCAGGCAGGCCGTTACAAACGGACGAACGAGCGGCAGCGTAACGGCATACATCAGAGGCTCGCCCACACCGAGGATTCCAACGGGAATGGACTCTGCGACGTACTTCTTGAGCTTGGCGTTCTTGGTCTTAAAGTACAGCGCCAAACCGGCACCGACCTGGCCGCCGCCAGCCATCATAAGGATGGGGAGCAAGTAATTGATGCCCTTGGTAGCGCCGTCGGGATCGTTGAGCATAGCGTGGATCGGCGTGAGCGCCTGATGCAGGCCGACGGAAACCAGCGGCAAGAAGCCTGCCGACAGGATATAGCCGCCCAGGACGCCCAGCTTCTCGAAGATAAAGGTCAAAACGCTAAAGATGGCAGTCGTCAGCCATGCGCCAACCGGCTGGATGACGAGCATCAGAGCAAAGGCGCCGATGATGAGCACCAGCAGCGGGGACAAGAACGTGTCGAGTGCGTTGGGCATAACCTTGCGAATCTGACGCTCCATCCAGGCAAAAAATGCGCCAGCGATAAGAGCCGCGATCATGCCGCCCGCTGCGGGGTTGTACTGCGCATTGGTGAGCGGCAGCAGAATGGCAGTGGCAGGATCAGCCGTACCAGGCGCAAGCAGGGGCATAGCACTGTTGGCGATACACATCATGCCGGCGATGCCGCCCAGCGCAGCGGAGCCACCAAACTCACGTGCCGCGTTATAGCCCACCAAGATGGGCAGATAGGCAAACAAGGCCCAGCCCATGGAACGAATGCCCTGGTACCACCACTCGCCTGCAAGCGCGCCTGCCGTCGAGACGTTAATGACGTTGCAGATACCGTTGATGAGGCCAGCCGCAATGATGCCGGGAAGCAGGGCAACGAAGACATTGGAAATCTTCTTGAGGAAGGCCTGAACCGGCTTGGACTCGTACTTTGCCTTCTGCGCGGCCTTGTTTGTGGCCGCAGCGTCAACCACGCTCTCGTCGGCAACGCCTTTCGCAAGGCCGGTGAGCTTGGAGAACTCCTCGAGCACCTTATTCACCTTGCCCGGACCCAGCACGATCTGCATCGTGTCGTCCTCGACCAGGCCCATCACGCCGTCGAGTGCCTTAATGCCCTCCGCGTCGACGCTGCCCGTGTCTTTGACGGTCACGCGCAGGCGCGTCATGCACGCCGCGTTTGCCAGCACGTTGTCTTTACCGCCCAAAAGGTCCAGCAGCTTTTGAGCCAGCTCTTTGTTCGTCATAACTCCTCCTTGTATTGGGTATCTCGTCTGGATGTCATATCAGCTCACGCCGCGCACCTATTGGGCATCGGCATCGCTCTTCTCATGGCCACTCACCGCAGCACGGACATGGCCTCGCGCTCGCTCAAGAGCTACCGCAGCCTGCTCGGCATCGCAGTCCAGCAGTACCGAGACAATAGCGGTTTTTACGTGGCCGCCGGCATCTGCAAGCGCCTGAATAGCGCACTCGCGCGTGCAGCCGGTCGCCTCCATCACGATGTTCTGGCCGCGCACCACCAACTTCTCGTTCGTCTGCTGCACATCGACCATCAGGTTTTGGTATACCTTGCCGATCTTGACCATGGCACCGGTCGAAATCATGTTGAGAATAAGCTTTTGAACCGTTCCCGCCTTGAGCCTCGTTGAGCCGGTCAGCACCTCGGGACCGGGCACGGGTTCAATGGCAAGATCTGCGCTCTCCCCGATCTTCGACCCTTGGTTGCAGGCAATTGCAATGGTCTTGCACCCAGTTGCCTTGGCGTACATAAGGCCGCCCACCACATAGGGTGTACGACCGCTTGCCGCCAGGCCAACGACAAGATCCTTGTCCGAGAGTCCACGCTCCCGCAGGTCGCTCGCGCCAAGCTCCTCGCTGTCTTCGGCACCTTCGACAGCCTTGATAAACGCCGTCTCGCCTCCGGCAATGAGCCCGACAATCAGATCGGGTGACACGCCAAACGTGGGCGGACACTCCGAAGCGTCGAGTACGCCCAGACGACCGCTGGTGCCTGCGCCCATGTAAAAGACGCGCCCGCCGCGCTCGAGTGCCTCAGCAGCCCAGTCGATTGCTGTGGCAACCTGGGGCAGCACTTTTGTGACCGACTGGACGGCACGAAGATCCTCATCGTTCATCGTCGTGACGATTTGCAGCGATGTCATCGTATCGAGGTCCATTGACCTTTGATTACGCTGTTCGGTCGTGAATTTTGTTAAATCGAGCATTTCTTTCACCTCATCTTTCCTGTTTCTCGATGTAGTTTTGCTTAATGACATGCGTCGCCCGTTCGTAGTCGCTGGCAACGTAAGCAGCGTACAGGGCATCGACAACCATAAGCTGGGCCATACGCGAAGCCATGGCACCGCTGCGGACCAAGGGTTCACTCGCAGCGACGCCGAGCACGGCATCGGCCATGGTGGCAAGCTTGGATGATCCATCTACTTTGGTCACGGCCACAACGGGACAGTTGTGACGTTGAGCCTCGGCGGTGCAGTCCAGCACCTCTTGCGTCAAGCCCGAGTAGCTAAAGGCGATTGCCATATCGCCCTCATGCATGTTCTTGGCACACAAGAGCTGATCATGCCAGTCGTCGTACAGATGGCACTCTTTGTCGACACGCATGAGCTTTTGCGCCAGATCGTGCGCGACCAAACGAGAGGCACCGATACCGAACAGATTGACCGCGCGTGCCCGCTTAAGATGGGCCGCGCATCGCTCCAAGACGGTGTAATCGAGCGTTCGCGCCGTCGCTTCGATCGTGCGCACGTTGCTTTTCATCACCTTCCCCACGATACGTTCGACGCTGTCATCCATGGAGATATCCTCGAGGGCAACGTCTTTCTTGTCACCCAAGAGCGCCAGCTCGGCAATCAGTTCGCGCTGGAACTCCTTGTAGCCCGCAAAACCCAAGCGCTTGCAAAAGCGCAAAATGCTCGAGGGCGAGGAGAACGTGGCATCGGCAAGACCGCGGACGGACAGCCCGACCACCTCGTGCGGATGAGCGCTTACATATGCGATGACATTGCGTTCCGCCGGGCTCGCGCTGAGCTCACGCTCGCGAAGCCGCAAAAGCAATCCGTTTGCCATCTCAAACACCTCCGTTGAGAAGAATTAAAGACCAACGAATGATTCGTACCGGATACAAACAGCTTTTACGGTACATTGTGCCGCATCGTGGCGCACAAAGGGCGAGCGTTCTACCGCTCGCCCCTCAAATCCGACCGCTCGGAAATACGCGCGACACAAAATAATTCAACAAGGTCGCATGATCAGAAACGGGTTTGTTACCGGCTAGCGCCTCGCATGGGCGCCGATCGGCCGAGTCGCATAGCGCACCAACGCCGCTGCCAGCAATACCAACAGCATCGCGGTAACATAGCCCGCAGCATCGAATCCTAAATCGATAACGTCGAAATGCCTGCCGGGAACAAAGATCTTATGTACCTGATCGCCAACGGAGCAGACGGCGCAAAAGAGCAACACGGGCACGCAACGGGAGCATACGCTCCACGGACGCCTGGAAAAGCAAACCACGACCACCGAGGCGAACAATCCGACGAAGAAAAACTCTACGGTATGGGCAACGCGACGGACGTTCGCGCCCACCCACATGCGAATGGAAGCAAGTCGGCCAGACCGGACATTCGAAGCAGCCGAATCGGTGCCCCCGGTCATCCCGTTCTCGGTCTGAGCTTCACCCGTGGCATCGGCAGCCTGTACGCCCGTAGCCTGACCCTCCACCACACGCGCGGTGGACTCGCTCAGCAACGACGTCTGCACCGCGTTTTGCTCCGTCAGCACCCAGATGCCCGCCAGCGTTGCGACGAACAGAGCGATCGCGGTCCATCCGATTATTTGTTTTACGCGTGCCAAAGGCCAACCTCCGTTTTTTGAATATCAGCGAGTGTAGTCCAAAATGGCATCGTCACCGTATCAAAATTTGAATCGCAACAGGAAGCAACAAAGCGACGCAAACTCCTACCCCGCCTCGCGCATCCAGCGATCGAACGTCCCCACGCACACGCCCAGGCACTTTGCTGCCTGGCTGCGGGTAATATCGCCTGCCTCATAGCTATCGCGCACCAGCTCAAACTGAGGAGGGCACGGCTTGCGAGGTCGACCGAAACGAACCCCTCGCGCCCGCGCCGCTGCAATTCCCTCCGCCTGGCGCCGATGGATATTCTCGCGCTCCACCTGCGCCACGTAGCTCAGCAGTTGCAGCACAATATCGGCAATCAGGGTGTTGGTCACATCCGGCGTGCCGCTGGCCCTGGCGCGCGTGTCAAGCAATGGCATGTCCAACACCACAATGGCAACCCCGAGCTCCTTGGTAATGCGTCGCCATTCCTCAAGAATCTCGGAGTAATTACGACCAAGTCGGTCGATAGAAAGCACCACCAGCACGTCCCCGTCTCCCAGGATGTGCAGCAGCTCGCGATACCGCGGGCGATCGAAGTCCTTGCCGCTCGCATGGTCAGCATAAATATTCGCCGAGCCCACGCCATAGGCGCCCAGCGCATCCAGCTGCCGATTTAGATTCTGATCGCGCGAACTCACCCGCGCATAACCATACACCGTCGCCATCTCATCCCCGCTTTCTTGTAAACCTGCCAAAAAGGGACAGGTTTATTTTGGTAGGTTTTACCTCTCGAATAGCAGGTAAGCGGGCGGCCGAGCAGACGGCAAGGTAGCCATGATCCAAATGCGGAGGGCGGCCCCGAAAGACCGCCCTCCGCTCTCCCGCCATGAGTCGAGATTTGGCTAATGGATAAGCTTAAAGTCCAAGTGCCCACGCGTGGTATTGACGCGCGAGACCTCGATAATCACGCGCTGGCCCAGTTCATAGCGAGTCCCCGTGTCGGCGCCCGTCAGCGTAAGCGCATCCTCGTCGAACTCGAACCACTCGTTGCCCAGACTCCTGATCGAAACCAAGCCTTCGACCTGCGTCAGGTCCAAGCGCACAAAGAGGCCCATGCTGCTGACCCATGAGACCGTTCCGGCATAGCGCTCGCCCAGGCGATCCTCATAGTACTGGGCAATCTTGATCTTTTGCGTCGCATGGCTGGCGGCATCGGCCGCACGCTCCGCATCGCTGCACGCACGGCAAATCTGCGGCAGAATGCGCGGCAGCGACTCGCGCCCCTTGCCGATCAGCCGCGGCGTACGGACCAAGGCGTCCTTGCCGCCGAGCTGCTCATAGGCCAACTGCAGTTTGAGCACGCGGTGCACCACCAGATCGGGGTAGCGACGGATGGGACTCGTAAAGTGACAGTAGCACGGCGCGGCGAGCGCAAAGTGGCCCACGTTGCGCGGCTTGTACAGTGCGCGCTGCATGCTGCGCAGAAGCAGCGTGTTGACGAGCGGTGCGTTGGCCGTACCGGCGGCAGCATCAACTGCAGCCTGTAGCTCATCGGGACTCCCCAGGGCGATACCGGCAGCACGGCGATCGTCGATGATGCCCAGCTGCGCCAGCGCAACGGCGGCACCGTGCAGGCTATCGGGGCTCGGATCCTCATGCACGCGATAGCAGGCCTCGATATCACGGTCTGCCAGCCACTCTGCAACGCACTCGTTGGCGAGTAGCATGGCTTCCTCGATAAGCGACGTGGCACACGAACGCTCGCGCGCCACAATCTGCACGGGTACTCCGTCCTCATCCAATAGAGCGCGAATCTCGGCCGTGTCAAAATCGACTGAGCCGCGGGCACGACGAATACGACGGCGAAGTTCGGCGAGTTCGTTGGCGGCGACAAGGAAATCGCCGAGGTCGACGTTATAGCCGCGAGCAGTTTCCTCGCACGCAAGACCGCGCTCAAGCGCCTCCTCGCGCGAGGCCTCAGCAGCCGCAACATCCTCGGCCGCACCCTCCAGCACCCCATACTCCACCGCGCCGGCACGCACCAGCAGCGCCTCGGCGCCGTCATAGTCCATACGCACACGCGAGCGAATCACGCTGGGGTACGGATCGTAATGCCGCACGCGACCCTGCGCATCGAGTTCAATGTCAACGGTAAACGCAAGACGGTCCTCGTCAGGGCGAAGCGAACACAGGTCACAGGACAGGCGTTCGGGCAGCATGGGAAGCACGCGATCGGCCAGATACACCGATGTCGTACGATGGCGAGCCTCAAGATCGATATGCCCGTCCCAAGCCACATAGTGAGAAACGTCAGCGATATGCACACCCAGCTTGTAGCCACCCTCGGGCGTGCGCTCAAGCGAAATGGCATCGTCAAAGTCGCGCGCGTCGACCGGGTCGATCGTGATGACAAAGCGGTCGCGCAGATCGCGGCGGAGCGGGTCCTTAAGCGCCGCGGACACATCGAGCGAAAGCCCCTCGGCCTCGTCCAGCGCGGCCTCGGGATAGCTATCGGTATAGCCGTAACGCGCCATCACGTATTGAACGCCCAAATCGGGCGCGTCATCTCCGCCAATGCGGCGTTCGATCGTCACGGTGCCCGATTCCAGGCGCGTCGGGTAGGTCAAAATGCGCGCGACAACGGCATCACCCGGGTGGACGCCCAGACGATCCGCCGAGGTATCCTCGGGCAGAATGAAGAAGTCGGCCTTCAGGCGCGAATCGAGCGGCTCGATCACACCGAGCGGACCAGCGGTCTGGTACGTACCCACCACGCTTATGGCTGCGCGCTCAACCACGCCTTCGATCACGGCGCGCCGCTCACCGTGCGGGCTGTTCTTAATGCTCACGGCAACGGTATCGCCATCCATGATCTCGCGCTTACCGCGGCCCATAACCTTGTAGTCGCCGCTCTCGGTTATGACATAGGCGCCATGCTCATGGAGCTGCACGCGCCCGGTCAGGCTCGGACGGCGTTCGCTGCGCACCGGCCCACGCTTATTGCGGGCACCGCGCTTATGCTTGTTATTGCGCCCCATGGCGCCTCCTTGCTATCGATGACGAACTCCAAAGAGTCTACCCAAATGATTCGCTTTCCTGCCGTTCCCTTGGGATCAAAAAACGGGCCGCCCCATAAGAGACGACCCGTTGGAAGGGATGAATTCCAGGCATGCCTACACGCGCAGGTAGCGGCGCATGGCTATGGCAGAACCAAAGAGACCGATAATCACACCGACCAGAATCAGCGCAGCATAGGTCACCAGGTAGTACTGCATCGGCAGGGCAAACGACATCCAGCCGATGCTCTCCTGCAAACGCGGAATCATCAGATTGCGCAGCAGCTCCAGAACGCCGATGGAAAGCAGCGAGCCCAAAATGGCCTGCAGTACGCCCTCGGTGATAAACGGGCCGCGAATGAAGCCGTTGCTGGCGCCGACCAGACGCATAATCGCAATCTCACGACGACGCGCCGTGATGGACAGGCGAATCGTGTTGTTGATGAAGATGAATGCGATAAAGGTCAGAAGGCTAACGAGCACCACGGCGGCGATGCGGATGTAGTTGGTCACCTGGAACAGGCGGCTCACTTCCTCCTGGCCGTACAGCACGCTCGCGTTGACGTCGCCGTCATCCGCGATCTTCTGGAAGTCGGCGTTCTTCTTGAGCTTCTCTGCCGTGCTCTCGACCTTGGACGGATCGTCCATCTCAATTGCAAACGAAGCCGGCAGCGGGTTCTGGCCATCGAGCGCGCTCATGGTGGCGTCGGCGTTGCCCGACATCTTGCTCGTATACTCGGCCAGCGCGTCGTCCTTGTCCTTATAGGTCACGGACTTGACGTTATTCCACGTCTTAAGCTCGGCCTCAAAAGCCTGAACATCGGCCTGATCGGCGTCATCGCTAATGAACGCGTTGATGACAACCTGATCCTCGACGGTGCCGATCACGGAGTTCAGCATCGCGGAGCCCATGATGAACAGGCCGATGATAAACAGCGAAAGGAAGATCGTGATGACGGCGCCGAGCGAGGTAGTCCAGTTACGGAAGAAGTGACTGATTGCCTCTTTGAAGGAGTAGCCCACGTTAGTTGGTGCCATAGTTGCCGTAACCTCCCCTCTCCTGGTCGCGGATAACGTGGCCGCCCTCGAGGGCGATCACGCGACGGTGCATGCTATCGACCATCTCGCGGTCGTGCGTGGCGACGATCACGGTGGTGCCGGTGCGGTTAATACGCTCGAGCAGCTTCATGATGCCCAGCGAGATCGCCGGGTCGAGGTTACCCGTGGGCTCGTCGCAGATCAGCAGCGGCGGACGGTTGACCATAGCGCGGGCGACGGCGACGCGCTGCTGCTCGCCACCGGAAAGCTGGTCGGGCAGCGAGTCCATCTGATCGGCCAGACCGACCAGACGCAGCACCTCGGGCACCTGGCTGCGAATGACGCCCTTGGGCTTGCCGATGCACTGCAGGGCAAACGCCACGTTTTCGTAGGCGGTCTTTTGCGGCAGAAGCTTAAAGTCCTGGAACACGGCGCCAATCTGGCGGCGCAGGAACGGAACCTTGCGGTTCTTGATCTTCATGAGGTCCTGACCGGCAACCAGGATGCGACCGCTCGTCGGCT
>CAUGJN010000025.1 GCA_959599635.1 uncultured Collinsella sp.
GGGTTTGCAGCGTCGGCCGGTTACGGCGTTTGTAAAACGCCGTAACCTACAAAATGAGCATCGCGTCGCCAAAGCTGAAGAAGCGGTAGCGCTCTTCGATAGCAGCGGCGTAGGCATCCATGATCTGGTCGCGGGTGGCAAGCGCGCTTACGAGCATCATGAGCGTGGAGCGCGGCACGTGGAAGTTCGTGATCAGCGCGTCGACCACGTGATAGGTCGAGCCGGGCATGAGGTAAAGCTGCGTCGTGGCGTTCTCGCGCGCCACGATGTCGCCGCGGCCGAGCGTGTCGGCACCGTCCTCGCGGCCTTCAAAATAGCGCGCCGTCACAGCCGGATCGGACACCGGCGCGTCCGCGTCAAACGCACTCTCGAGCGAGCGCACCGCGGTGGTGCCGACGGCGATCACACGATGACCCTCGGCCTTCGCCTTATGCACGGCGTCGACAACCTCCTGCGACACGTGGTAGCGCTCGGTGTGCATCACGTGCTGCGTGGGGTCGTCCTCCTCCACCAGACGGAAGGTATCGATGCCCACCTCGAGTTCGACGGCGGCAAACTTGGCACCCTTGGCCTCGATGGCAGCCATAAGCTCGGGCGTAAAGTGCAGACCCGCCGTGGGAGCGGCAGCCGAGTGCTCTTCCTTCATGGCGTAGACGGTCTGGTACTTTTCGGGGTCGCCCTCGTAATCGGTAATGTAGGGCGGCAGCGGCACGTGGCCGGCAGCATGGATGGCCTCGTCGAGCGTGCGCGGGTCGCCGGCGGCATTGCAACCGGCCGGCTCAAAGCGCACCAGACGGCCTCCGCGGCTATCGGTGACAAAATCGATGACCTCGGCCGTCAGCACCACGGGAGCCCCCTCGGGCGCATGGGCGCCACCGGCGCGATACTCAATCTGAGCACCGGGCTTCAGGCGCTTGCCCGGCTTGACCAGGCACTCCCACACATGGCCGAGCGGATCCACATCCTCACGGCGCTTGAGCAGCAGCGTCTCGACCACGCCACCCGAGCCGGCTTTGCGACCGATCAGGCGGGCCGGCATCACGCGCGTCTGGTTGATGACGAGCACGTCGCCCGGCTCGATATAGTCGATGATGTCGCGGAAGATGCGGTGCTCAACGGTACCGCCGTGCTCCAGCGGCTTCCCCGCCTGGGAGCCTTTGCGATCCACCACCAGCAGGCGGCAGGAGTCGCGCGGCTCGGCAGGAGCCTGGGCAATCAGTTCCTCAGGAAGGTTGTAGTCAAAATCATCGGTACGCATAGACACGTCGGATACTCCTTATATAGCTAAAGTCCGCTCTACATCCTAGCAGGCTGACGTCCCAAACGAACTACTTTTTGGCGGCTTTGCGCTCGTCGCGGATGCGGGCGCGGTCCATGGCCGCCTCGACAGCAGAAAAGCGGCAGCCGCAGTAGTTCTGTCGATACATGCCCAGTTCGCGCGAACGGCGCGTAGCCTCGGGATAATACGGGCGAAAATCGCGAATCACCGGAGTGAGACCGCGGGCGGCAGCCAAACGCTCCAAAACATCATTGCAGGTATCGAACAGCTGATACGGCGAGACGGCGAGCGTCGTGCCCACAAACTCAAACCCGCGCTCCTGGGCCACGCGGCACGCCTCGGCCAAGCGCAGGGCATAGCACGCGCGACAGCGACGGGGCCGATCGGCGCCCAGCTGGGCCACGCCGGCCTCCCAGCGCTCGCGGTCCTCCCCCGCCTCGATGAGCTCGATGTCGCCATCGGCACACCACCGGCGTAGCTCGTCCAGGCGACGCTGCCATTCATTGTGCGGCTGAATATTGGGGTTGGTCCAGCAGATCGTGGGTTCAAACCCCTCCTCGCGCAGCAGGCGAACCGGCTCAAGCGAGCATGGTGCACAGCACGCATGCAGCAACAACGACTTCATCGACATCTCCTCACCCAAAAAAGCGCACGCCAAAGGACGTATCCTCGCAGGCGACAATGCGGCGGTCGCGCAGGATGGTCCGCACGTAATACCAATCGCCCACGCAGCCCGACAAGTGCAGACCAGCCGCCAGGTAGCACAGCAGCAGATAGCCCGAGAACGCAAACCCCAGGGCAAACGCCACCGTCAAAACAACCGTGGGCGCCAGGCAAATGGCCATGTACCGCCGACGCGAATACACAACGCCCTCGGAGCAGGCATAGATCATCGCCGTCTCACGATTCGCGCCAAAGGTCACATGCGCGCCCGCAGGCGCCAGCAGCTTAAAGAACGCCGCGTGCACCAGCTCGTGCACGGCAAATGACGCCGCCGAAACCGCACTCAAGCCGACTAGCCAGCCCAAGACCGCCGTCCAACCGCCCGCGTCAGCCGCATCCAGATCTGCGGGCCCACCCAGCAGCATAAACACCGGCACCAGGCACACGGCAAATGCGCCAAGCACGACCATGCCCCACACGAAGCAAGCGTGCAGAAAATCCTCGTCCTCAAACGCATGTATGTTGGAAATCTCATTCATAGCATCTTAGGATAGCGCCCCTGCCACGTACCCGTCCGCATGTGCGATAATGTCGAACGATATGCACGAATTGACCACCGCGTCGCCAGGCCTTGCGCCCGGCCGCGCTCCCACTATATGCGAAGGAGTCCCATGGCATCCAAATACTCCATGAACGACCGTCCCAGCTGGCCGCGCCGCGCCATCGTTACCGCCGGCGAGCCCTACGGCAACAAGGGTCTGCACTTTGGCCACGTCGGCGGCGTCTTTGTCCCGGCCGACTTCTTCGCCCGCTTCCTGCGCGACCGCCTGGGCCGCGAGAACGTCATCTTCACCTCGGGCACCGACTGCTACGGTTCGCCCATCATGGAGAGCTACCGCAAGCTCAAGGAGAACGAGGGCTACGATAAGTCCATCGGCGAGTATGTCGAGTCCAATCACTCCCGCCAGGCCGCGACCCTCAACAACTACAACATCAGCTGCGACATCTACGGCGGCTCGGGCCTTGAGCCGGCTGCGCAGATTCACAACGAGGTGACCGCGGAGATTATCAAGCGCCTGCACGAGCAGGGCACCATCTCCAAGCGCTCCACGCTGCAGTTCTACGATGCTAAGGCTGGCACGTTCCTCAACGGCCGCCAGGTGATCGGCCGCTGCCCCATCCAGGGCTGCAAGTCCGAGAAAGCCTACGCCGACGAATGTGACCTGGGTCACCAGTTTGAGCCCGAGGAGCTCATCGCGCCCAAGAGCCAGCTCACCGGCGAGGTGCCCGAGCTGCGCCCGGTCGACAACCTCTACTTTGACCTGCCGGCCTACCTCGACTTTATGAAGACCTACACCGCCAAGCTCGCCCAGAACCCGCAGGTTCGCTCCGTGGTCTCCAAGACCATGGAGGAGTGGCTGCTGCCGGCTCAGCTCTACATCCAGAACAAGTTCCGCGAGGCCTTCGATACCGTCGAGGACCAGCTCCCCGAGCACACCGTGCTGGAGCCCGAGGGCAACAAGAGCAGCTTTACCGTCACCTTCCCCAGCTGGAAGGAGCGCGACGACGCCCACGCGGTGCTCGCCAACGGCGGCGTGCGCTTCCGCAGCGGCAAGGCGCTCGTGCCCTTCCGCATCACCGGCAACATCGACTGGGGCGTTCCAGTGCCCGAGGTCGATGGCGTCTCGGACGTCACCTGCTGGTGCTGGCCCGAGAGCCTGTGGGCGCCCATCAGCTATACGCGTACCGTGCTCGCGCGCGATGCTAAGGCCGCCGGCGTGACCGAGGGCGTCGCCGCCCAGGACGCCGCCCTCATGGGCGAGCCCGCTGCCGACTCCACGCAGGTGCCCGCGCCCACCTACCAGCACAGCTCGCTCGACTGGCGCGACTGGTGGTGCTCGGACGACGCACAGATCTACCAGTTTATCGGTCAGGACAACATCTACTTCTACTGCATCGCGCAGACCGCCATGTGGGAGGCCCTGGGCTGGGGCCTCACGCAGAGCACCGTCAGCGCCTGCTACCACCTGCTCTACATGGGCAAAAAGGCCAGCTCGTCCTCGCAGACGCCTCCCCCGCCGGCAGACGACCTGCTCAACCACTACACCTGCGAGCAGATGCGCGCGCACTGGCTGTCGCTCGGCCTGTCCGAAAAGCCAGTGAGCTTTAGCCCCAAGGCATACGACACCCGCGTGACCGGCAAGGACAAGGACGGCAACGAGGTGCGCGCCTGCGACGACAAGCGCGTCATCGATCCGGCCCTTAAGGAGAGCGCCCTTTTGACCGGCGTGTTCAACCGCCTGGCCCGCAGCTGCTTCTACGGCGTCGCCGTCAAGGAGGGCGACGAGAGCCCCTACCGCAACGGCTGTATCCCCGCCGGCGCGGCCTCTGCCGCCGTGGTCGAGGCCGCCGAGCAGGCCGCCCTTGCCTTTGAGCAGGCCATGTACAAGTTCGAGACGCACCGCGCGCTCGCCGTGTGCGACGACTACCTGCGCGCCGCCAACAAGCGCTGGAGCGATGCCTCCAAGGCCGCCAACAAGCTCGAGGGTAACGAGGCAAACGCCGCAATGACGCAGGCCCTCGTCGACGCCTTTACCGAGCTGCGCGTGGCGACCGTGCTCATGCACGGCATCGTCCCTGCCGGCTGCGAGCTCATCTGCGAGTACTTCAACGTCGATCCGGTCGCCTTCTTTAGCTGGGATAACATCTTCGCCTCCACGGATGAGTTTGTGGAGAGCCTAGGCGAGAAGCCCGGCGAGCACCGCGTAAAGCCGCTGCCCCCGCGCTTCGACTTCTTCAGCAAGCACGAGAGCCAGTACTAAACACTCGACATGTAATGGAATGGGAAGGAAAGACGGATGTCCAAGCCGCGTCGTCGTAAGCAGAAAAAGCAGGTCAAGGCCGAGCTCAAGCTCAGGCAGTTTGCTGCTACCGAGCTTTCCGACCAGCTTGCCGCCCAACACTCCGCCGCCGACCTGCCGCGCTTTATGGTCGACACGGTCGCCGGCGCCTATGCGCCCGCCGATGCCGAGCTCATGATCGAGGGCTTCGGCGCCGCGGCCACACGCCCGGTCACGCTGCGCGCCAACACGCTCAAGGCAACCGTCGAGGACATCGCTGCGGCGCTCGATGCCGCCGGCATCGCTCACAACCCCGTCACCTGGTACCCAGACGCCTTCATCCTGCCCGAGGCCCAGGTTTCCGATCTGTGGGATCTCGACATCTACCGCGACGGCAAGATCTACCTGCAGAGCCTGTCGTCCATGATGCCGCCGCTGGTCCTGGGCGCTCAGGTAGGCGAGGACATCCTGGACATGTGCGCAGCCCCTGGCGGCAAGACGACGCAGATCGCCGCCCTCACGCAGGGGCAGGCGCACCTTACCGCCTGCGAGATGAGCATTCCCCGCGCCGAGAAGCTCGAAGCCAACCTCCACCGCCAAGGCGCAAAAAACGTGCCCGTCATGCGCACCGACGCACGCGAGCTCGACGAGTTCTTCCGCTTTGACCGCATCCTGCTCGACGCTCCCTGCACCGGCACGGGCACCGTTATCAGCGGCAACGAGAAAACCCTGCGCGGCCTGACCGAGCAGCTGCTCGTCAAATGCGCCCGCTCGCAGCGTGCGCTTCTGGACCGCGCCATGGGAACCCTCAAACCGGGCGGCACGCTCGTCTATTCGACTTGTTCGATCTTGCCGCAGGAAAACGAGGACGCCCTGCAAGAGGCCCTCGACAAGCATATGGACTGCGAGCTCATCCCCCTCGACGGCACGCCAAGCGAAAGTGAGGCACGCCGTGCCCAGGAAGCTGGTGAGGAGCCGCGCATCGAGTCCAACGCCCTGACCGAGGCCATTGCCGCGGGTCAGGTATCGGCCATCGCCAACGGCCTGCCCGGCACGCTCACCATTCCGCCCAGCCGCGAATTTGAGGGCTTCTACATTGCCCTGATCCGAAAACGCAGCTAGCGCACGGATCCAAAACTCAACAAGCTATCTCCGTGCGCGTTTGCCCTGCTGGTCGCGATGCTGTTTAAGCATCGTGCGCTCCTTGCGTTCGGCCCTTTTGCCCTTAATGGCCGTGACCACAAAGTAGATGACCGCGGCGGCTACGATTGCGCCCACGCATAGGCCAATCGAGCCCAACATTGCCGAAAATTCCATACCGCGTCACCTCTCTTTTAAACGGGACTTTCAAGATAGCACCTCGATCACCGCCACCACAGCTCCTTCACGTTCGCCGCCCTTCGGTCTAACGGAGGACGCGGCGGGGAAAAATCAACTCGTCAAACGATTTAGCAAGCACAACGCTGCCGGCACCCTGCCGGCCGTCATCACATAGAATCGAGCCTCCATGGATACCCTCAACGATCTAAACGAGCGCGTCGACGCCTTCGTCGGCACCAGCTCCTTCGACACGCCTGCCGCGGCAAACGACCAAGCTCCCATCGATGTGCCCGCCGAGGTTCACGAGGACATCGTCGCCTCGGTCGATTTCTCCGAGGTCGAGCTCGCAGACGAGTTCACCGAGCCCCAGGTAGCCGTCACGCCCAACGGCCTGCTCCCTATGGAGCCCCTGCCCATCGACGGGCGTTTGCGCAAGGCGGCCCTCCGCATGCCCGACGAGATCGAGGAGGCCAGCGGCTTCACGCTCTTCGGCCGCCGCATCAAGTCGCTCATTTACACCACTGATGTCGCGGTTATCCGCAACTCCAACGCCGATGCCGTCTTTGCGGTCTACCCTTTCACGCCGCAGCCCGCCATTACGCAGGCGCTGCTGACCGTCGCCGAGTGCCCGGTCTTCGTAGGCGTGGGCGGTGGCACCACCACCGGCAAGCGCTCCGTTCAGATGGCAGCCGTCTCCGAGATGCAGGGTGCGGCGGGCTGTGTGGTCAACTCCCCCGCCACCGCCGAGATGGTCGAGCACATCACCAACATCGCCGACATCCCCGTCATCGCCACGGTCGTACGTTGCGACGACGATGCTCACGCCAAGGTGCGCGCCGGCGCCAAGATTCTTAACATCGCCGCTGGCAAAAACACGCCGCAGGTCCTGCGTGAACTGCGCGAGCACTATCCCAACCTGCCGCTCATCGCGCCGGGCGGCAAGACGCCCGAGAGCATCCGCGAGACCATCGCCGCCGGTGCCAACGCCATCATCTGGACACCGCCTTCGGCCCAGCAGCTACAGACCGACATGATGCAGCGCTACCGCAAGATGAAAGAAGACGCCACGCCTGTCATCTCGCACGACGATGTGCCCATTATCGACCAGGTCGCCGCCGCCGAGGTCAGCCAGGTCGAGAACATGAATCCCGACGTGCCGATTCCCGACGAGGTTATCGAGCGCGTCGCTTCGATCCACGATCATATCGAGGAGCGTCGCGCCAACCGCGGCCTCAAGCCGTCACTGCACGGCTTCTTCTTCCGCGGAAAGAAACGCTAGCAAAACATCTTGGCCCGCCCCACAAACGTGAGGCGGGCCGTTTTCGTTTGAGCAATCATGCAGCGATGTGATGGGGCAAATTAATCCACGCGCTTGTCGCCCATAAAGAAGAGCGCCACCGTGCCAGGTCCGGTATGCGAGCCAATCAGAGTACCGATGTTATTGATCTCAATCTTGCCTTTAAGCTGCGGAATCTGTTCCTCGATCAGCGCCGCAACTGCCTCGGCATCCTCGCGGCACGCCGAGTGCGACATGACGCACTTACCCGAATAATCCGCACCGTCCTGCACGTGTGCCATCATGGTCTTAGCCATCTCGGAAATCGCGCGCTTCTTAGTGCGAATCTTCTCACGTGGCGACAGCCCACCTTCGCAATCGACCGTCATAAGCGGGCAAATCTTAAGCGCCGTGCCGATGATCGCGCTCGCGGCCGAAATGCGACCGCCGCGCAGGTAGCTCGACAGATCGGTCGAGAAGAACCAGTGGTGCAGGTTGAGCTTGTGCTCCTCGATCCAAGCGGCCGTCTCGTCGAGTGACGCCCCGCTATCGCGCACGTCGGCGGCATATTCCAGCAACAAGCCAAAGCCCGAAGACGCCGCCAGCGAATCGATGACGCGCACCTTGCCGCCCTGGGGATAGCGATCCGCGAGCATCTGCGCCGCAACGCAGGCCGATCCATACGTGCCCGAAATACCCGATGACAACGTCAGGTGCAGCACGTCTTTGCCCTCGGCAACAAGCGGCTCCCAAAACTCTTCGTACTCACCCACGCTCACCTGAGACGTCTTGGGCATGGCGCCCGCGGCAATCTGGGCAAAAAACTTGTCCGGCGTAATCGACTGATACAGATCGTCCGTATAGACAACATCGTCGATCTCGTAATGAAAACACACGACAGGGATATTGCGCGACGCAAAGAACTCACGGGTTCGGTCGGCGGCGGATTCACAGGTCAGGACAAAATCACTCATATGAGGCTCCTTACTCATTGCTGCGCAAATTATCGCACAGTGAGCCTACATACGGTACATATGTCCACTATTTACCAAATCGAACCAAAAATAGCGAACATCTTTACCACCATCGTCTCCACCGGCCCCGCGCATAAATATCTGAGAAAACACCCTCTGTCGTCTCCACTCAACCGCCATATCTACCTCAACTAAATCGATTTACCAAACCGTTCGGCTAACAATTCGGCCGCCCATCCCCAATCGAAACAAAAGCGGCGCATACTGATAAACGTTTGACGCTGTTTATCAGTTTTACCAGCCCTATCGGAAGGTGTTTCATGGTCGCATTCGATCGCAATCCGCAAGACTTCAAGTATCTGCGCCTGCTGTCGAGACAGTTTCCCACCGAGCAATCCGCGTTTACCGAGATCATCAACCTCTCGGCCATCCTCAACCTGCCCAAAGGCACTGAGCATTTTATGAGCGACGTGCATGGCGAGTACGAAGCCTTTATGCACATCCTCAACAACTGCTCGGGCGTCGTGCGCGAGCATGTCGACGAAATCTATGGCGAAACGCTCTCCTTTGACGAGAAGGGCGAGCTGTGCACGCTCATCTACTACCCGCGCGAGAAGATCGAGCTGGTCCGCAGCCAGCGCGAGGACTCGCCCACCTGGTACAAGACGATACTTGACCAGCTCATCATGGTTGCCCGGTCGCTTTCGAGCCGCTATACGCGCTCCAAGGTGCGTAAGGCCATCCCACGCGATTACGCCTACATCATCGACGAGTTGTTGCACACGCACCCGGACGAGAACAACTATCGCGTGCGCTATCACGAGCGCATCGTGGAGTCCATCCTGGAGACCGCAAGCGCCGACGACTTTATCGAGTCGCTTGCCTCGCTCATCAAGCGCCTGGCCGTCGACCACCTGCACCTGGTGGGCGACATCTTCGACCGCGGTGGCGGCGCGGCCAAGATTATGGACCGCCTGCTCACCTACCATTCACTCGACATCCAGTGGGGCAACCACGACCTGCTGTGGATGGGCGCTGCGGCCGGTGAGCCCGCCTGTATCGCCACGGTGCTGCGCAACAACCTACGCTACGACAACTACGAGATCCTGGAGAACGACTACGGCATCTCGCTGCGTGAGCTTGTCGCCTTTGCCGATGCCACCTACACCGCCGGTGAGTCCATCACCCCGCTGATCAAGGCCATCAACGTGCTGCTCTTTAAGCTCGAGGGTCAGATTATCCAGCGCCATCCCGAGTTCGACATGACCGACCGCCTGCTACTCGACAAGATCGATCACGACACCGGCACGGTCACGCTCGCCGACGGCAGCGTATGGCCGCTCACGACCAACGACTTCCCCACCGTCGACCCGGCGGCCCCCTATACGCTCACGTCTCAGGAGCAGCACATCATCGACAAGCTCGTGTCCGAGTTTGTCACCGCCGATCACCTGCATCGCCATATCGATTTCCTCTATTCCCACGGCTCGATGTACAAAGTCGCCAACGGCAACCTGCTCTTCCACGGCTGCGTGCCACTCAACGAAGACGGCACCTTTAGCAGCATGAACTGCCTGGGCACCTGGCACGCTGGCCGCGATTATCTTGATTTTTGCGACCACATCGCCCGCCGCGCCTGGCGCATGGGCGACCGCGACGCCCTCGACTGGATGTGGTACCTGTGGATCGGCTTTAACTCACCTGCCAGCGGACGCCTGGTGCGTACCTTTGAGCGCGCCTATATCGCCGATAAGAGCACCTGGGTCGAGCCGATGGACCCGTACTTTACGCTTACCAAGTCGCCCTCGGTCTGCGACGACATCATGCGCGAGTTTGGCGTCGCGCCCATGGCATGCTCACCGACCGGTCACATCATCAACGGCCACACGCCCGTTAAAACCACCAAGGGCGAGCAGCCCATCCGCGCCGAGGGCAAGCTGCTGGTCATCGATGGTGGCTTCTGCCGCGCCTACCACCCCAAGACGGGTATCGCCGGCTATACGCTCATCTCGAGCTCGCGCGGCTGCCGCCTCAAGTCGCACCGGGCCTTTACGACGGTTGCCGAGGCACTCACGCGCAACGTGGACATCGAAAGCGAGACCAACCGTTTTGACCAAGCAGACCGTCGCCGCATGGTGAGCGATACCGATTCCGGAGCCAAGATCCGCAGCCAGATCCAAGACCTGCGCCAGCTGCTCGATGCATATAGAAACGGTGCTATCGAGGAGCGCGCCTAGCACCACCCGTGGGGATTGGCTAAACTTGCTGAGTTTGTCATCCCCGCGGCGCCCCGGCGCCACCATAAGGCAGGTACCATGCAAAAGCTCCTTGCGCAGATCATGAAATTTGGCGTCGTCGGCGTCATTGCCACGGTTATCGACTTTGGCATTATGAATCTGCTCCACTACGGTCTGGGCCTCAACATCCTAATCGCCAATACCAGCGGCTTTATCGTCTCGCTCATCTTTAACTACCTCGCAAGCATGAAGTACGTGTTTGCGCACAAGGAAGGCATGAGCCGCCGCCGCGAGTTCATTATCTTTGTCGTGCTGTCCGTGATCGGCCTGGCACTCAACGACGGTATCGTGTTGACACTCAACGCCGGCCTGGGACTCGAGGCCAATATCGCCAAGATCTGCGCCACCGCGCTTGTCATGGTCTACAACTTTGTGACCCGAAAGATCTTCCTGGAAGGCGATGAGACCAAGTAACTCGCAACCTTACAGCTTTACAATGCCCACGGATGACGCGCGTCAAGCGCTGTATTGTTCGTGGGCTTTGCTCGTTTACGGGCAAATTTTCAACGTTTGCGGATTAGCTCTTGAAAATTTGGCGAGTTCGTATAGTTCTTGGCAAAGACCTTACGCTTCCCTTGCAAAAGCTCTAAAGTATCCTCTGCTCGATTCATCAACGCATTGGATGTGATTACGTGCGCAAGGCACTGGCACAACCTCATACCAAGCAGTTCCTCAAGTTCGCTGTCGTGGGTCTTATCTCCTTTGGCATCGACTGGGGTATGCTCATTGCGCTTGTCGAGCTGTTTCACCTCGACTTTTTGATGAGCACCACGGTCTCGTTTACCACGTCCGTCGTGGTCAACTACTGGCTCAGCATGAAGTACGTGTTCGACCACCGCGAGGGCATGAGCCGCAAGCGCGAGTTCACGATCTTCACCATCCTGTCGGTGATCGGCCTGGGCCTCAACGACCTATACATGTTTGTGGGCGTCACGTTTTTGAGCATCGGCTACCAGGCCATGAAGGCCATCGCCACGTTCCTCGTCACCTGGTACAACTACTTCAGCCGCCGCTTCTTCCTCGAGGGCGCACGGTCGTAGTCGATTCATTATTTGCTTGAATGTATAACCGGTTGGAATTCCCGTTCCAACCGGTTTTTTGTTTGCCGAGAGACCCGGCGACCCAATCCCATTCGCATGAAAAACGGGCGGCCCGGATGTTTGTCCGAACCGCCCGTCTGGCGCGCTATGTCGAGGCCTCTAGCCTGTAACGTAATACCAGACCACGTTGTCGCCGTTGGAGAGAACGTAGTTGCTGCAGGCCGTCATGGGCGTTGTGCCGTTGACGGAGTACATCCAGCCGCTCGTACCGCCGTACTGTTTCTCGGCCAAACCACCAATCGCGGAGACATACGTGCCGTACGACGAGCCATGTGCGTTGACAGAAAGGCCCAGCGCGCACAGGGCATCGTAGACGGTAGCGCCTTCGTTAAAGGTAAAGGTGCCACCAGAAGACACAGGATTGCCCACAGCGCTCGATGTGACCGAAACCGTCACTGTTACGTAGCTGGACTCCTGCGAGCCGCTCTGGCCGCCCGAGGAGGCGTTTCCACCATTAGAGGATGAAACTCCATCAGACGACTGGCCACCGCCCGAAGAAGCACCGCCAGACGCATTGGAAGTATCACCGGCTCCCGTATTTTGGGCAGCGGATTTATCGCCAGACTTCTTGCCGTCCTGGTCCTCGGACTTCTTGCTATCCGAGTTTTTGTCCGATTCCTTGTCCGAAGACTCGGAATCATCTTTGGCGTCGTTCGAGCCCTTGGACTCATCTTTTGCAGCATCCGAAGATTTGGAATCCTTGGAACTGGCCTCGCCCGAAGCGGTAGACGAGCCAGACCCATTGTCATCCTTGGAAACGACGCTCTCCCCCGTCACGGACTGAATGATCCAGTCGATGGACCAGGCACCGCTTGTGGAAGGATGGACGAAACCCAGCGAGACGACGATCAGAATGGTGCATGCAGCAGTCAGAACGCCGAGGAGCGCCTTGCGACGAGAGGTGGACGCCGCCGAAGCGGCGCCCTTTTGCTTTTGATCATCGAGCTGGATAAACGAGGAGTCGGGCTGTTGCCCGCTGGTCTCCTTGGGCTTATCGGGCATTACCGTCACCCTTGCCGCGCTTGGTCAGCACGAAGACGGCGATGAGCGCGAGGCCAATCACGCCGGCGGCAACGCCAACAATGGCGAGCGGGTTGGCGCCAGTCTCCTGCTCGGAAGCACTAGAGGGCTTCTTAGCAGTGGTCGTGGAAGCAGCACCCGTATCGGACTTGGAATCGGACTTCTTGTCGGACTTGCTGTCCTTCTTGTCAGACTTCTTGCCAGACTTCTTCTCGTCCTTCTTATCGGACTTATCGGAGTCCTTCTTGTCGGACTTGTTGTCCCTGGTCTCGGTCTTGGTCGACACCGTCGTCTTGGTCACCGGCTTCTGGCCCGGGGCGACAGCGCCGCCAGCCTGCTGGCCCTTCGTGCCGGAGCCGGAGCCCGTGCCAGTGCCAGCGCCAGCACCGGAACCGTTGCCAGCGCCACCGTTGCCACCATTAGTGCCAGAACCGCCATTACCGCCAGGGTTGGTGGCATTCTTGGTCCACTTGGCATACAGCGTCAGATCGGCCGTCACCGGCGTGGCGAAGTCATACGCCCGCGTGCAGGCTTCATCGGTATACCAACCGCCGAAAGTGTAGCCATCGCGTGTCGGATCGGCCGGCTTGACCAGCTTGCCATCGGCCGTAGCAACAAACTTAGTGTCGCAAGCAGACCCGCCGTTGGAATTAAAGGCAACCGTCCAAGACTCAACGGCCCCCAGCTTGAACAGCGTGCCCGAGTCATTGATGTAGTACAGGTTGCCAAATGCATCGGCAATGACCGGAGAGTCGCAGTGCTGGTAATGGCCAGCCGCATCATAAATCTGCGTCGCCTCTGCATCGCCGAGTGTATAGCGATACACGCCACCACCAGCAGAGTAGTTGACGTAATCCTTGCTATCCGCGCTGTTAACGGTGAAGTACACATAGGTCTTGCCGCCCTGAACACTCACCAGCGGAGTAGCAGCAATACCGTTAAATCCGGCCGGAAGTTCTTTACCGTCAGCAGCGGTGACCATCGTGGTCTTACCGGTCTTCAGATTATAGAGAGCCAGAGCAGAGCCAGTAGCCGTCTGTCCGCCGACAATCAAGTTTTCGCCAGCCACCGCCGGTGCGCTCATGTTATTAGTAAGACCCAGATCGACCGTCTTCTGCTCGCTCAGCACGCCCTTCGCCGAAAGCGAAATCACATGGAGCTTTCCATCGTGCGTCATCTGATAGAAGGTCGAACCATTGGACGGATCGGCGACACAGTCGGCGTTCGCGAGAGCGCCGAGCTTCATGGTCGAAACGACATCGCCCGTCGTCTTATCAATGCACTTAAGCGTGCCCACGCTCGTAGGAACAATGGCGTACTTATCCGTCAGCGCAGCACCAGTCCAATAATAGCCCTCGGAAGGGTCAATGTTCTGCCAAGAGACTTCGCCCGTGGCAATCTTGATACGCTTCAGGGAGCCGTTGCCGTAGGTCGCGTTGTAATTCTCGTCATACGAAATATCGACCGTACCAACATAGACGTACTCGCCGTCCGATACGACGGTGCAGGAGCTCTGCGTCAAGTCCGTCAAACCGGGCGTCAGCCACTTGCAGATCAGCTTGCCTGCAGTAATCGCCTGGACCGCACCGCCGTTGAGCGGAACGATGATAAGGCCATTGGTGTAGATCGGACGAGAGGTATAACTCACCTTGGAGGCAAGCGGCGCAGAGGCAACCTTTTTGCCCGTGGACGAATCGATCTTAATGAGCTCGTTCTCGGTCGCGATGTACACAAAGCCGTTAGCGATGACAGGCTCGCTGCAGTTGGCATACTGCTGGCCAGACTCGGCCTTCCAATCGAAGGCCCACTTAAGACCGGCGGCCTGCGCAGGCGTCTTGGCATCCGTTACGGTCGAACCGTTGCCACTGTTGCCGTAGCCGGCCCACTCGGCATCCCAATTAGGAGTCGTCGCACTCGGGTCCACGACAATCTTGTCGGGATCGGGCATGGGCGATTTTTCGGTGGTGTAGGCAAATGTAACCTTGTCGCCGCTCTTGAGCGTGACCTGGTTGGCACAGAGAGATGAGGACTCTCCGTTGATATACAGATGCCAGTATTTCCCGGTCGCACCAGCATAGCCGTAAGACTTGTCTTCGAACGGCGAAGTAATGGACCAGTATGCACCACTCTGGGAGGCCTTGTAATCAATGCCCTTCGCCTTCAGAACCGTCTCAATAAGGTCCTGAGCCGTAGAGCCTTCGGGCAGGGAAACATTGCTTGCCGAGCCCCAGCGAGTATTGTTGCCGTTGACATCGGGGCCGATGATATCGGCGGATCCAAGCACCTGACCAGGGAGGGCATCGCTGTCGCCAGCATAGATAAAGGTGACGGCGTCACCCTCATGGAGCTCGTAGGCACCAGCGCCAACGTCGGCGAACTTGTACTTTGCGTCGGACTTGCCCTTTACGTAGAAGCGCCAATAGCTATTGGTCGCAGCATCAGAGCCACAATAGGTCTTACCGTCAAGCGGCGAGGTAATGCCCCTAAGGTACCAACCCCAAGACTCTTCTGTAGCTTTGAGTTTAAGACCAGTCTGCTCCAACAGGTCCTTAGCAGTAGAGCCCGCCTTGAGACTCGTCTGGCCCGTCGAAGCCCAAACCTGCTGCTTGCCGTCCTTGTCCTTGCCAAGCACCTGAACGGAAGCATGGACAGAATCGGACGGCAACTGGTCTCCCCAGCCACCGTAGAACCACGTGACGGTATCGCCAGCATGGATGGTGACATTGTCCGCCGTATAGTCACTCGACTTGCCGTTGATAAACAGCTGCCAATAGGTCGAATAATCTTGGGGCGTACCCAGCTCAACACCGTTGTACTTAAGGCTCAGAATGAAGGAGCCCGCAGCAACGGCGTCAATATCATTCGCCTCAAGCGCGACCTTCGTAAGATCAAGCGCGCTCGAACCGGACGTCACCACATACTGCGCGTTGTCGACCCAGGTCTGAGTCTTGCCCTGGGCATCGCGACCAATGACGGTCACATTCGCAGCAAGCTGGTCCTTAACGACAGGGGACGCGCTACCAGCCGTATAGGCAAACTCAATCTTCTGCCCCTGGGTGAGTTTGACGCTGCTCGCGCCAACCGAGGAAGACGCGCCGTCGACGAACAGCTGCCAGTAGGCATGAGTCGTCGGATCGTAGGCAAGCGTGCGGCCATCGCTCGGGGAGGTGATGCTTTCGAGGTAGAAACCGTATGCCGTGTTCGGATCGTACTTCGCCTTGAAGCCCGTCTTCTCCTGCAGCTTAATGAAGGCATCCGCAGCCGTCGCGCCCTCGTCGAGCTTGAGCTGCGTAGG
>CAUGJN010000026.1 GCA_959599635.1 uncultured Collinsella sp.
CGGCTCCGCTGGCAAGCAGGCTATGCAGGGGCCACGAAAGCGCGGCACGCTCGGGACCCACGGCATCGTCCTTGGCAAGGTCAGCCATATCGAGCAGCATGTGCCACGGCTGCATGCCGGGGCAGACGCCGAGCTCGGCATAACGCGGCATATCCTCGGGCTGAACCGTCTCGTTGTGCTCCATGGAGTGGCGACAATCCCGCTTGCCATGCAAGTGCTCGCCCTCCTCAAAACAATCGAGCACAAAACGCACCGAGCGATCACCAATCGTATGGATGCGCGTGTCAACACCCCATTCCTGCGCCCTGAGAATGGCAGCGCGGATGCGCTCCGGCTCCTCCGCGGGCTCACCACAGGTATCGGGCGCGTTGCTATAGGGCTCAAGCATCCAGGCGGTATGGTCGGAGCACACGCCATCAAGGAACTGCTTAAAGCCGTGCCACTCCACCTGCGTACCCGGAAAGGCGTATTTCTCCTTGATCTGCTCGAGCGTCAAGGACTCGTTTTCGAACAGGTCGGTGTACAGGAACACACGCAACGGCAAGTCGCCCTTGGCATTAAGACCTGCCAACACCGCATACGGGTTTTCCATGCTCACAAACGTAGGATTGACCATGCCGACCGTAGTGATTCCCAGGGCATTGGCGCGCCGGGCGGTTTTTGCAAACGACGCGTCAACAACCTCGGGCGCTGGGTCGTAGACCTCGTCCATAAAGAAGACGCCGGCGTTGTTGGAAAACACGCCCGTCAGATTGCCCTCGGCATCCTTAAGGATCTTGCCGCCTGCGGGATCGGGCGTCTGCGAAGTTACTCCCACCTTGTTGATGGCGCAGGTATTGGCACTAAAGGTATGCATGTCAACCTGCTGCAGAAAGACCGGGCGGTCCGAGATGTACTCATCGATCATCGCGGCTGTGGGCATCTCGGGGACATCCCACTGGAACTGGATAATCTGGCAGCCCAGAACCCACTCGTTATCGGGATGGTCGGCCGCAAACGCCACGACACGTTCCATCGCCATCTCAAAACTGGTGCAGTCGATGAGGTTGACGGCAAAATCGGGGTCGGTCATAAACGCGCCCTGGGCAAAATGCGTGTGCGAGTCGATCAGGCCGGGCATGACGAGCTGGTCGCCAAAGTCGCGCACCTCGGTATCGGGACCGATAAACGGTGCCAGGTGAGCATCGTCACCGCAGGCAACAATCTTATCACCGCGCACGGCAACGCCGCCCTTAAACGGCTCGAGCCCATCGCCGGTAAAGACGGCGTTGCTCTTGATAACTACATCAGCCTTGTCCATGTGAGCCTCCTCAGGCATCTTTGGTTGCAACGCGGACGCACCGCCCGCGTGGGCACTCGGTTGGGAGCGTAGCGCTCCCGCATCGGCGCGTGCCTACAAGCCGTGCTCGGACGTCTGTCCCACGTCCGCGGCTTCGCGCTACACCCATTGATACACAGGGGCAAATCCGTGCCAAGGCCAGGGACCGCAAACGGTCAGTTTAAGCAGGTTTACACGCTTTACCTGCAGGTTTATTGTCTGAGATTATTACCGCGTCATTACGCCCAACGGCGTGCCCGCCCACACGGCAAGACCCGCATGCAAGAAAGAATAGGACTAGAAACGCCAAAAGGCATCTATGAGGTCATCTCGGTTGGAGACGCCGCTTTTAACGTAGATGCGATGCAGGTGTGCCTTGACCGTGCCAGGGCTGATGACCAACTCGCTGGCGATGTTTTGGGCGTCGTTGCCCTTCAGCACCAGCGTGAGCACTTCCTGCTCACGTCGCGACAGCTTGTGGGCATCGGCATAGATCACCACACGCGATGCGAGGTCGTCCTCAGAGCTTGCGCTCTGGGCCGCCACGTCCTCATCGGCACGCGGATGACGGGCATACACACGCAGGATATGGCTAAACTGGCAAAAAAGCTGAGCCGCGCATACCACGAGCAGCACGTTTTCGGAGATGTTGCGCTCGGACAGATACCATAAAAAGAGACTGATGACGGGGTTTTGAAAGTCGGGGTGGCAGAACAAGATCATGTAGGTGTCCTCGGCGATCACGCAAAACACAAGAACGAAGGCCACCTTCCAAAAGAGCTTTGAGCGGTCGAGGTCGAGTTTCTCAACACGCGTTGCTCTGTACCGGTAATGCCAGGCGGCATAGGCAAGACATCCTACATTGCCCAGGTCACGCGTGAGCCAAAAGAGATACTGCTGCATCTCTCCGGCAGCGCCGCTGCGAGGCACCAGCAGCAATTGCAAGATTGAAAACGGCACGATAGCGAGTCCGAGCATGCGCGACGTCGGCCTTTTGCGCAAGCGCGCAAACATCCACAGTACCACGCAGGCATAGATGGCAATACCGAGCACGCAGCGCAGCAAGGGGTGCTGCAACGGCTCGCTAAAGGTAACAGCGTAGTCGTATTTGAGCCGATTGTACTCGTCAAAAAAGATGACTGACATATCGAGCATGTAGAGCAAAAAGCCCGCCGCGGCCACCAGGCTGTCGCGACGGCGCGTCATGAGCCAAACCACCAATGCCACGGCACTGGTCACCAGAGCCACACCCATGATAATCGTGGTGTAGATATAGAACGCGAAACTCATGCCCGCCTCCCCTGTCTAGATGCTGTGAGGATGTTGACAGATTCTTTGCCGCAAGATTAGACTCACCGATTAAACGTACTGTATCGTTTAGATAAACAAGCTGTGTCTCACCGATGAAAGGAGATGCCATGACACCGATCGCTCCGCTCAAGATGCTCGTCGCGCCCGCCGCCAAGGCCATCACCCGACTCGGTTCTTCCATGACCTACGACGATGTCCCCTGCGCCGTTGAGGCGCGTTCGGACAGCTGCCCCTACCTGGGCCACGTCCCCTACTTTGCGCCCAAGCTCGCTTCCGATTCCGAGCACCGCGAGCAGTAATCCAAGATGCATCAAGCGCCGCGCAACTCGCGGCGCTACTGTTTTAGTGCAAAGTAATCTGACCCCTTTGCACCAACGCCGGGATTGTCGATACTGCGGCCGCGGCGCGATATGAGGCGCGAAGCCTCGCCCAGCAACACGCCGATCACCACACCCATGAGGATCGGCAACTTTGACATCTCGGCGGGCGAGCTGTTAAGCGGCACGATTGTCGCAACAATCGAAAGCACGAGTTCTACCACCGGCACCGCAAGCGCCACCGCAAGCACCTTGCCCTCGAAGGGCGCGCGGAACACACGTGGGCGGTCGTCGTATTTACGCAGGCGCCAAAACGCCGGGAACATCGGGATATAGCTCATGAGCAGAAAGACGACGTTCATCGAGAAGAAGACCCAAAAGACGTCGGAACCTTCGCCCAGCGGAATCTGAAGTAGCAGCACCAAGCTGGCAAAACAACCGTTAATGAGTGCTGAGCCGTTGGGCATGCCGGTCTTCTTGGACACCAGCGCAAAGGGGCGCGGCATGTTGCCGTGGCGCGCGGCATAGCTCGCCACGTTGTTGACGCCAAAACTCCAGCAGATCATGTTGGCGAACAGCGTCACCAAAAAGGCCACGCCCACGACCATCGTCAGCGGGTGAGCGCGCCCCACCATGGCGGCAACCGCGTCCACAATGCCCGAATCGAGTGAAAGCTGCTCGGTGGGAACCGCGGCTCCAATTCCGATGCCACAGATAATGTAGATCGCCGCAATGGCAACGCCACCGGCGATAACCGCCTTGGGGATATCGCGCGATGGGTTCTTCATCGTGCTGGCAAAGGTCGCGACCACCTCAAAGCCCATAAAGTTGAATAGGATGATTGAAAGATACGTCAGTGAGTTAGTGTCTCCCAGATCGGGGACAAAGGTCTTAAACGACATATCGTTGGCAAAGCCGTTATTGCAGGCAAACCAGATGCCGACGATTCCCACCACGGTGGTAATGAGCACCTTGATGACGGCGCCGCCATCCATGACCCAATCGGCCTCGGCCACCGGCTGCATTGCCATGACCGTGACGCCCCACACAAAGGCAAGCTCGATGGCAATTCGGACCCCAAGCGAAAATTCGATGCCCCATACCGCATTGATGACACTGGGGAACATGCAGGCGATACTTGCCACCCACAGTGGAAAGTTGACCCAATAGCACCAGGAGCAGCGGGCGCCCCAACGGTCGCCCAAGCCCAGGCGAACCCAATCGTACAGGCCACCCTCGGAATCGAACGCCGTACCGAGCTCGGCCACCACCAGGCCATAGGGAAGCAAAAACGTAATGATGAGGAAGATCCACCAGAAGAACTGCACGTTACCCATGGCAGATGCCGGAGCGGCCGCCTCGATGGTAAAGACAACGCAGATAACCGAGAGGATGACCTCGAACAGGGAGAACTTTTTACCTGCCACGACACGCTCCCCCTACAGCAAAAAGGATGGCATCTGTACCGAAGGCGCAGCCCAAGGTAGGGTTGCAGGCCGCGTCACCGGTGCAGGTGCCATCCCAAAGAGAAGAGAGGATGCAATTGTTGGACCAACGCTCGCGGAACAGGCGCGTGTAGATAACGATACGCTGGTACATAGATACTCCGATCAAAACGGCCGCGTTTGCGCCCGGAAACTTTCGGCAATTGAGTACGCGCCTGACCTGGGATATTCAAGCGAACAATTGGCCTAACCCGCAATAAATCCCAGATCAGACGCGTACTCAATCAAAGAGGCGGGCACTCCGAAGTGGAGGCAACGGAGTGCCCGAAGAAAAACCCAGCCGACCAAGACATCAAGCAGCAGCCCATCAATGCCCCGAGATGGGACGACACGCCACCTGTCCGATTGATTGGCTGGGTTTTCGAGGTGCGGCAGATTGCCCTGAAAGAGGAGGGCATAGACCTTAAGGGTCATGCCCGACGATTGAAGGGCAAGGTGCCGTGCCTCGGGAAGACAGACGTTTACTCGGCGTGCTCAGGTGCGCCAGATTGGCGCGAACGAGGAGCGTAGCGTACTGACGCTACGTAAGCGACGAGTGAACGCCAAGGTGGCGTGCCTGAGTTACGCCGAGGGCTCCTGCTGCGTAATGCAGTGGATATTGCCGCCGCCGAAGACGACCTGCTCGGACTGAACGCCGACGCACTTGTAGACGCCCTCGCCCCAGACCTCGTCGTAGATCTTCTGGAGCGTGTCGACGGCCAGCTGGTCGTTCTCGTCGCCGTACTGCGGGACGATAACGCCGTGGTTGGTCACGAGGTAGTTCATGTAGGAGGCGATTAGCGGCTCGTCGGGGACGCGCGGCTCGGCGTTCTCGTCGGCGTCGATGGTGTCGCAGGAGGCCTGATCCATGAACAGCGGGTTCACGGGCATGCAGAGCTTGTAGACCTTCATCTTGCGGCCCTTGGCGTCAACGGCGTTGGAGAGGGTCTCGTAGGCAGCGTGGCACTGCTCGTAGAACGGATACTCGGGATCGTCGGTCCAGATGCAGGCCATGACGCCCGGGGCGATGAACGTAGCAACGTCATCGATGTGGCCGTTGGTCTCCTCGGGGTCGATGCCCTCCTTGACCCAGATGACCTTCTCGACACCCAGGTAATCCTTGAGGTGCTCGTCCATATAGGCGCGAAGCTCCTCGCTCCAGGGCTCAAACTTCTTGTGGAACTTGGGCCAGATGGACTCGGGATCCTCTTCCTCCTCCAGGACCGCAGAGCAGGTGCGGCCCGGGGAAAGCAGGCACTGGTCGGTCACGACAAGGGTGCCCTCGCCGTCGACGGTGATGGAGCCGCCCTCGAGGATCATGTCGTCGGGACGATAGCGACGGCAGCCGGAGAGCTCAGCCATCTTAAGGGCGATCTGCTCGTCCTTGTCCCACGGGAAGTAGAGGCCGTCGACGAGGCCGCCATAGGCGTTGAAGTGCCAGTGGTTAGCGCGCTTCTCGCCCTTGCCGTTGATGACGTAGGTGGCAGCGGTGTCGCGGAACCAGGCGTCGTCGGTGGTCATCTCGATAACGGTGACGTTCTCGTCCTCTTCGAAGACGGCCTTGCAGTTGGCGTAGTCAGCCTGGTTGGCGCACATGGTGACCGGGGTGAACTCGGCGATGGCGCGAGCGATGGCGGCATACTGCTTCTGAGCCGGCTTGGCGCCGTGGGCCCAGGTGTCGGTGCGGTGGGGCCAGCCCATCCACACGCGATCCTGCGGGGCGAACTCGGCGGGCATAAAGAAGCCGTCGGCCTTGGGGGTGGACTCGGACTCGGTGATCGTACGCATAAGATTTCCTCCAAATCGAACGATCGCTTGCCGCGGGCGGGTTACCCGCAGCCTAAAACCAAGAGATAGTGGGCGCCCGTCCCCCGGCAAAGGTCGGGGCGCCCGGTGCCGATTTTCACGGTGCCGCACCGGCGAGCGGCGACGTAGCCAAGTGCGCGGAGACAAAACGCACGAAGGATACGGAAGAGAGATTGGGGTGGGCGGTGGTTACCGGAGCTATCGCTCACACCCACCCCGGGGAATGGTTAGCAAACCTGTCGTTTGGGCACGCCTCCGAAGAGGCTAGAGTGCCCGGAGTCGGGAGCGACAAGCCCGACGAAGCGCACGTTGGTACGCGAGGAGGGTTGGAGCCCCAGAACCGGGTGCTCTAGTTCTCCTCGGCCTCGGCGGCCTCCTCAGCGAGACGCTGAGCAGCCAGCTCGGGGGTGAGACCCATGTACTCGGTCTCGCGGCCCTTGGCGCTGACGACGCGGACAACCTCGCCGATGAGCAGAAGCACGATGAAGATAACGATCATCGGGAGCTTGTCGCCAATTTCAGCGGCAGAGAACGGCACCAGCGTTGCAACGATGGCCAGGATCAGCTCGATGCAAGGGATGGCCAGCATGACCTTCATCATGGCACCCTTAAACGGGAACGTGAAGATGCGCTCGCGGTTCGGGTCGTTCTTGCGAAGGTTGAGGAACGCCGGGAACATCGGGATATAGGTGAGCAGCAGGAAGACGACGGAGGTGCCGAAGAGCATCCAGAAGACACCGTTGGAGATGGCGTCGATGGGAACCAGCTGCAGGCACAGTACCAGGGAGGCAACGATGGCGTTGACCAGGTTGGCGCCGTTGGGCATGTCGTCATCCGAGATCATCGAGGCAAAGACCTTGGGCATGTTGCCGTGCTCGGCAGCGTAGCGAGCAACGGAGTTAACGCCGAAGGACCAAGCGGCCATGTTGGCGAACAGGGTGATCAGGAAGGCGATGCAGATGACCTTGAAGATCATGGAGTCGCCCACCATGGTCTGGACTGCGACAATCATGCCATAGTCGGGGTCGATGGAATCGGCCGGCACAGCAGCGCCGATGCCAAAGCCAGCGAACAGGTAGATCACGGCGATGGACAGGCCACCGACGATGATAGCCTTGGGGATATCGCGAGCGGGATCGGCCATGTCGTCGGTCATGGTGCAGATGACCTCGAAGCCCATGAAGTTAAAGATGATGATCGACAGGTAGCCGAGAGCGTTGGTGTTGGTGAGCTCGGGCAGGAAGGTGGCAGCGGACATGTCGTTCGCAAAACCGTTCTCCATGGCATACCAAATGCCCAAAGCGCCAACGATAACGGCGACGGCGACCTTGATGATGGCGCCACCGTTAAGGACCCACTCGGAGTCGGCCGCCTTGGAGCGGCCCATGAGGTAGACGATCCACACAAAGGCAAGATCGATACCCATCTTGGCGATCAAGTTGAACTCGACGCCAAAGACCATGCCCAAAATGTCGGGGAACATGGTAGCCAGCGAGGCGATCCACAGCGGGTAGTTGACCCAGTAGTAGTACGAGATGCGGGCTCCCCATTTGTCGCCCAGGCCATCGCGTACCCAGTCGTAAATGCCGCCCTCGCCGTCATAGGTGGTACCGAGCTCGGCGACAACCATGCCGTAGGGAAGCAGGAAGGTCAGGATCAGGAAGATCCACCAGAAGAACTGCTGGTTGCCAATGGCGGCAGCAGGAGCGGCGGCCTCGCAAACGAAGACGACGCAGATGATGGTCGAAATGACCGTCAAGAAGGAAAGCTTTTTCTTTCCGTCGCTCATGATGAGCTCCTTCGCTCAGTCTTGGACAGATCCGAGGCCCTAAGGTATTAAGGCAATTGCTTGGGCCTCGGTGAGCGGGCGACAGGAGACGAGCATCCGCCGCCCGCAAACGTGCTTTTAGAAGCCTTGAGGCTTAGAGCTGCTCGAGAGCCTCGAGAGCGGCGTGGAGCTCAGCCTTGGCGGAGTACTCGACACCCTCGTCGTTGAGCGGGGTGCGCTTGCCCAGGGCGGCAAGGAGAGCACGGATGGAGTGCTTGCGGTTCTCGGCCTCGACCCAGCACAGGGAGCGCTCGGGATCGTCCATGACCTCGTCGACGACCTCCTCGTTGCGGGTGGCCGGCAGGCAGTGCATGAACTTGGAGTTGGGGCCGGCGAAGTTCATCATGTCCATGGTGACCTGATACTTGGGATAGAACACGTCCATGTAGTTCTCGCCCGAGACCTCCTCGTCGTACAGGCCATACCACACGTCGGTGTAGATGAAGTCAGCGCCCTTGATGCACTCGATGTCGTCGGAGATGACGACCGAGCCGCCGGAGACCTTGCAGTTCTCCTCGGCGATGGCCATCATCTGCTTGCCGAACTCGGCGCGCTCCTCGACGGTGCCGACGTGCAGGCCGCCGTCGGGGATCTGGTGGCCCTTAGGTCCAAACTGGACAAACTTCATGCCGACCTTGGAGGCGATGAACATGAGGGAGACGCAGACCTGGGTGGCGTCGCCGATGAAGGCCAGGGTGCAGTCCTCGATCTTCTTGCCCTCGGGGAGGTTCTCGAGCATGGTCATGAGGTCGCCCATCTCCTGCGTGGGGTGGTTGAACTCGGACATGCCGTTGATGACGGGCACAGCGGAGCCCTCGGCGAGGCCGACGACGTCCTTGTGACGGTCAACGCGAGCCATCATGATGTCGAGCAGGTCGCCCATGACGCGAGCGGTGTCGCCCAGGGACTCGTGGCCACCGAGCTGAATGGTGCCAGGGCCATAGAACTGAGCATGGCCGCCGAGGTCGCACATAGCGGTCTCGAAGGAAAGACGGGTGCGGGTGGAGACCTGCTGGAAGATCATGCCAAGGCTCTTGTTGCGGAGCAGGTGCGGATAATAACCGTCAACCTTGATGGCCTTCTTCATTGCCAGGCCAAGATCCTCGATAGCCAGGATCTGCTCTTTGGTGAAGTCGTTGGTGTCGATGAAATCCTTAGGCAGTGCCATGTCGATTTCCTTTCCGCCGGTCTTGCCGACTATTACTATGAGGCGCTCGTACATCACGCCTCGTGTTGACAAGACCATCATTCACCCGTATGCAATTTTTACCTAGTTTATTCGGGATTAAAGACCGTTCACGGAGTTACACCCCCTCTAAACCTATATAAACCCGCAGGTCAAGAGTTTACAGGGGGTTTACCATCTAGAACCGCGAACGGTATACGGCTATGCTGTATCTCGGCGCCTAATCCGCAATGAAACGAAGGGTTGAGACGTCTATATCCCACAAGGTATACAGGGCTCGGCCATAGAATAAATGAGATGGGACGGTGACAGATGAACACCCTGATGTTCTTCTATACCCTAGCGATACTCGTGATCTGTATTGTGACGGCGGTGCTCTCGCTTGCCGCCTATGCCTCATCTCGTCGACGCTTCTTTATCTATGGCAGCGGCGTATTTATCTGCTATGCCATCGAGATGACCGAGATTTTCTTTTTTGAATACACGCTGCAAAACCAGAGTTTTCCGGCCAGCGACTATTACTCAATTACCATGCCTGTTTTGCGGACCTTTGTGGCGACCGCTTCGCAGGCTTTTATTTGGCTCATTGCCATGGATTTGCTCGACAAGCATTCAAAAAAGCAGTTTGTCATTCCCGTCGCAACGTTCTTGCTGAGCGAGCTGCTGATTATCGTCGCTGTCCCCTACGGCCCCATTCATCAATGGCTCTACTACACGATGCGTCAGGTATTCCTTGTTTTCGTGGGACTATATATCTTTTGGACGGCACGCAAGAGCACACAAGTCGAGCTGAAGGCACGCGTTAACAACCAACGAAAGCACCTGATTATCGGCGCTATTCTGGTCGGTTGCATCGTTGCCGAGGATTTCTACAACATTCTGATTGTCCCCATGAGTCTGGCGCCCTCTTGGCTGCAACTATATCTGTCCGAGCGCAACTTTAGCGAAAACGTCTTTGCGTGTTACTTTGCCATCCTGCTTATCCTGTACGCCTACCACGTGCTTTCAATCCGCATGCAGGAGGCGCCCGAGGAAAAGAACGTCAGCGATCTTGATCGACACATCGAAGAGCAGATGCCCTTCTATCGCAACGCCTACAAGCTCTCCAACCGTGAGACCGAAGTTATGCGTCTGGTCGTACTGGGCAAATCGAACCAAGAGATCGCTGACGAGCTATTCCTTGCCGTGGGCACCGTCAAGACCCACATCCACAACATCCTAGTCAAAACCGAACAGCAAAACCGCACGACGCTCATCCTCCACTTTTGGAAGCGCTGAGGTTACGCGGTTTTGCCAAACCGCGTAACGGCTCGACGCTGCAAGCGCCCCTAGGCGGCAATCTGACGTTCAATCGTCGGTCGCGTACCCAAGTACGCTTCCCTCCTCTTTCACGTCACCTTGCTCGCCTAGGGGCGCTTTCGCTGACTTATGCTCAACCTGTGATGATTTTACTTTTCGCTAGGCAGGTTACTCGCTGTAGCGGGTGGCGATGGCAGCTTGTACCATGCCGGCGCTCATGAGATAGGTCACCAGGAAGTAGCCACCATAGGCCGCCAGGAAAATCGCGCAGGTGAGGCCCACGGTGCCGGCGATGCTCATATCGCCGAATACGCTCACCAGCTCGATGATCACCTTGAGCGCCACAAAGGAGTGCGCCAAGCCCACTACCAGCGGGAACAGGAAGAATACCGCTTGCTGCGCCATCACCGAATGGCGAATCTGGCGGTCGTCACAGCCGATCTGTGCCAGCACACGATAGCTGCGGCTGCCGTCGGCCACATTGGAGAGCTGCTGGATCGATAGGATTGCCGCGCACGCAACGACCAGTACAAAGCCAATGTAGATGGCCAGATAGCTAATCATGCCGTTCATCTGCGCTGCTTGCGTGTACATCTCGGAACGCGTGATGAAGACCCCCCACGACCCCGGCTCCTTGCCGTCAACGAGCAGATTGTCGAGCAAGGTGTATTTAATGCTCTCGTCTGCCTCGGTCGTATCCATCCCCTGTTTGTAGTTAACGAGCAGATTACTGGAATACGGCTGCAGGTTAAGCTGGGACATCAGTTCATCGGCTACGACCACGGTACCGGGATTGCTGCCCATCGCCGAGTTGGCGATGGCCGCCGTGTCCTCGTCCGACTTATCGGTTGCGGGCTCGAGCGTATGCCCGCCCAAGGTTAGGGCATGGCCGCCAGCCATATACTTGGTGTACAGGTCGCCCAGCTCACCGCCCATATCACACGTGAGCAGATACTGGTCGCGGCCAATGCTCACCGGCTCCTCGCCCATCATCTGGCGCAGTTTGTTGTACTGGCTCGCCGGCGTCACATACAGACCCATCGCATCGGCGTTGCTTCCCTCGAGCGCCTTGGGAAGCTTTTCGCCCATGGCCTTGCACATCTCACCCGCCACCACCGAGGGGCCCGAGCCGCCAAGCGGATAACTCAGATACGAATCGATCTGCACATGCTCACCGGCAACATCGGCGATATTGACCTTCTTGCCGGCCTCGTCGTTGTTGTCCGCCGACTTGCCCTTAATACCGTCTGCAACGTTATCGGGATCTTTACGATCGCCATGCCATGCAGCGTACAAATCGACCGTTGCATCGGCCAGCACCATGCGATCGGCCTCAGACGGATTGACATACTCCTTGTAGTAGTCGAGCGTTTCGGGCGTGTAATAGACATACGTCTGAGACACGTCAACAGGGTTATAGCGCTCCAGATTTTCGTTCATCACGTTGGCAATCGACATACCGCAGGTCACCGAGGTAATGGCCAAAAACAGAATCATCGCGATGACGCCCATCGAAAAGCACACCGTGTTGACCTTGGCCGCAAGCTGGCGCACAGTAAACATGTTGAGGCCGCGCCAATACACGCCGCGCAGGCTCTGCAGCAGCTTGATGAGCATGCCCGAGAGTCCCCAGAACAGGGCAAAGGTGCCCACCGTAACCATAGCGGTCGTAATGCCAAACTGGCTCATGGCCCCGTCCAGCTTGTCGCCCGTCTCGGTTAGCGGGAACCCATCACGCAGCAGACGGTAATAGGCCACGCCCACAAGTAGCACGCCCACGGTAAAGATGGCAATCGCGATCCAGGGATTGCGCGTCTTGATGCTCTCGTTGCGGCGCTCGGCACCCATAAGCTCGATGAGTTTGGTGCGACGCACGGCGCGAAGGTTCAGCAGGAGCGTGAGCACAAACATTACGAGCATGCAGGCAAGGGTCAGGTTGAACGCATGCACCGAGAAGAAGAAATGAAAATCGGCGATCTGCGTCTTAAAGAGCGAGGCCGTAAAGAATGTCATAAGCTGGGAGAGTCCCACACCCAGCACAATGCCGGCGACAAAGGCCACGACCGATACTATCACGGTCTCGAGCGCCATGATTGTGGCGACGCGCCCGCGCCCCATGCCGAGCACCTGGTACAGGCCAAACTCCTTTTTGCGGCGTTTCATGATGAAGTTATTGGCGTACACCATCAAAAAGGCCATGACACCGGCCAAAAAGTACGTCAGGTAGCCGAGCATGCTGCCCATAACCTGCGCCAAGCCCTTTTCATCGATTCCGGCGATGTCGACCTGCATCGAGATGGTGTTAAAGGCATAGAAGACCGTGACGCCCAGGGTGAGCGTCAAAAGGTAGACGAGGTAGTCGCGGCCGGCACGGCGGACGTTGCCCCAAGCGAGTTTACAGAGCATCGGAGCCCTCACCGCCCATCATGGCAACGACCTCCATAATGCGGTCGAAGAACTCTCGGCGGTCGGTGTCGCCGCGGCGCAGCTCGGTGAAGATCTTGCCGTCGCGAATAAACAGCACACGGCTCGTGTAGCTGGCGGCAAAGCTGTCGTGCGTGACCATGAGTACCGTGGCGCGCAGGCGGCGGTTAAGGGCCTCCAGGCTCTCGAGCAGCAGGCGAGCGCTCTTGGAATCGAGGGCGCCGGTGGGCTCGTCGGCCATGATCATGGTGGGGTCGGTGACGAGTGCGCGAGCCGCGGCAACGCGCTGCTGCTGACCGCCGGACATCTGGTAGGGATACTTGTCGAGCACCTGACTGATAGACAGACGCGCGGCCACATCCTGCACGCGGGTCGAGATCTCTGCCGAGTTTGTGCGGGCAATGGTGAGCGGCAGGGCGATGTTCTCGCGTGCCGTGAGCGTATCGAGCAGGTTGGAGTCCTGGAAGATAAAGCCAAGCTCCTCGCGGCGGAACTGCGAAAGCTTGGCCTGCTTCATGCGCGTCACGTCCTGGCCGTTGATGCGGATGATGCCACTCGTAGCGGCATCGATGGTCGACACGCAGTTGAGCAGCGTCGATTTGCCCGAGCCCGAGGCGCCCATGATGCCGACAAACTCACCGCGGTTGACGGTAAAGCTGACGTCGTTGAGCGCGCGGGTCACGTTGCCCAGCGCTCCATATACCTTTTCGAGATGCGCGACCTCCAGTACCGGGGTCGCAGCTTGCGTAGTTTGCATACCGAGTCCTTTCTTGCGATTAGTCTACGGCATCTATAGTCGCAAGGAGCCGAGTCGGCTACCATCGATATGGCTTACGCTTGCCTTACCGTTGTGTAAGGTATGGGCAGCTAGCCTGTCACGTGTTGATGTTGAGAGAGGACTCCTGTTGAAGACTGTTCATGTTGCCGCCGGGATCATTCGCAAGGATGGATCTGACGAGCTGCTTGCCGTGCAGCGCGGCTACGGCGACATGCAGGGACTTTGGGAGTTCCCAGGCGGCAAGCTCATGCGCGGCGAGACACCCGAAGACGCCGTACGCCGCGAGCTCATGGAAGAGCTGCAGGTAAAAGTCACCAACCTGCGCGATTTCTATACCGTTGAGTACGACTACCCCGATTTTCATCTCTCCATGGAGTGCTACTACTGCTCGCTCGCCGATGAATCCGATGAGCCTCAGAAGCACGACCGACAGCTCGATATCCGCTGGATTCCGCGCACCTCGCTTGCCACCGTTGAGTGGATGCCCGCCGACAAAGGGCTTATCGATGCTCTGATTGAGTTGAGGGAAGATCGGCTTGAGGCCAACGGCACTGCCAACTACGCCGACGCCACCGCGACCGACGAGCCCTCCACCAAGCCCAAGCGCGCACCTAAGCGCCGCAGCAAGAAGCGTCCCAAGCCCGGCCTGCTCGACGGCATCGATACCTCGGACCTTTCCGCCGACGAGCGTGAGCTCGTGCGCCGTCGCGCCGCCATCAAAAAGTCCATGAAGGGCAACAAGCGCGCCAACACCAAGCCCGAGCTGCTCGTTCGCCAGCGCCTGCGGGCAGCGGGCCTTACGGGCTATCGCTTGGAATGGAAGGTTCCCGGCAAGCCCGACATCGCCTTTCCCGGGCGCAAGATCGCCATCTTCGTCAACGGCTGCTTTTGGCACCGCTGCCCCAAGTGCAACCCTAGCCAGCCCAAGCGCAACGTTGAGTTTTGGGAGGCAAAGTTCCGTCGCAACGTCGAGCGCGACCGCGCTGCCGTGGCAGCACTCACTCAAATGGGCTGGACACCCATAACCATCTGGGAATGCGAGCTCAAAAAAGACCGCATCGACGCCACGATGGAAAAGGTCATTGAGCAGGTGCGCGCCGCAGAGCCGCAGCGCTAACAGCGAGCATTCACACGCTCCGCACGTCCGCGCCACACCCACGTCACAAACCTTAGAAAGCCCTTAAGCTCAAAACCTTTCAAGAGTGTTACTCGATACCTCTGACCTGCAGTTTCATCGTAACACCAAACCAGGTTAAGCCTTTCTTTAGCGCTTCTTTGCGACGGCCGCGGCATAATACTGCCAACGCACGGGACCTAGCAGCATACCCCGAGCGCAATCTTTTGGTGGACATCGAGGAGGCCGCATAAGCATGCATACTTCCAATGACGCAGCACAGCAGCCACCCCTAAAACATGCAGACCTTTTCTCCTTCCCCCCGACACAGAGAAACGGTCTCCTCGACTCCCCCACCACAAAAGCCAAACGCTCAACCGACCAGAGCCACAACTTGCGAGCATCCTTCGATAAGCTCCAAGCATCCCTAGACAAAACCTTCCCCAACCAAGCCCGGGCATACTAGCCCCTCATCAACAAAGAAGCCCTGACGCCCCACCTCTTTCCGCCCAACGCCACAAGGGCGACGACCTCGAGTAGGTCAACCTGGGAG
>CAUGJN010000027.1 GCA_959599635.1 uncultured Collinsella sp.
CAGCAATGCGTTATCGCGCATGTACGCAATCGACTCCTCGGCAAGTTTGAGCACTTGGACCGCACGGAACTTTGCATTAACCGGCCGTCCCTCTGCCAGCGACTGCCAGCCTTCTAGCAACAGGCCAAACAGCTGAATCTGGTTGTCGCGCATGCGCACGGCAAAACGATCGAGCTCGTTGAACGCCGCGTCGTCGGTTACCGGCAGGCCGGAAAGGAGCCGCCGTGCCGCCAACACCATGCGCACCCAGGTAGCCATCGCCTTAAGCCCACGCACGTCGAGCGCCTTCCGCACCACCGTCATCTCGTCGTCGCGCTCGTCGGTTCCCGTAAACGACCCGTCAAAGAGCTCCACCAGCATGCTATCGGCCCGTATAACAATCCCCGCGATGTCGAGCTCGCAGTCGTAGGCCTTGCTCGTTTTGAGCTGCTGTAGAACGCCGCCGTCATCTCCCCGCTCGGTCAGGCAGCGCTTGACCTCGATATGCGCAGACAACATATCGAGTGCGGTATGGGATGTCTCGATTTCTGGCACGGCCAGGTTCGTAGGAAGCCCAAGCCCGTTGTCCCCATAGCAAACAGCCGTCAGTGTCTGGGCCACCCTCCATGAAACAGGGTCTATTTCGCAGGCCGCCCGTTCGCCCCCGCGCTCGATAACCGATGCCATATAGCGAGCGAGCTTTGTATTGGACACGCTGACCGCTGCCAGATATACGCCAAGCGCCTCGGCAGGCGTTGGCTCTGGAGCCGGATCGTCGGCATCGATCGTGCCCAGCGCTGCTCGGCAGATATCGGCCCCGTGCCCCGTCAGAGCAAGATCGACCCCATACTGCCCAGCAAGTTCAAGGACCGCATCACGGTCCAAAAAGGCGTCCGCCAGGCCCATCGCCGCATCGCATCGGCCCGCCTTAAGCAAAATCCGGGCCGCCCTCGGAACAAGTTCGGGGCGAACCTCGGCCACCAACTTACGCAAACGCAAGCGTCCGTTATCCTCCGTGCCCAGACACGTAAAACTCCGCTCGGCGGGATCCAAGCCAAAGATCGGATAGTCGCGTACAAAGTAGGACTGGTCGACCATCGACAGCCTCACCCCACAAGCCTCGAGTTCTGCGATATTGCCCTCGCCCATCAAAATCATGAGACATGCCACGCAAAACAGCGCATTATTGTCGAGCGAAGCCAGATCGACAAGTGCCGCGCCATATACGTTGACAATCTCGTTTTCGAGCAGACCGGCTACGTCGCCTTGGCCATACAGACCCGTCTGCAATGCCGAAACGAGCTCGGGCACGCCCTGCGTGAGCTGATAAAAGTCGAGCGATGTGCTGATCGAAAACGCCGATGCCCACGCCGAATACTCATAGGCATGCACCTTGAGCATCTGCGCATTGATCTTAACCGAATCGCCCAGCCCATGAATCAGCTGACGATTTGAAGGACGGCAGGAGATAAAGACCCCTACCCCCATGGCGCGCAGGCCGCGAATCCTGTCGATGAGGTCTTCGGTATCGTGCTGATCGAGGTTTGGCACATTATCAATCGCGATAAGGGAGTGCGGTTTGTCTTTGAGTTCTTCGGTAACCACCTCGAGCTGCATAAACACCTCGCGCCCAGTGGCGCGATCGGCCTCGATAATCCGCACGGGGCCTCGCGTCGGGTCGCATTTAACCTCATGGGCGTACTGCAGCAGCACCGAGGTCTTCCCAAACCCGTCGGGCGCATAGAGAACCACGATGCCGGCCTTTCGGCCCTTGGCGATAAGCTCATTCATCAAGCGTTCGCGTCGCACCATATAGCCTCCGCCCAGCGGCATCAGTTCGAGGTCGTCTATACTGCTCAAATCATTTACCATGCCCGCTCCTCAACTCGACCGTATGGACACTGTAGCCGCAAGACCATACAAGCCGCGCTATGAATAGAGCGACCTTGTGTTTTAGGTTGTCTTTTGGTACGCAAGCGGCAAGTTTTTGTACAGCGAGGGCCGATTCTTATTAATCCCCCGACTAATCGGTCTTTAAGCAGGTAAATGAGCTTGTCAGCTTGTCCCATCTAAGCGGCAGTGTAACGCAAATGAACAAGGTTCAGCCATGTCATTCAACTCGCCTAGCACCCGCTACCGTCTACGACCTTTTAGTGGCATTTTTGCATAGAATCTGGTATGGAATGAATCAAGCTGTTGGGCATCCGGCATTCGTCAAGCTTGCGGCAAGATTTTGGTCAAGTGAGCGGAAAGGGATAGCAAAAAGGCCCCCGCAAAGCGGAGGCCTTAGGCAAGGCTATGTCGAGGTGCAGGATTCGCGCTACTCGCAGAGCGAAAGGGCAGCCTCGTCGGCAACGACAACGCAGTTGGTGTGCAGCTGCAGGATCGAAGCCGGGCACGCGGGCGTAACCGGACCATAGCACATGTCATGCACGGCCTGAGCCTTGGCCTCGCCGTTGGCGACGACCAGGATCATGCGGGCATACATGATGGTCTGGGTACCCATGGTGTAGGCCTGACGGGGAACATCGTCGATGCTGTCGAACAGGCGGCTGTTGGCCTGAATGGTGCTCTCGGTGAGGTCGACGCAGTGCGTGCCCTTGGAGAAGTGGTCATCGGGCTCGTTGAAACCGATGTGGCCGTTGTTGCCAATGCCGAGCAGCTGCAGATCCGGGTAACCGGCGGCGGCGACGATCTTGTCGTACTCAGAGCAGGCAGCGGCGGCGTCGGGGTTGGAACCGTCGGGCACATGCGTGTTGTTCAGGTCGATGTTGATGTGATCGAAGAAGTTCTCACGCATGAAGTAGTGATAGCTCTGGGGATCGTCGTGCGAAAGGCCGCGATACTCGTCCAGGTTGTAGGTGCTGACCTCGGCAAAGTCGACGTCGCCCTTCTCGTACCAAGCAGCGAGCTGCTTGTAGGCACCGATCGGGGTGGAGCCGGTAGCAAGGCCCAGCACGCAATCGGGCTTGAGGATAACCTGCGCCGAGATAATATTGGCGGCCTTGCGGCTCATATCCTCGTAGTCTTTAGCTTTAATGATCTTCATTACGCGTCCTTTCTCGTACAAGAGAGGCAAGGCTCCCCTTACAAGCACTTGCCCGCGGCCCGCGTCGGCCGCAACCAACGTGTGCGGCCACCAGGGCGAGGTCGCGTAATGTATGTGTCTCGTGTCTAGCCGCGTCGAGGCCCCTGCCCGTCCACGGTGACCCAAAGCCGTTTAGCTTCGGACAAATCCCATCTTGCCACGGAGGGCGTCCTCTTTCAAGGGCGCCCTCCGTAAACGTGTTTGAATTGTAGGCTAATGGCCACGTGCACTTGCTAGCGCTCGCGAGCAACGATGAGCTGGTCCATCTCTTCGACATGCACGCCAACGGAGCCCTTGATGCTCGAGAACTCAACAGAGTTGCACACCAAGATGGGAACCGTCACATCGTAGCCCTCGGCAGCAATTGCCTCGCGATCGAACTCAATGAGCACATCGCCCTTATGGACGATGTCACCCACTTGCGCATGTACGGTAAAGTGCTTGCCCTCAAGCTGAACAGTGTCCAAACCAACGTGGATGAGCACGTCCAAGCCATCGACCGTGTTAAGCGCAACAGCGTGTCCCGTGGGAAAAATGGCCTCGACCTTGGCATCAGCCGGTGCAATCACACGCGTGCCGGTAGGCTGAATCGCCACGCCCTGGCCCAAAAGGCCGGTGGCAAATGTCTGGTCGTTTACCTCGGAAAGCGGAATGACGTCGCCCGAGATGGGAGCATCCAGCGTAAGGACTCGACCACGCATACCAAAAGACCTTAGGACTTTAGTGAACATGCTCCCCCTCGGACATACCAATCGACCAAAATAGCCTTAACAGTTTACCACTTGGCACTCGTTTTTGACCATTAGGGAAGTTCGCGCTTGACAACCTCGACGATGTCGTCGACAACGCGCTGGGTCAGCTCGTGCGTCTCGGCCTCGGCCATAACGCGGACCAGCGGCTCGGTACCGCTCGGGCGCACCAGAATGCGGCCGCGGCCGTCAAGCTCCTTCTCGGCAGCAGCGACGGCATCCCAGATGGGCTGGCAATCGTCCAGACCAGCCTTGTTGTCGGAATGCACGTTGACGAGTACCTGCGGGTACTTCTTCATGATGCCGGCAAGATCGGTGAGGGTACGACCGGTGCGCTTGAGCACGGCCAGCAGCTGCAGAGCCGTCACCAGGCCGTCACCGGTGGTGTTGTGCTCCAGGAAGATGATGTGGCCGGACTGTTCGCCGCCGATGACGGCGCCGTCCGCGAGCATACGCTCAAGAACATAGCGGTCGCCCACGGCAGTCTGAACCATTTCGAAGCCCTGCTCCTTCATGGCAATGGAGAAGCCCAGGTTGCACATAACGGTCGAGACGATCTCGGAGTTGGCGAGCTTGCCGCGGGCAGCCAGGTCGGAGCCGCAGATGGCCAGGATGTAGTCACCATCGATCTCGTTGCCCTCGCTGTCCACGAACAGCACGCGGTCGGCGTCGCCGTCGTGAGCCAGGCCGATATCGGCATGGGTGCGCAGCACGAGCTCGCGCAGGGGCTCAAGGTGAGTGGAGCCGCACTCAACGTTAATGTCGGTGCCACAGTAATCGGTGTTGATGGCATGGACCGTGGCGCCCAGGCGCTGCAGCGCGGCAGGCGTGGTCTGGCAAGAAGCGCCATGGCCGCAGTCGACGGCAACGACTAGGCCATCGAGCCTCAGGCCATCAAGCGTATCGATGGCGTGGTCGACATATGCCTTGCGGGCGTCTTTCATCTTGATGATGTGACCCACGCCGGCACCGGTCGGCAGCGTGTCGGCAGCCATGGCTTCCTCGGACATGACCCAGGCGCTGATCTCTTCCTCGACCGCATCGGGAAGCTTCATGCCCTTGCGGCTAAAGAACTTGATGCCGTTGAACTCCGGCGGATTGTGCGAAGCGGAGATGACGATGCCGCCGTCGAGCTCGTTTTGAACAGTGAGCAGCGCCACGGCGGGCGTGGGGATAACGCCGCAGCAATGCGGACGGCCGCCCTCGGCCATAATGCCGGCAGTCAGAGCACTCTCGAGCATGGTGCCCGAAAGACGCGTGTCGCGGCCGATGCAGATGTCTGGACCAAGGAACTTGGTCGCCGCACGGCCAAGGCGAAACGCGAGGTCGCACGAGAGGTCGGCGTTGGCGACGCCACGGACGCCATCGGTACCGAAGATGTTCTGGGGCATAGGATCGCTCCTTCCCTAGTGGGCAAAACGTAGTCGCCCACCCTAGTCGAAAAAGAAAAGCGGGACCCGCCGAGCAATCGGCAGGCCCCGCTTGTACATTGTATCTCGTAAGGAGATAAAACCTTAGCGCTTGGAGAACTGGGGAGCGCGGCGGGCCTTCTTGAGGCCGTACTTCTTGCGCTCGACCACGCGAGCATCGCGCGTAAGGAAACCGGCCTTCTTGAGGTCAGCACGGTAATCGCCAGCGTTCAGAAGAGCGCGAGCGATGCCCAGGCGCAGAGCGCCGGACTGACCGGAGATGCCGCCGCCATCGCACAGAGCGATAACGTCGAACTGACCGGCGGTGTCGGTCACCTTGAAGGGAGCAAGGGCGTTCTCAACGAGCTGATGACGGCCGAAATACTGCTCGGCGTCACGCTTGTTGATGGTCACCTTGCCGGTGCCGGGGACGAGACGGACGCGGGCGACGGCGTTCTTACGACGGCCGGTACCCTGGTAGACAACGGTGTTCTCAGCCATCTTTAAGCCTCCAGCTCAATCTTCGTGGGGTTCTGGGCAGCGTGCGGATGCTCGGCACCAGCGTAGACCTTAAGCTTGGTCATCTGGGCACGGCCGAGGGTGGTCTTGGGCAGCATGCCGCGAACGGCGCGCTCGATGACCTTCTCCGGGTGCTTCTCCATAGCCTGGCGGAAGCTCTCAGCCTTGAGGCCGCCGTTGTAGCCGCTGTGGCGATAATAGGTCTTCGTGTCGGCCTTGTTACCGGTAAGCTGGACCTTATCGGCGTTGATGACGACAACGAAGTCGCCGCAGTCGCTGTTGGGCGTGAACTGGGGCTTGTTCTTACCGCGCAGGATCATTGCGATCTGGGTGGCAAGACGGCCCAGGACAGCACCATCGGCGTCGACGAGAACCCAGTTGCGCTGGACCTCGCCCTGCTTGGCGTAGTGAGTCGATTTCGAAATCACTTAGACTCCTCCATGTACAGTACGTGTTGTTACAGAGATTCACGGGGCTCTGCAAGTAACCCGTCCATATTACCCCGCTCGCCGCCCGAGTCAACAGGTATTTTGGCTCCGACCAGAGTTTCTGCACATGTCATCCACGAGCCGTGATTTTTCCAACTCTTTAGCTGTTGTCATTTTTTGAGGGTTCGCCGTCGCTAGCGCTCAACGAACTCTTGGATTTCCGCGAGCAGGCGCTTTGCCTCCTGACGGCCCTGGATATACAGATCCAAAAGCTTTGCCGGATCGTGCTCGACATGGCCGACCTCGACCGGCTTTTGCGGAGCGATGACCAGCGCGCGGCCCTCGCGCTCATACTTCCACAGGTGCATGCGCTGGAGGTTATAGCGGTCGTGGCGCGTCTCGATAGCCTCGAGCAGGTAGGGGTAGTCGGCATAGCGGGCGCGCGCGGCAGGCATAAACTCGTAGGGCTTTTTCTCGTACGAGCGGTCCTGGGTGACGATGACGACCGCACGGTCGAAGCCCGCCTCCTCGAGCACATGCTCGATAGGAACCGAATCGGCCACGCCGCCGTCGACGTATTTGTGCCCGTCGATCTCGACCGGCGGCGTCACCAGCGGCAGCGAGGTGGAGGCGCGCACAGCATCGAGGTCGAGCACGGCGCTTTTGACCGGCAGGTAGGCAGCGGTTCCAAACAGCATGTCCGTCGCGACGGCGTACATCTCGATGGGGCTCGCGTCGAACGCCTCGTTGTCAAAGGGATCCAGGCGGTCCTGGATATCGTTGAAGATAAAGTCGTAACCCACGATGGAGCCCGTGGATGCGAAGGATGCGGCACCCATGTAGCGGTTGTCATTGCAGAAGGTCAGGTTGATGCGATTGACGCGACCGATCTGGTGTGACTTGTAGTTGACGCCGTTGAGCGCACCGGCCGATACGCCATATACCGCCGGAATTTCGACACCGGCCTCCATGAGAACGTCGAGCACGCCGGCGGTAAACTGCCCACGAAAACTGCCACCCTCCAAGACGAGCGCGACCTTGCCGGCGTTCTTTGCCTTATCTTCTGCAGTCATATCGACCTCCTGCGATTGAGTTTTGGCTTTCTTCTACCCAGTTTTGGGATGGAGGGCGCGCAGGTTTTTCGAGGCGGCAGGTGAAGCGGAAAGTGCGTCCCAGTTTGAGGCGGGATTCCGGGATGAACTTTCCGTTTGGACCGCCGTTGGGAAAGCGCGTCCCGTTCTGAGCGCGGATTCCGGGATGAACTTTCCACTTGAGGCGTCATCCGGAAAATGAATCCCATTCCGAGCGTCGACTCCGGGATGCAGTTTCCGCTTGAAACGTCATCCGGAAACCGCATCCCAGTCTGAGCCGGAATTCTGGGATGGATTTTCCGCCTGGGGCGACGTTGATGCGGGGCATGGCAGGCTGCAGTCCGATCGGCATCGCATCTGCATAGGGTTGAAGCTTTGCGCGGAGAATCCGCGTATTTGCTTCGCAAATCCGCACCGGCTTCGGCCGCCTGCCGGCGTCCTCGCCCGCGGGCTAAAAACGCTTACGCGTTTTCCTAACGCTCGCGCCCTGCATAGAGTTCGATTCTCCGCGGTATCTGCAAGTAATAAAAAGGCAGGTAGAGACACTTCTCTACCTGCCTGTTACGTATGGTGGAGGCGCGGAGAATCGAACTCCGGTCCACGAAAGCCCCCTGATTGGCATCTCCAAGCTCAGTCGCTGGTTTTGTCTCGGACGCTTTGCGCGCAGCGACACGCTCGCGACGTCCTAACCGGTTCGGTCTTAGCCTGCACCATACCGATTACGTGCGCAGGAGCATTCCCCTAAAATGACGTCGCGCCGGTGTCGGGGAAATCACCGGGTTGACGCGCCGCTATAAACTAAGCAGCGAGAGCCATAGGCTCAAAAGAAGAGTTGTTGTCAATTCAATTTGACGGTACCCCTGTTTAACGAGGCGAGGAGACCTCGGCTTGCTTCCTCTCTCAGAGCTATCGTGTCGAAACCAGTCGCCCCCGAATGTTGGGAAAGTCTGGATGGTATCGGGCCTGCAAACACCCGATAACCGTCGACTTTTCAAGGAACATACGGGGCGAGCCCCGCTTGTGGAGTGTTATCTTACCACGTTCTGAAAGCGGACAGCTGTTCTATGCACGAGCTGTGAAGACCCCAATGTGCGCCGCACTTCGCACTTTTGTTACCGATCGCGTCACGTATATTTTCGCCAAGCAAAATTGACCCGTCGAAAGGACCGTTATGGATACCAAGCAGCAACTCGTCAATGCCCTCGCAGGCCTGGGCTCAACCATTACCGAAGCTATGGATGTCATCGAAGGCTTTGTCCCCTGCGGACATCCCGCCCTCACGGTTTCGAACGCACTCGTCGCGCTGGACGCTAACGATGATGTGGCTCTCGCCCAGCAGCTTGAGACCGTCGAGGGCTTTATCGACCACGTGAGTGAGAACCGCGGCGTGGCCGCCTACCACGGCATCGAGGTCGAACTCGCGGGTCCCAAAGCCGATCTGCTCGCAGCAATCCGCGAGGTAGGCGCCCTTATGCAGACCGCAGGCGTCAAGAACACCCAGGTCAACGAGTGGGTCTACCGCAGTCTGGCAGCACTCGACAGCTCCGACGAAAAGGCAGCCGAGCAGCTCGCAGAAAGTCCCGCCATTAAGGCCGAGCTTTTGTAAATAGAAGGCGCGGGTCCCTTGGCGCATCGTCGTCCAAAAGGCCCACAAACAGTTCGCGTCAACCGATAGCCGCGCCGCCGCGTTCGGCCAAAGCCAGAATCGGCATCATTTGGCGCGGGGTCTTTGCTGCAAGATCGGCATGTTCGAGCAGCTTGCGATCGTTGGTCACCAAGTAATCGACCTGCGCGCGCTTGCACGCGGCGAGCACCAAGTTGTCCTCGTAATCGCGATGGAGCGCTAAGTATTTGTCGGCCAGCCAAAGGTCCGACGCATCTGCACCCACGGCCGTGGCGTTTTCGGTCATGTTCCGAACAAACGCCAACGCCGCATCGCCAATTGCACGGGCAGATGCCTCGTCGAGCGCTTCCCCACTGGCAAGAACGCTACGCTTCAGCTCGTGTTGGACAACGTACAGCACGTCCTTGGCGATATGCACCGGAAAGAACAGCAATGCCCCCGCCTCCGCCGCCTGCCCAATAAACGCACGCGCGGCAAGCGACTCAGCATGGTCGACGCAAAACGAATCAACCCATACGTTGGCATCCACCATGATCTTGAGAGGCGCCCCGCTCACAGGATCATCCCCTTTTGGCGATAGCGCTCGTCCATGGCTTCGGAATAGATTGTGTCCCAATCGCGATCGTCGGATACGGGCGACGTAGCGATGCCCAGGTCCGCGTAAAGCTGATCCGCCGCCGCCCATGATGCGGCGAACGGAGTATCGGGCGCGACGGTCTGCTGCCGTTCGTCGACGGCCGCAAGCACTTCCTCGCACTGCCCGCCACCCTGCGCGACCTTGGCCACGACCTTTTTGATGAGTTCGGGCAGCGTTCCGCCCGAAAGCCGCAACGCTTCCTCCGCATGGTCCTTGACCTGGCGATCTACGCGAACGTTCACCTGCGCCATGCCGCTAACAGCACCCACGTTGATCCCGCTCCCTTCAATTGCTAGCACCGCTAGCAACACTATATAGAGAAGCTAGCAAATGGTCAAACGCAAAAGGCCTGCGCCCAGACGACACCGATGCCGTCTGGGCGCAGGCCAGATAACGTGGGCGAACACGTCTGCTAACGCAGGTAAGCCTTTGCGTTGCCCAGGCTGTAGGCAATCGTCGAGCCGTTGTGCAGCAGCGATGACGCCTGCGGAGTGATCATGCCGGTAATACCCAGCGCCAAGAGCGCAGAGTTGGTGAGCATCACCTTAGAGTAAGAGCTCGTCAGACGATCAATGAGGCCCTGGCTCATGCGGCGCAAACGCACGATCGCGGCCAGATCCGTATCGGTCAGGATGATGTCGGCGACCTCCTTGGCGATGTCGCTTCCGCCACCCATGGCCAAGCCCACATCGGCCAGGCCCAGCGCCGGCGAATCGTTGACGCCGTCGCCCACCATGGCAACGTGGCGCCCCTCGCCCTTAATGCGCTCCACATACGCGTACTTGTCCTCGGGCAGCAGTTCGGCCTTAAACTCGTCGACACCCGCCTCGCGCGCAATGCGCTCGGCCGTGCGCTCCGAATCGCCCGTGAGCATAACGACATGCTTGACGCCCAGCGCATGCAAGTCGGCGATGGCCTCACGGACCCCGGGCTTGAGCGGATCCTCGATGCCGAGCACGCCGACGACCTTGCCGTCGACCGCCAGGTACAGCGGCGACAGGCCCTGCATCTGGGACTCAATGCGCTCCTTAATGTCGGAATCGAGCTGCGCGCTCTCGTCCTCAAACACAAAGTGTGCCGAGCCGATAATCGCGCGACGCCCTTCGATGGACGAAGCAATACCATGCGCCACGATGTACTCGACCGCAGCATGGCGCTCGCGGTGCTCGAGCCCGCGCTCGCGGGCGGCGTTGACCACGGCACGCGCCACCGGATGCGGGAAATGCTCCTCCAGGCAGGCAGAAAGGCGCAGGACCTCGTCCTCGCTCCAGCCGTCGGTCGTCAGCACGCAAGCCAGGCGCGGCTGCGCCTCGGTGAGCGTGCCAGTCTTATCAAACACAATGGTGTCGGCCTTGGCAAACGACTCAAAGTATTTTGCGCCCTTGACCATGACGCCCATCTTGGCAGCATCGCTCATAGCGGTCATGACGGCGACGGAACCCGTGAGCTTGAGTGCGCACGAGTAGTCGACCATCAGCGCCGCCGAGGTCTTGATAAGGCTGCGCGTGGTGAGCGCAACCAGGCCCGCGAGCAGGAAGTTCCACGGGACGATCTTGTTGGCGAGGTCCTCCATATGCGACTGGCCCTCGGATTTGAGCGAGTCGGCCGTCTGCACGAGCGAGACGATCGAGCGCAGTTTGGTCTGCGCCGTGTTGGCGCGCACGCGCACCAAGATGCTGCCGTCTTCCACGACGGTACCGGCGAACACGTCGTCGCCCACGCTGCGCTCAACGGCCAGCGGCTCGCCGGTCAGGGTCGCCTGGTTGACCATAGCGCTCCCCTGCTCGACAACACCGTCGATGCAAATGGACATGCCAGTGCGCACGGCGACCAGATCGCCGGGCTCAAGCTCGGTGGCGGCAACGCTCACCTCGGTGTCGCCGACCACTTTTTGTGCCTTATCAGGCACGTCGAGCAGCGAGTTGATGAGCTCGTTTTCGCTCATGGCGCGTGTGTAGTCCTCGAGCAATTCGCCCACATTGAGCAGGAACATCGTCTGGCCCGCGGTATCGACATCACGTTTGACAAACGAGATACCGATGGCCGAAGCGTCGAGCACGGGAACGGTCAGGCGCGGCTGCGCCAGCTCATGAAGGGCAGCGCGCAAAAATGCCATGTAACCGGCCACGACAAACACCGCACGCAGAGGCGTCGGCAAGAACCAGCGGCGCGCGTAGTGGGCGCCGACGAGTGTCGCCAGGTCCATAACGAGTTTGTGCTTGCGCGGCTCAAGCTGCATCACATAGCCCGACTTGGCATCAGCGATAGCTTGAGCATCGAGTGCGCCCAAGGCGTCGAGCACGCTCGCGCGACGTGGCTCGTCGTATTCGAGCGCCATCTGGCCAATACGGCCATAGACGCGCACCTTGTGCACGCCGTCGATATCGCCGCTGAGCTTAAGAAGTGCATCGAGATCGCTCTCTGGCACAGGACCCGCCAATTGAAGACGGGTCCTGCCGGGGATCTCGCTGATAATCGAGAATCTCATAGTTTGTGCCTGGGAGCGTTACTCGGCTGCCTCGTCAGCAGCGGCCTCGCTCTGGGTGATGTAGGCCGCCTCGGCAACCATGTCGTCGACATTAGCCTTGGCCTGCTCGACCATGTCCTGGTAGCCGTTCTTGATGCGCATGCCGCACGCGATACCCTGCACGCAGGCGTTCTTTACCGGAGCGCTGGTGAGCAGCTTGATGCCAGCCGTACCGAGCAGAAAACCGCCACCAACAAGCAAGGTATTGAACGTGGACTTCTTCATGATGTCTCTCCCTTTTGCCGCATTGGACGCGGCATGGTGCCTCAGCACCCGAGTAAACAAGTTTGCTCGAGCACGCTTTTGAAATATCTCAATTTTATCTAACTATCTAGGTCAGCCATGGCTAACCTTTTGAAAATTAACGATGCGGAGTAACCGATTGTCAATGTGACAAAGGGACTGTCCCTTTGCCCCTTCTTACAACTGCCAGGTAGCTGCTTCCTTTTGCAGCGCCACCATGCGGGCGAATTCTCCACCTGCCGCCTTGAGCTGCGCCGGAGTGCCCTGCTCGGCAACCACACCATCCTTGAGTACAACGATTTTGTCGGCATTTTCCACCGTACGCATACGGTGGGCAATAACGATAACCGTCTTACCTGCAAGCAGACGGGAGAGCGCCTGCTGAACCACGGTCTCGTTCTCCACATCCAAGCTCGCCGTCGCCTCGTCCAACAGCACGATAGGCGCGTCTTTGAGCAGCGCACGGGCGATAGAGATGCGCTGGCGCTCACCGCCGGACAGCTTGGAGCCGTTCTCGCCGATCATGGTGTCATAGCCCTGCGGCATGCGGCTCACAAACTCGTCGCAGTTGGCGGCACGCGCGGCAGCAAGCACTTCCTCATCGGTGGCATCGCGACGACCAAGACGGATGTTTCCCATCACCGTGTCGTCAAAGAGCAGCACGTCTTGGAACACAATGGCGTAGTCGCGCAGCAACACCTCGGGATCCACGCTCGCAACATCCACGCCGCCCACGGTGACCGTGCCTTCGGTGGCGTCCCAAAAGCGCGCGGCCAGGCGGCTCACCGTGGACTTACCGGAGCCCGAAGGTCCGACCAGTGCCGTGACCTCGCCTTCCTTGGCGGTAAAGCTCACATCGGTAAGAACTTTCTCGCCGGCGCGGCCGTCCTCGCCCGCACCATAGCCAAATGCCACGTGATCGAACACCACATCGTGGCCTACGGGCTCAAACTGCTCGCTGCCCCGCGCCACGGGCTCTTCCATGATGGAACGCATGCGCTTGGCCGACGACTCGGCGGCAAACAGCTCGGACATCAGCATCAGCGCCTGATCAAAGGGCGCATAGATGCGGCTCACCATAAGCAGGAAGGCAAACATCATCAAAAAGTCGACCTGGCCGGAGGCGACCATCGCAGCGCCCGTGACCAACGTGGTGGCAATCCCCAGGCGCAGGATGGCAAAGGCGGAGTTGACCAAAAGCCCATTGGCGAGCTCGCCCTTGGTGGTCTCGCGCTCCTCGGCATCGATCACGGCGTTGAGCCCCTCAAGATAATGAGCCTCCTGGTTGGTGGCGCGGATCTCGCGCACGCAGTCGAGCGTCTCCTGGATCGCCTCGGTAACCTTGACCTTCTCGGCACGCACATGGTCGAACACCGGGGTCATGGGGCCGCGTGTCAGATACAGCACGGCAAAGGCCACGGGCACGCTCCAAAACGCCGCGATCGCCAGCTGCCAGCAAAAGAACAGCGACGCCACGAACACAATGGCGCTTGCGATGATGGCACCCCAAAGCTCTCCCAGCACGTGGCTGTAGGCGTGCTCCATGGCCTGGACGTCGCCCATAATGGTCTCGGTTAAATCGGCCAGATCACGACGGCCAAAAAACGACAGCGGCAGCTTGCGTAAGCGCTCGGCAATCTCCATACGCTGCTTGCCGCACTCCTCGTAAAAGATGCAGTAGGTGTAGTAATACTGCTGCCAGTTAGAGGCAAAGAGCAACACGAAAAAGACCAGGAGGCCGCCCACAATCGGCAGGGCATCCGGCAGGTCGGCACCGGTGGCGAGATGTTCGACAAAACCGGCCATGACCAGGAACAATAAGCCCATGCCGGCCATGGTAATGAGATTGGTGAGCGCGGTCCAGAAAATGCCGCGTTTTACGCCGGCGACGCCTTTATCGGATAGGAAATACTTCTTTTGGAATGAGGCGAACATTTAGGCCTCGCCTCCCTTCGTGACGGCGGCATCCGCGGCAGCAGTGATCTTCCAGCTCGCGGCCTGTTCGTATTCGGCCCACATCTTGGCGTATAGACCGTTTTGGGACAGTAGCTCGGCATGGGTGCCAGCCTCCTGCACGCCTCCTTGGTTGAGCACCACGATCTTGTCGGCCCCCACCACGGTCGAAAGCCGATGCGCGATCATAATGACCGTGCGGCCCGCCGCCAGTTTGCTAAAGGCGCGCTGGATGAGCGCTTCGTTCTCGGGGTCGGCAAACGCCGTGGCCTCGTCGAGCACCACGATGGGCGCGTCCTTAAGGATTGCGCGGGCGAGCGCCACACGCTGGACCTCGCCGCCCGAAAGGCACGCCCCGCCGGCGCCGAGCATGGTATTGATGCCCTGCGGGAGCTTGGCCACGATATCGTCGCACTGGGCCGCGGAGAGGGCCGCGCGCACTTCGTCGTCAGTAGCTGCAGGCTTGGAGGCGCGCACGTTATCGGCAAGTGTTTGGCGGAACAGCTGGTTGGTCTGAAACACAAAGGCGACCTGGTCCATGAGCTCGTGCGGATCCATGTCGCGAACGTCTACGCCGCCCACGAGCACACGACCCGAGGAAACATCCCAAAAACGCGGGATCAGGCTTGCGCAGGTCGACTTACCGCCGCCCGAGGGACCCACCAGGGCGAGGGTGCTACCCGCGGAAACGTTAAAGCTCACATGGCTAACGGCAGGTGCTTCGGCACCTTCGTACGTAAAGCTCACGTCCTCAAAGCGCACATCGCTACCGGCGGAGTGCTTGGGCTGGGCAGGCACGGAGAGCCGCTTGGAATCCATAACGCTTCGGATGCGCGCCAGCGAATCGGCACTCATCTGAGACGCCTCGCCCACAAACATGAGCTTGGTCATGGCCGTCGGCACCACGGCCGAAAAGATCGCGTAAAACGTGAAGTTGACCATAAAGTGCGCGAAGTCCGTCTCGCCCGGCGCCAACAGCAACGCCACGGGCAAAAGAAATGCCACGAGGCCATTGAGCGCGGTAAGGTTGAGCACCTGCGGACCTCGGCAAAACGTACCCGCATAGTTTTGCGCCATGTCGGCGTATTCGGCGATCGCATCGTGGAAC
>CAUGJN010000028.1 GCA_959599635.1 uncultured Collinsella sp.
ACGGGGGCGTTTCATTGGTCGAGGACGTTTTCAAAACCAAGCCCGGTCCCGGCCTGCGGTAACGTTGCTGGCGGTTCTTGGGCATCGCTTGCTGGCGGGGTTCCTTGTCTGAGTTGGACTTGGTTGGCGGGGCTACTGGTCCCGGTCGCTGTCCCGTCCCAGCATCGCCCTCAGCTTCTCAAAGCTTTCCTCGCTCAGGCAGTGCTCCATGTGGCAGCCCTCTTGCGACGCGACCTCAGCCGAAACACCCGCATCCTCCAGCAGCCCCACGAAAAAGCAGTGGCGCTCCCACATTTGACGGGCAACCTCAAGACCGCGTTCCGTCAGATGCACGTCGCGTTTGCCCATCTCCACGTAGCCGGTGCTCTCCAAGGCCGCCATGGCTTTAGAGACGCTTGCTTTGGTTACGCCCAAGTATTCGGCAACGTCGATCGAGCGCACGATGCCCTGACGTTCCGATAGAACGTAGATCGATTCGAGATAGTCTTCTCCGGATTCACGCAGGGCCATGGGCCGCCTTTCGCGATGGCTTCTAGTTAGCCTTTGGATACTTTTGCTTGATTTACTTTACCGCAAAAGTTGCCCATGTCTTACTACTTTGCCTAAAAGTTAGCCGTGTTTCACAAAACGTGCGGGACGAAAACAAAATGGGGACGCCCCGCAAGGAGTGTCCCCAGGCGCCGGGTGCCGGCCCGCAGTTACATCAGCCCAAAGTACTTGGCGGCGTTGTAGATGCCGTCGTCATCCACGGCGGTCGTCACATAGGTCGCTGCAGCTTTCACGGTCTCCTGCGCGTTGCCCATGGCCACACTTGTGCCCACGGCCGAGAACATCGACAGGTCGTTCTCGCCGTCGCCAAAGGCAATCGCCTCGCTCGCGTCGACACCCAGGCGTTCCAGCGTCGCCGCGACACCCAGGTCCTTACCGCCGTTGGCAGGGATAATGTCGCAGAACAAATCACACCAGCGCGTAGTGAGAGAATGCGACACCGCGTCGGTCACGATATGTTCGTCGGCAGGGTCCACAAAGGCGCAGAACTGGTAGACCGGCGCATCGAAGGCATGCTCAAACGGTTCCTCGTGGTAGACAATCCCCGCGTTGCTGCCGGCCGTCACCACGCGCTCGGACAGGCGGTTCACAAACGAGTTCTCGCCCTGCATGCACAGCGAGTCGTAGCGCCCCTCGGCCACCTGGTCCACAATCGCCGCGACGTCGTCCGAATCGATCGGGCAGCTGCGGTAAACGCCCTTGGCATCAAAACAGTGCTGACCCGAAAGCGTGATGTACGCATCCCAACCAAGATCGAACAGCCAATCGGGCATCTGATAGGTCGGGCGACCCGTGGCGATCACGCACGCAATCCCCTGCTCATGAAAGCTGTCGAGCACCTGCTGCGCCGACGCCGGAATCCGATGGGTCTTAAAGCTCAGCAACGTGCCGTCGATATCGAAAAACGCGGCCTTGATCATCCTCGCCTACTCCTCGCCCTCGAGCTTTTCGCTCGCCTCGAGCCACGCCATCTCCAGCTCGTCCATGGCGGCATGGGCCTCGTCGATCTTTGCCTGCTGCTCGCCCAGCGCCGTGTAGTTGGTGGGATCGACCTGGGCCATGGCGGCCTCGGCCTCCTCCACGCGGGCGCGCTGCGTCTCCATCTTGCGCTCGAGCGAGCTCACCTCGCGGCGGAGCTTCTGGCGCTCGGCATTGGAAAGTCCGTTGGGCTGGCCGCTCGACTTGGGCTTTTCGGCTGCAACCGCTGCGGCGCCGGTGTCGAACGTGCCGGTCTTGGCGCTCGGCGCGCCCACGGGCTCGCCCTCGGCAGTAGCGTTGCACAGGCGCAGGTACTGGTCGACGCCGCCGGGCATATGCGTCAGATGGCCATCGAGCAGCGCCCACTGCTGGTCGGTCACGCGCTCCATCAAGAAGCGGTCGTGCGTCACCAGGATCAGCGTGCCCGGCCAGCCGTCGAGCAGGTCCTCGACAATCGCCAGCATGTCGGTATCCAAGTCGTTGCCGGGCTCGTCCAGGATAAGCACGTTGGGCTCGTCCAGGATCGTCAGCAGCAGCGACAGGCGACGGCGCTGGCCGCCCGAAAGATCGCCGATGCGGCTCCAGAGCTGCTGCGTCGTAAAGCCCAGGCGCTCGCAGAGCTTCTCGAGCGAGGTCTCCTTGCCGTCGATGACATAATACTTCTTATAGTTGCTCAGAACCTCGCGGATCGTGTCACCCATGTAGGGCTCGAGCTCCTCGAGCTGCTGCGACAGCACGCCAAAGCGCACCGTCTGGCCGATCTTCACGCGGCCGCGCAGGGGCGCGATCTTGCCCTGAATCACGTCGAGCAAGGTCGACTTGCCGGCGCCGTTCTCACCCAGCAGACCATAGCGGTCGCCCGCGCCGATAAGCCAGGTCACATCGGAGAGCACCTGCTTGGGCGCGCCGTCGGTATTGGCATAGCCGGCGTCCACGTCGATCACGTCGATGACCTGTTTGCCCAGGCGACTCACGGCGAGGCGCTTGAGCTCCAGCTCGTCGCGCACGGGCGGCACGTCGGCGATCAGCTCGCGGGCGGCTTCCACGCGAAACTTGGGCTTAGTGGAACGGGCCTGGGCGCCACGGCTCAGCCATGCAAGCTCCTTGCGCGCCATGTTGCGACGGCGCTCCTCGGTAACCGCGGCCATGCGGTCGCGCTCCACGCGCTGAAGGATATATGCGGAGTAACCGCCCTCGAAGGGGTCGACCTGGCCGTCGTGGACCTCCCACATGCTAGTGCAGACCTCGTCCAAGAACCAGCGATCGTGCGTGACCATGAGCATGGCGCCCTGGCCGCGCTGCCAGCGAGCCTTAAGATGGCGTGCAAGCCAGTTGATGGTACGCATGTCCAGGTGGTTGGTGGGCTCGTCGAGCATGAGCACGTCGTAGTCACCGATCAGCAGGCGCGCGAGGTCCACACGACGGCGCTGGCCGCCCGAAAGCTCGCCCACCATGCCCTCCCAGGGCACATCGCTAATAAGGCCAGCGAGGATCTGACGTGTACGCGGGCTCGAGGCCCACTCGTACTCAGGCGTGTCACCGACGACAGCATGATGCACGGTGTCGGTATCGACCAGGTTGTCCTTTTGGCCGAGCAGGCCGATCGTGGTGCCGCGGCGATGCGTCACGCGGCCGTCGTCGGGCTCCAGCGTGCCGGCGAGTACACTCAGCAGCGTCGACTTGCCGTCGCCGTTTTTGCCGACAATACCAATACGGTCGCCCTCGCCCACGCCGAGCGTTACGCTATTAAAAATATGCTTGGTGGGAAACTCTAGGCTGACGGAATCGCATCCCAAAAGAATCGCCATATGCCCTGCTCCTTCGTAGAAATTCAACGTTGTCCATGATAGCAGCGAGCCCCACCCCAAAACCTGCCAAAAAGGGACAGGTTTATTTTGGCAGGTTTTATCTGGGCAAACGTCAGGGCGCTCCGAGCACGCTCCATGGTAAAACGTTAACCTGCCAAAATAAACCTGTCCCTTTTTGGCAGGTCGAAGGACGTGAACAACGCAAAAAGGCGGGCCATCTCGTAAAAGAGATGACCCGCCTCTCCAATCAGTCCCGCGGCAACCGTGGCCGCCGCGGGCCTCAAGCATGTCCCGGACTAGGAGAACATGCCGGTGAGGTAATCATTCAGCCGCTTATCCTTGGGCCGTTGGAAAATCTCGTCGGTCTCGTCGTACTCGACCATATCGCCCATGTAGAAAAACGCCGTGCGGTTGGACACGCGCGACGCCTGCTCCATGTTGTGCGTCACGATGACGATGGCGCGGTCGGCCACGATCGACGACATGAGGTCCTCGATCGCCAGCGTCGAGATGGGGTCGAGCGCCGAGCAGGGCTCGTCAAACAGGATTACGTCGGGGTTGAGTGCCAGCGTGCGCGCGATGCACAAACGCTGCTGCTGACCGCCCGAAAGCGCGTAGGCGCTCTTGTCGAGCTTGTCCTTGACCTCGTCCCACAGGGCCGCACCGCGCAGGCTTTCCTCGACCATGCGATCGAGCTCGTCGCGGTCGGTGATGCCGTGGCGCTTGGGCGCAAACGTGATGTTGTCTCGAATGGACTTGCGGAAGGGGTTGGGCTGCTGAAACACCATGCCAATGGACCGGCGCAGCTCGTAGGTATTCTCGGTCTTGGTGTTCACGTTGCGTCCGCGGTAGCTGATCTCGCCCTCCACGCGGCAGCCGCGAATCTCGCGATTCATCAGGTTGAGGCTGCGCAAGAAGGTCGACTTGCCGCAGCCCGAAGGCCCGATGAGCGCCGTGATCTCACCCTTGTGGAAGTCGAGCGACGTATTGTGCAGCGCATGGTGGTCGCCATAGTACACGTTGACGTCCTTGGTGGAGAGCACGACCTCGTCGCTCACGGCCTTGCCGCTCACGCGAACACGTTTCTCGCTCTCCCCCACGCTCGACAAAAAGTCCTGGGTGTCGGACGATGCCGCCTCGGTTGCGGGCGTCGCATTCATCTCGCTCATTCGGCCGTCATCCTCCTTGCCAGTTGCTTGCCTACGATACGGGCGACTACGTTAAACAGCAGCACGCAAATCATCAGCAGTGCCGCGGTGCCCCAGACGATCTGCTGGGCCTCGGGGCTGCCCTCGCCATAGATCTTGTAGATGTGCACGGCCAGCGACTCGCCGGGACGGAACACGTTCCAGGCGCAGGTGGGGCTCGACAGGTTAAAGCTCAAGAAGTTCAGGCGAACCGGCGAGCTCATGCCCGAGGTAAAGAGCAGCGCCGCGGCCTCGCCAAACACGCGGCCGGCCGAAAGCACGATGCCGGTCACGATGGCGGGCATGGCCTCGGGAATCAGGATGTGCAGTGTGGCCTCCCAGCGAGTGAGGCCCATGGCCAGGCATGCATCGCGCTGGGCCTGCGGCACGTCCTCGAGCGCCTGCTGAATCACGCGCACCAGGATGGGGATGTTGAACATGGTGAGCGCGACGGCGCCGGAGATGATGGAGTACTTCCAGCCCAGCTGCACCGAGAACACCAGAAAGCCGAACATGCCTACGACAATGGAGGGCAGCGAGGACAGCGTCTCGATGGCGGTCGAGGCGATGTCGCGAATAGGCCCATCGGGCGCGTACTCAACCAAAAAGACCGCGCCGCCCAGGCTGATGGGCACCGAGATGATCAGGGTGATCAGCAGCAGATAGAACGAGTCGAACAGCTGGTAGAGCACGCCGCCCTGCGTTCCGTTGGCGCGTGCGGGCTGCGTGAGAAAGCCCGGCTGGAACAGCGTCGAGATACCCTCGAACAGGATGTAGGCCACCATGGAGACGACGATAAGCATGACGATGGCGACAATCGCCGTCAGCACGCCCGTGGCGATACGGTCTTGCCTTTGGACACGCCCGAGTCTCGCCTCGTCGATATGGATGCGCGTGCTAGCCACGAGCCTTCGCCCCCTTGCGGCCAATGAGATGGATGATCAGGATAAAGATGAGGCTCATGCCCATCAGCAGCAGGCCGAGCGCCCACAGGACGTCGTCCTGGGCCGAGCCCTCGGCATAGACCGCCATGGACGTGGTGAGCGTGGTGGTGATGGTAGACGCCGGCGACAGCAGTGACGTCGGCATGGCCTCGATGCCGCCAATGACCATGCGCACGGCGAGCGTCTCGCCAAAGGCGCGGGTCATGCCAAGGATGACTGCGGTCATGAGCGACGGCATGGCGGACTTGAGCACCACGTGCCAGATGGTCTGCCAGCGGGTGTAGCCCAGCGCGAGCGAACCCTGGCGGTAGCTATCGGGCACGGCGCGCAGGCCATCGACCGAAAGCGTGGTCATCGTCGGCAGAATCATGACGGCCAGCACGATGGCGCCGGGCAAGATGCCTAGGCCTGTGCTCACGTGGAAAACGCTCTTCATAAGGCCGACGACCACGTGAAAACCGATCAGGCCAAAGACGACCGAGGGAATACCGGTCAAAAGCTCAATGAGCGGCTGAAAAACCTTGGAGCCAAACTTAGGCTGAATCTCGACCGCAAAGATGGCAGAGCCGATGGCGATGGGCAGTGCGATGAGCGTGGAGAGCACCATGACCGCAAACGAGGTGACGATCAGGGGCAGGGCGCCAGTGTAGGGCAGGCCGTTTTCGGCCGTGTTGGCCAGGTCCCACTTGGTACCGGTAAAAAACTCGACGATCGAGACGCCGTCCTTGAAAAAAGCCGAGAGGCCCTTTTGGGCGACCATAAAGATGAGCGCGGCAACGACAAACGTCACGAGCGCTACGCACGCGCCCGTGACGCCCAGGCCCACGTTCTCAAGGTCGCGCTTTGGCAGTTGCTTTGCCATTGCAAACCTTTCCGGGGCGATTACTTATTTAGCAGAGACCTTGCCGCTGGCGTCCTTGACGACCTTCATGGCAGAGACGGGGATGAAGCCCTGCTCCTCGACGAGCTTGCCCTGGACGTCGTCGGAGAGCATGAACTCCAGGAAGGCCTTGGTGGCCTCGTCGGCGTCCTTGGAGCAGTACATGTGCTCGGTCGCCCAGATCTTGAAGGAGTCGTCGGTGACGTTTGCGCTCTTGGGCTCTACGCCCTCGACCTTGATGGCGTTGAACTTGGAGTCATCGAAGTGCGAGAAGTCCAGGTAGGAGATGGCGTTGTCGGTGCTGCCCATCTGAGTCTGGACGTCGCCGGACTTGTCGAGCTCGGCGTCGCCCTTAAAGTCGACGGCCTCGTCGCCAAAGACGGCGGCCTCGAAGGTGGCGCGAGTGCCGGAGCCGGCCTTGCGGTTGAGAACGACGATGGTGGCGTCGTCGCCGCCGACCTCCCTCCAGTTGGTGATCTGGCCGGAGAAGATGCCCTTGAGCTGGGCGAGCGTCAGGTCGTCGACCTTGACGTTCTTGGAGACGACGGGACCCATGCCCACGACAGCAACCTCGTGGTCGACGAGGTTCTTGGCCTGATCGGCCTCGAGCTTGGTCTCGGCGAAGACGTCGGAGTTACCGATGGTAACGGTGCCGGCGGCGACAGCGGTCAGGCCCTTGCCCGAACCGTTGCCCGAGCCGGAGACGGAGACGTCCGGGTTGGCATCCATGAACTTCTCGGCAGCGGCCTCGACGAGAGCCTGGAACGAGGAGGCGCCGTCGTAGGTCACCTCGCCGGAGACGAACTCGGCAGCGGCAGCGGCACTGCCCTTGTCGGCGGCGTCGGATGCGCCTGCGCCGCCGCAACCAACGAGACCGAGTCCGACGATGCTGGCAAGGCCACCAGCGAGGCCGAGGAACCGACGACGAGAATAAGCCTGATCGAGCATAATCTTCCTTTCATACATGCAACTCGCGGGCACCCTGCCCGCTTTGCTGTTTGGAAAGATACGGCCCCGATCGGGCAGCGCCCGCGCCAACTGCGGTTTCTTACGGGCATCTAATAGACCCTTACCGCAAGCGCGGCAGGGCTTTACAAACGAATAACAATCCCGCCGACAAGCATGACCCGCCTTTTACACCAAATGATCCGTTTTCCTCCGTCCCCAAGGGATCATTTTCAGAAAGAGGACGGCATAGACCTTCTGGTCATGCCGTCCTCTTCGAAAGACAGGTTGTCACTCTGGCGTTCGCGTAACCTTAAAGCTCCAGCTCGTTCAAGCGCAGGATTGCCACGATATAAATCTTGAGCGCCTGCTTGAGCTGCTCTTCATTGGCGCACTCGTTGGGGCCGTGCATCTGGCCGCCCCATGCGGGCAGCTCCAGGCCGGTCTCCTCGGGGCCAAACGAGACGGCGCGGGCAAAGTTGCGTGCGTACGTGCCACCGCCCATGGCGAAGGGTTCGGCATGCTTACCCGTAAACTCGTTATAGGTGTCAATCAGCGCCTTCACGGCCGGGTCGTCGGCAGAGACCGAGAACGGCACCTTTGCGCGATCCACGCGATATGTCACGCCAAAGCGGCCCACAAGTGGCTCGAGCTGCTCGCGGATGGTATCGGCGCTCGTGCTGTCGGGGAAACGCACGTCAATGACCTGCTCAATGTGGCCATCCAACACGCGGATGACACCGGGGTTGCACGTGAGCGGGCCAAACGCCGCGTTCGTCGCATCGATTCCCAGGCCGCGACCATAGGCATCCGCGTGCACAAAGGCCAAGAACTTGACGAACTCGTGCTCGGCAGGCGTCAGCAGGCGCTCGTCGCGCGCACCAAACGCATCCTCGGCCTCGCGCAGATACGCCACGATCAGGCCGACGGCATTGACCGTTCCCTCGGGCATCGAGGCATGACCGCCAATGCCGTGGGCGAAAATCTGCGCATGCCCGTTATCGAGCGCCGTGATCTCCAGGCGGTCGGCGTTCTCAACGGGCGCCGGCAGCTCATCGACGGCAATCGCAAGCTCGCAGATAGACTGCGACGGAATGGCGTTGCTCGCCTCGGCACCGCTCCAGGACACAATGCGCCCGCCGTCGATCTTGGAGCTCACAAACGTCGCCCCAAACTGGCCCTTCTCGGCATTGCAGACCGGGAACTCGGCATCGGGCGTAAACAGAAAGTCGGGGTTCGCGTGGTTCTCCAGATAATGGTGAACGTCGGACATGCCCACTTCCTCATCGCAGCCCAGCAGCGCGCGGAAGGTGTAGCGCGGGGTAATACCGTGCTTGAGCAGATAGGCGCCGGCGTAGAGCGACAGCACGGCAGGACCCTTGTCGTCGATAACGCCGCGGCCGAGCAGCCAGCCCTCGCGACGCTCCATCGCAAACGGGTCGGTGTTCCAGCCGGGGCCGGCGGGCACCACGTCCACATGGCAAATGGTCGCGAGCTGCTTGTCACCGCGGCCCGGGATATCGGCAATGCCCACATAGCCCTCGTCGTCGCTCGTCTGGTAGCCGAGCTTTTGCGCAATGCCGAGCGCGCAATCGAGCGCGTCACGGACCGGGCGGCCAAACGGCGCGCTGGGCTCTGCATCGGCAGAAACTGCCACGGACGGATAACTCACCAGCTGCTTGATATCGGCGACGACATCTTCCCAGACCTCATCGACATACTCAGCGACGCTCTGCTCCACCTGATTCATGGACGACCTCCTTACCAATGAGCGGCAGCGTGCCCGCCCCTCACATCACATACTTATATAGCGAAAAGTTTAGCAAGCTCGGCCACCGAGTGCACCACCGCATCGGCACCCGCGGCCTCGTGCTCCCCCGGCGCCGCCGCGCCCGAATAGATGCCGATACACGGCACACCCATCGCGTGCGCGCCCTCCACATCGTTAAAGCGGTCGCCGATCATCACGGCCTCGTCGGCCGTCGCACCGAGCGCCGCCAGCGCATCGCGGACCGAATCTGCCTTGGTCTCGCGCCCCTGCGGCGAATTCATGCCAACCACGGCTTCGAACTGGCAAAGCCCCAGCTCACGCACCATATCGATGCACTTTGCCTCCATGCGCGACGTCGCCACGGCCATACGCTTGCCCTGGGCGGCCAACCCATCCAGCAGCTCGGGAATCCCATCGAACACGGGGTACTCCCCCGGTCCCAGCTCATCAAAAAAGGCGCGGTACTCATCGGCCACCACAAGCGACTCCTCGCGGGAAAAGCCATAAAAGTCGTGGAAGCTCTTCCACAGGGGCGGCCCGATCATGCGGCGCAGGTCACCCATCTGCGCCTCCGAAAACCCGCGCGCAGCCAGCGTCTTGCGCGTCGAGGTCATCACCGCCCGACCCGTATCGGCCACCGTGCCGTCAAAATCGAACAGCACAATCGGCCGCCTGCATATCTCCAGTGCCTCCATCGGCATCCCTCTTCCCCAGTTGATGATTTCCACACCACCACTTCAAACTGTTGACTATTAAACAATTGAACCTAGCAATGTAGAGCAACTCCACTATACTTGTCGCACTTTGCTCTCAGAAGGCGGCGCGCAAACGCCCCAACGAAAGGTGCAATTATGTCTTTTGCCATCATAACCGACTCCACGTCGGACATCTCCCCCGCCCGCGCCCAAGAGCTCGGCATTTACGTGATTCCGCTGCATGTGATTATCGAGGGCGAGGACCTGCTCGACCAGGTGCAGATTACCGCCGAGGAGTACGTCGCCCGCATGGCCGGCTCCGAGCAGCTGCCGCACACCTCGCAGCCGAGCGCCGGCGAGTTCAAGGCGCTCTTTGACCGCGTGCTCGCCGACGGCCACGACAGCGCCATCTTTATCTCGCTGTGCAGCGAGTGGTCCGCCTGCTATGCCAACGCCAACCTGGTGGCCGAGACCCACGAGCTCGACGTGCGCTGCATCGATTCGCGCACCGGCTCGGGCGCCGAAGGCCTGCTGGTGGAGTATGCGCTCGCCATGCGCGAGGACGGTCGCAGCCTGGACGAAACCGAGGCGCAGATCCGCGCGACGCTGCCCGACGCCCACCTGCTGCTGATTCCCCGCACGCTCGAGAACCTGGTCAAGAACGGCCGCGCACCTAAACTCGCCGGCCAGCTCACCCAAATGCTCAACATTCGCCTGGCCGTTTCGCCGGAGTGGAAATCGGGCGAAATCAAGGCCATCAAAAAGGGCCGCGGCGCCAAGCGCATCGTCGCCAACACCATGGCTGACTGCCTCGAGTTTTTGACCGAGCACCCAGGCTCAAACGTTCGCGTGCTCACGACCGGCGCCGCCGAGGAGCAAGAGCTCGTCAACCAAGCGCTAGCAGGCCAAGACTACGTGGACGCCGGCACCGGCCCCATCGGCTGCACCATCGCCACCCACGTAGGCGTCGACGCCATCGCCATCAGTTACTGCCCCCGCTACCAACCTGCCAATTAGGGACAGGTTTATTTTGGCAGGTTTTATCTGGGCAAACGCCAAGCGCCAGCAGAGGCCTGCGTGACAAGACCGGACATGCCGAGGCTGTCGAGCAACCGAGGTACAACCAGTCGCATCAAAACCATCACGCCGGTGCGCCCAACTCAAGGTGCACCGGCGTTTCTTTAGAAGTTGCGGCGGAACAGGACCGTTTTAGTCGAAAGGCCGCAAACCGCTCCCCATACCGTCCCGAATCGCCCTGTTTAGGGGGTTGACTATATCCAATTTCAAGCGATTGTCTTAGATTCATTCCAGATGATATGATACTACTCCAACAACAGTACTCATATTTGCCATTTTTTGCCCACCAGCCCATTCGGCCCATTCGGGGGCAACTCCCTGTTGTCTCTAACCCACCCCATATCCGCTAAAACCCATTCCGCAACAGCCGCACACACTTTGGCGCCACCCGAACACCACTCACGGAGCCGCACTCCACTATCACCGAACCGAAACAAGAGCCGAGCGCCCCAACAACCAAAATAACGTACCCTCATTTCAATGAACCCTGACTAGGACGGCATTTACATGAGCAACGTCACGCATCAATACGCCCTCATCGGGGACACGTTATTCCAATTCAAGAAAGCAATCTCTCACGTATCGGAGCCGCAAAGTCAAATCGTCATCTGCAGCAACGGTCCAGACATCCGTTACGCAACGCTCGAAGAATGGGAGAAAGCTGGCAGATCTTTCGACAAACGGGCACAGGTCGAGGGCATCGTCACCAGCGCGAGCCCAGCGCGCGACAAACTCGAGCTCTTTCGCAATCTCTTTACTGGTCGCAAAGATGTTTACGCTCATGGGTACCGCAGAAAAGACGGGGGGATCGGCTATGCACCCGCCTGCGCAAATGAGTGGAAGTCAGGCACTTGTCCCAAAGCGAGCCATCAGAAAGTCAAATGCGCAGAATGCGGCAACCGCGTCTTCCCCGAGTTAAGCGATGCCACGATCATCGACCATTTCAAAGGCAATGACGACAGGCTCCGAGACGTCATAGGTCAGTATGTTCTCGATAGTGACAGCAACACAAAAGTCCTGGTCATCGATTTTGACGGAGCCGATTGGAAAGAAGCGACCAATGCCATTCGGCTTGTCGCAAAAAGCCATGGAATCGATGCTGCAGTTGAACGATCGAGATCAGGCAACGGCGCACATGTCTGGTTTTTCTTCCTAGAGCTCGCCAGCGCAAAGACTGCACGAGATTTTGGAAGCAGCCTAATAGCCGAAGCGGCGATGCTCAACAAGACAATCACCTTCGAAGCTTTTGACCGAATGTTGCCCGCGCAGTCCACCATTCCCGAGGGCGGCTTCGGAAATCTCATAGCGCTACCCTTTCAAGGAAAAGCGCAGCGAAAAGGGAACAGCGTATTTGTTGACGAACAATTTGAGCCCTTTCCCGATCAATGGCTCTACCTTTCGCAAATCCAGTTAATCCCGCGCGTGACGGTGCAAAGTCTAATTGAGAGCATCGATAATAGACCGCATGGAATAGCGGCCACGGCGGCGGCAAACACCACTGCGCCACATTCCCAGAGGCCGCGAAAGCGGCTCCCGCTCACGCCGCGGGACTTTCCATCATCGCTGCCCGTCACGCAAGCTGACATGCTCTACATCCCCGAAAAGTCTCTGAGTCCAGCAGCTCAAATGGAAGTCCGCAGGCTTGCGACGTTTGCCAACCCGGAATTCTTCCGAGCGCAATCTATGCATCAATCAGTATTCGGCAAACCGCGGTACATAGACCTCAGCGAACTTAGAGATGGCTGCGTCGCGATTCCCAGAGGCTGCAAGGCTCAACTTGAGCGGTTGCTTCAAGAAGCCGGCGCTTCTGCCCACTATTCAGACCAGCGCAAGTCGGGCAATCCAATTGTGATGACATTTAAAGGGACTCTTCGCCCTGAGCAACAAATTGCCGTTGAACAGATGCTCGGCTATGAAGACGGAATCATGTCTGCACCGACGGGTTTCGGTAAAACCATCATCGGAGCCTATCTTATTGCTGCTATCGGTCTTCCAACGCTCGTTATCGTCCCTAAGACCGCGCTCATTGCCCAATGGAAATCCCAGCTCGAACGATTTCTCGACATAACTGACAACAGGGAGCCCGTCCGAACCCCAAAAGGACGAATCAGCAAAAAGCAGCCTCCGCTCATTGGGCAAATCGGAGGGGGCAAGACCGCTATAAGTCATCTCATCGACATTGCTTCATTCCAGTCGCTATCCGGCAAGGATCCCCAGACCGGAGAACCAATAGTCAAGGAGCTCGTTCGTGATTACGGCCTCATCATCTGTGACGAATGCCACCATGCGGCCGCGCCACAGCTTGAGCTTGTCCTCAAGTCCGCTCCAGCTAAATATGTATATGGCCTTTCCGCAACGCCCGAGCGTTCGGATGGGCTCACACGGGCACTCTCTATGCTCTGTGGCCCGCTTCGCCATGTCATCGATCCAAAAACGCAAGCAGTTCAACAGGGGATTCAGCGCGTTGTTAGACCGCGCTTTACCGGAGTTAGGCTACCCTCCTGCGAGCCAGGGGCATCCTTTAATCAAATTCTCGATCTCCTGTGTGCACACGCCGCAAGAAACGAAGCAATTGTCGACGACGCCCTCGAGACCGCATCAAACGGCCGACATCCGCTTGTGTTATCTAAAAGAAAAAAGCATGCCGAAGAGCTATGCAGGTTACTTCAAAGCCGTGGGCACGAACCCATACTTTTAACCGGAGAAATCGACGCCAAAGAAAGAAAGGTAATACTGAATAGTCTTCCCGGCATTGAGCACAAGCATCGAATCATCGTCGCAACCGAAAGCCTTCTGGGCGAGGGTTTCGACCTGTCTTACCTTGACACGCTACTCATTGCCACGCCGATATCTTGGGACGGCAGCATAACGCAGCAAGCAGGCAGGCTGCATAGAAGTCACGAGGGCAAGCAGCGGGTTGAGATATTCGACTATGTTGACCTGTCGATACCCATGCTCGCGCGCATGTACCAAAAGAGGCTCAAGACCTACGCCAAGCTGGGGTACGAAGTCTTTGCAGCGGATGCCACCAGACGGGTCGACAGAAACATCCTCGTTAGGTCAACAGGAGCAGTGGAGGCTTTAGCGGATGACATCGCGAGCGCATCGAAAAGCATTTTTATTGCCTCACCCTACGCATCCGCCGCATGCCTCGCGAAGCTCGCTACCGCACTCACGGACGCCACCGCCCGCGGGATTGCCCTTAAGATTTCTATTGCCTCGACTCCACGCGATGACGCAAAAGCAATTTTTGCCGAGATGAACATTGATTATTCCATCGAAGTCGAAGGGCGCCTGTGCGCGTCAGTGATCGACGAGGAAACCGTCTGGTACGGAACTATTCCATTACTGGCTTTCCCTAAGAAAGAAGACTGCAGCATTCGTTTCAAAAGCAGCGAAGTCGCAGCCGAGCTTTTGAGCGAAATCCGGCGAAGAGGAGAACCGGAGGTCGCGGCCACGAACGAGGCGTCTCCAGCAGTTACGGTGGAATAGGAGCCGTTTTAGCCAATCGGCCGCCAATCAATCCCCATACCGCCGCGAGTCGTAAGTGGGCAATCAGCCCTGCGGACCCTGAAACAGTTCCTCATGCGAGCCCATTCTCACCAGCCGGATCACCGGATTCGTCTTATGCGGCAGATAGAGAACGACCACATCGACCAAGCCATCGGATAGATGGAAATCGATGTGGCCGTTGTAATTTCCGCCTGGGTTTGAGAGCTCGTGGGCGCCATATTCCGCAGGAAGCGAGCCGTGAGCCGCCAGCTCTGCGACCGCCGCCTTAAACTCGGATTTTAGCTGCGGATGAATGCGCATCGTCCGCTTGTAATCCGCCTTAAACTGAACCTCGACCTTAATCTCAAACATCGCTAGTCCTCATCGAGGAACGACATCAGATTATTCACGTTATCGAACGCCGGGCTGTCGTCTGGCAGAATCCCCAACTCATGAGCCTCGGCAATCACCATGGCGCGCCTCGTCGCCTCATTGGGAACTTCGGATCGACCCACAATCTCAAACGGAATCTTACGCTGATTTACAAGCTGCCGAACAGCAAGGTTGAGATACGAATTGAGACTCAGGCCAACCGAATCCAAAAATTCAGTCGCCTG
>CAUGJN010000029.1 GCA_959599635.1 uncultured Collinsella sp.
CTGGATATGCTCGGTGGTGTCGCGGTCGGTGATGACCTGGTAGTCGGCGATGAGTACGTTGGTCTTGGCACCCATGTTCTGCAGCTCCACGCGGCCCTTGAGGGTGCCGAAGTAGTGACCCAGGTGCAGGCGGCCGGTGGGGCGGTCGCCGGTAAGCATGGTGAACTTCTCGGGCGTCTTGGCCAGGCCCTCGCGAATGGCGTTGCTCTTTTGCAGCGCGACTTCGTAGCTGTTCTCGTTTGGCATGATTGCTCCTAACGTATGTTCATGGGTCAAGATGATAACGCGTTTATTGGAGGGGCGGGGCGTAAGTAGGCGAGGGGCGGGAGAGCGGCGGCATGTGCGATGGGCGCGGCGTGGCTGCGCGTTTGGCCGGCGGCGTCTGGACGCATCCTCGGCAGTTTACCCTAGCGCCTGTGGTGGCGCTCCTCCTTGCGTTCTTCTGCCGCCTGCTCCTCCTGCTTAAAGGCGGGATCGTCGGGGGTGACGAGCTCGTCCTCGTGCGTGCGCTTGTTGTAATGGTGGCGCAGCACGGGCTCAAACAGGTGCAGGTGCTTGGCAAAGGCCGCCGAGCCAATGGCGAGTACGGTAAAGATGAGCACGCGCATGGGCACCTCGACCTGGTTAATCGCGGCGGCGCCGGCCGAAAGCATGATGCACCAGGCGTAGATGAGGAGCACTGCCTGCTTTTGGTTGTAGCCCTCTTGGATCAGGCGGTGGTGGATGTGGCCCTTGTCGGCCTGCCCGATGCTAATGTGGGCGCGCTTGCGGCGCACGATGGCGCTAAACGTGTCGATGATGGGCACGCCGGCAACGATGAGCGGAATGATAAGCGAGGTGAGCGCGGCGGTGCGGCTCACGTTGAGTAGCGAGATGGAGCCCAGCGCAAAGCCCAGAAGCAGCGACCCCGAGTCGCCCAAGAAGATGCTTGCGGGGTTGAAGTTGTAGCGCAAAAAGGCCAGACAGGCGCCAAAGAGTGCAATGGAGAGCGCGGCGGCGTCGATGCGGCCCGAGAGAACGGCCATCGAAAACATGGTGAACGACGCGATGCCGCAGATGCCCGTGGCTAAGCCGTCGAGGCCGTCGATGAGGTTAATGATGTTCGTGAATGCCACCAGATAGATCACGGTGATGGGGTAGGCGAGCCATCCGAGCATGATTTCGCCGGGGGCAAACGGGTTGACAATGACGCCGATGCGCAGGCCACCCACGCAGGCGATGAGCGCAGCGAGGACCTGTCCGGCCAGCTTTTGCTTGGGCTTGAGCTGGAAGACGTCGTCGATAGCGCCGGTCGCAAAGATGACGGTAAAAGAAAGCGCAAGTATGGGGTAGCTGATGTGCAGACGGGGGTGGGGCACCAAAACGGGCGGCCAACCCAGGTACCAGGTGCCTAGGATTTGCACAATACAGGCAACGACCAGGCCCAAAAACACCGCCGTTCCGCCCAAACGCGGGATGGGCTTGGTGTTGATGCGGCGCTTGGAAGGATAGTCGACGGCGTCGAGCTTAATTGCCAAGCGCTTGACCAGGGGCACCATGAGGAAGGTCGTGATAAAGGCCGCCGCTGCCACGCATAGGTACGGTATGTAGCTCGGGGATGAAGCCATGAATCTAAAAACCGCCAAGCGTCGAAGGAAAAGGTCAGAAGAACGCCATGCGCAAAGGGCATAGCCGAACCATGATACTCGACCACGGGGGGTGCATGGAATTGCATGCAGCGATAATCACGCGCTTACCAGATATTGGGATGTTGTCGATGGCTTGTCGGGATACCGGCGGGGATCCATATGGGCTGTAATGGTGATTTTCGGCAAAAGAAAACCACCCCCCACGTTACGAAAATGAACCCACCTAAAACAGGTGGGTGCCCTCATCGACTGTTCCAGCGTCCTTAACAACGAAGGATACCTGTACTAGGCACGACTGTGTGGGCTCCCTAAATAAACGCGACGGTTCACCCAGTTGCTCCGCGGGGGGCGGAATACCTACATCATAGAGCGGCACTTTATCGATTCCAGTCTTGACATTACAAAAATCGTGTCGGACGATTACGGCGCCTTGGGCCCGAGCCGTCTGTGCGGTTGGTCCTATTGCGTTTGAGCTGCCGAATCGTTGTTTTTGGAGCATGGTTTTATGCCGACGTCGTTGACCGAACTTTTTTCGCCCGCCTGCCATTTGTGTCCGCGCCGTTGCGGTGCGGCGCGCGATGAGGGCGCGCGCGGCGTATGCGGTGCTAACGACACGCTCAGGGTGGCCCGCGCGGCGCTTCATATGTGGGAGGAGCCGCCTATCTCGGGCGAGGCCGGTTCGGGCACGATCTTCTTTAGCGGCTGCTCGCTCAAATGTATCTACTGCCAGAACCACGAGATCTCGACCGGCAATTTTGGCCTTGAGATTTCGCCTGAGCGCCTGGTGGAGATTATGCTGGAACTGCAGGACCAGGGTGCGAACAACATTAACTTGGTGACGGCGACGCACTACGCGCACCTGCTGCCGGCTGCGATTGCCGCGGCACGGGCGCGCGGGCTGGTCATCCCGATCGTCTACAACACGAGTGGTTACGAGCGCGCGAGTGCCGTGGCGGCGCTGGGCGACCTGGTCGATGTGTGGCTCACCGACTTTAAATATGCCGATGCCGGGCTTGCGCAGTCGCTTTCTCATATTAAGGACTACCCGCGTGTGGCCGTGTCGGGTCTGGCCCAGATGGCGCGCGAGATCGAGCGCCGCGGGGGAGAGTTGGTGGACGAGGACGGGCTTATGAAGCGTGGCATGATCGTGCGTCACCTGGTGCTGCCGGGGCATGCAGACGATTCGTGTCGCGTGCTGGACCTGGTGTGGCAGACGGTGGGCGACGTGCCGATCTCGGTCATGAACCAGTACACGCCCAATGCGCTCATGCGCGAGCAGGGCGGCGACCTGGCACGCGCCGTGACGCGCGAGGAGTACGAGCAGGTGCTCGACCATGCCGACGACCTGGGCTTTACGACGATGTTCTGGCAAGAGGGCGGCGCGGTAGACGAGACCTTCACCCCGGCCTTCGACACCACCGGTGTTCTTACCAGCGCAAAGTAGTGCGTTCGTCGATGATTTTTCTGGGACGGGGATAAAAAATCATCGAGAGGATCGCCTGTTCGAAAAGTTGCCAAAATAGCCTCGCCCCAAAAAGACTGGTTATTGGGCGTTGACAGTTGGCGAGCCGTAGGTAAAATATCGACTTGTCCTGGGGACGTAGCTCAGTTGGGAGAGCGCTGCCGTCGCATGGCAGAGGCCGAGGGTTCGACTCCCTTCGTCTCCACCCTTGGATTTGATAAGCCGCTGACATTGTGTCGGCGGCTTTTTTTAAAAGAAAGGGCTGTACCATGGCCGAGCTTGAGTCCCAACCACTGTCTGCCGAGGAACGCGCCGAGTTGGAAGAGCTCCGCGCCGAGAAGGCCCGCCGCGAGGCTCGGGAAGAGGCCCGTCGCGAGCGTGAGGAGCTGGCTGCCCTGCGTGCCGAGCGTGCGAAGGCCGAGGAGGTCGCCTCGAGCGCCGCATCCGCACCGGCGCCCGCGCCCGCATCCAAGCCTGCTGCCGTGAAGCCTGCACCTGCCGCGCCCAAACCTCAGCCTAAAAAGGCCGCTCGTCCCAAGTCCGTCGAGCCCAAGCCGAGCCGTGACGAGATGACCTTTGCCCAGCGCATGGTTACCTCCAAGGAGCCTACGGGCGAGAACGAGATCCCTGGCATGGCGCCGGCTCAAAAAATCATCATTGTCCTTGCCCTCATCGCGTTTGTCATCTTTATGGGCTACACGATCCTGACCAGCATGGGCCTGCTCTAACCGATTTGCATCGGGCGTCATGTCCGAACACTCTGCCCTTGTCCAACCCTCAACCTCTGCACAACGCATCCGAAAGGTCGCCCCATGGCTTTGACCGACATCTCGCATCCCACCGACATTGCAATGCTCACCGATCTGTACGAGCTCACTATGGCCCAGGGCCTGTGGGAGAGCGGCAAGGCCAATGAGCAGGGTTGTTTTACCGCGTTTTACCGCGACCATCCCTTTGGCAGCGCCTATGCCGTCATGTGCGGCACCGCCGAGCTGCCCGAGCTGGTCGAGAACCTGCGCTTTACGCCCGAGGATATCGACTACCTCGCCTCACTCCAGGCCCCGGCCGGCGGTGCGATGTTCAAGCCTGCATTCCTCGACTACCTGCGCGATTTTCATGCACATGTAAACATCGACGCCGTCCCCGAGGGCGAGCTCGTCTTTCCGCGCGAACCCATGGTTCGCGTCACCGGTCCCGCGCTGGAGTGCCAGCTGCTCGAAACGGCGCTGCTCAACATCGTCGGCTTCCAGACGCTTGTCGCCACCAAGACGGCGCGCGTGGTGCTGGCGGCGGACGGCCGTCCCGTTGCCGAGTTTGGCCTGCGCCGCGCCCAGGGTCCCGATGGCGGGCTGGCCGTCGCGCGCGCGAGCTACGTTGCCGGCTGCTCCTCTACGTCCAATGTGCTCGCCGGCCGCCGCTACGGTATTCCCGTCTTTGGCACGCATGCGCACAGCTGGGTCATGAGCTTCGACTCCGAGCTCGAGGCCTTCCGCGCCTTTGCCAAGTCGAGCCCCAAGAATTGCACGCTGCTCATCGACACCTACGACGTACGCGAGGGTTGCGAGCATGCCATTACGGTTGCCAAGGAGATGGAAGCGGTGGGCGAGCGCCTGTCGGCCATTCGCATCGACTCCGGCGACCTCGCCAAGCTCTCCAAGTATGTGCGCGGCCGTTTTGATGCCGAGGGCCTGCCCTATGTGGGGATCTCGGTTTCTAACGATTTGGATGAGTACACGATTCAGTCGCTGCTCGACCAGGGCGCGCCTATCGATAGCTTTGGCGTGGGCACCAAGCTCGCGACCTGCTACGACCAGCCGGCGCTGGGCGGCGTGTACAAGCTTGCCGCCCGCCGTGCGAGTGAGACGGACCCGTGGACGCCGGTGGTCAAGCTCTCCGAGCAGCCCTACAAGCGCACGATCCCGGGTGTGCAACGCGTGCGCCGTTATTACGACGGCTTTGGCGGCCCGGTCTGCGACATGATCTACGACGAGGACCATCTGGCGGGGGAGGGCGCCGCGCGCGGCAATACCCTCGTGGCCGTGAATGATGCCGCTCTGGTGACCGACGTGTCCGAACTTGAGTATCGCGAGCTGCTGGTGCCGATCGTGCGCGATGGCAGTGCGGTGGCTCCGCGTGAGAGCATCCAGGACGCGCGCGAGCGTTGCGCCTGGGCACTTGACCATCTGGACGCAGCTTTCAAGCGCTTCCTGTACCCGCAGACCTATGTGGTGGGCATGGAGCAGGGCCTGGCTCAGGTGCGCGACGAGCTCGTGCGCAAGAACATGGCTGCGGCTTCGGCCTTCCCCTGGGCTCACTAATTCCTTGGGCGGTAGGGGCGAGTCACGCTTCCCTGGCCGCCGGCTCGGCCGTTCGCTGAACAGTTGATTGGTTTGACGTATGACGACTTCTTATAAAACGATGGTGGTAAAGATCGGTTCGTCCACGGTGGTGGGCGCCGACGGCAAGGTCAACCGCGCCTTTATCGGCGGGCTTGCCGACCAGGCCGCAGCGCTGCGCGAGCTTGGCTGGCGCCTGATCGTGGTGAGCTCGGGCGCCATTGCCTGCGGCTATCCCGTGCTGGGCTTCGACCGTAAGCCGGTCGGCGACCTGCCGAGCCTGCAGGCCTGCGCCTCGGCCGGTCAGTGCATCATCTCGTCGGCCTACGACGAGGAGTTCCATGCGCGCGACCTGCTCACCTCGCTCGTGCTGCTCACGCGTCACGACACGGCGCGCCGCACGTCCTACCTGCACGCGCGCGACGCCCTGCTTCGCCTGGTGGAGCTCGGCGTGGTGCCGGTCGTCAACGAGAACGATACCGTCACCGTCGATGAGATCAAGTTTGGCGACAACGACACGCTGGCGGCGCTTGTGAGCTGCCTGGTTTCTGCCGATCTGTGCGTGACGCTCTCGGACATCGATGGCCTCTACACCGCCAATCCGCACGAGGATCCCACGGCCGAGTTCGTCCCGGTCGTGCATAAGATCGACGCCAAGATCATCGCCTCGGCGGGCGATTCTTCCACATCGGTGGGCACGGGCGGCATGATCACCAAGATCCGCGCGAGCCGCATTCTCATGACGGCGGGCATTCAGAGCGTGATTTGCTCGGGCGAGGAGCCCGATGCGCTCGTGCGTCTGGCCCGCGGCGAGAGCGTGGGTACGCTGTTCGATCCGCCGGCGGAGCGCCTGGACATTGCGCCGCGCAAGCTGTGGATTGCACTGGGCGACAAGGCGCACGGCTCGGTGACGGTCGATGACGGCGCCGCGAAGGCGCTGGTCAGCCGCGGTTCGTCGCTGCTCGCGGTGGGTATTCGCGAGGTCGATGGCCAGTTTGCCGAGGGCGATGTGCTCGACGTGTGCGACCCGAGCGGCATGGTTGTCGCCCGTGGTATCGCCGAAGCCGATTCGGACGTGCTGGAGCTTGCCGCCGGCCGCCGCCAGGACCAGATTGCCGGCAACCGTCTACTGGCAGACCTAGCCGAGAAGCCCGCAATCCATAGGGACAACTTGATTGTATTTGCTTAGGCCTCGACGCCGGGCGCCTTCGATCTGCAATGCACGTGGGGCGAAATTGCCAGGGTAACTTTGCCCCGCCGCGCTTATGTCCGAGCTGGTCGCCACGAAAACGGCCCATCTACTACGTTTAATAGGCTATCGGTGACCATGCCAAGAATTGCAAAAAGAAAACCGCAGGTAGAACGCCTGCGGTTTTCTTTTTTTATGGCATCTGGTTGGGCCATGCGGGTGAAACGTAGTAGATGGGCCGCTTTCGTGGCGAAGGACATCATCCGGCACTTGGGGACGTTTCTATTGTGCCGGCAGGTGGGGACACTCCTTTGCTAGAAGATTCGGCGCAGGTCTCCGCGGTTGAGGGACTCGTCGAAGAGGTGCTTGAATACCACACTGCCGTGCAGGCCGTCGTGCTCGAACTCGTTGGTTACCCAGGCGTGCGAGTTGCCCACGCGGCTGAGCGTATCGAGCTGCAGGCCCGAGTCCACGTACATGTCATCGAAGTACACCGCGGCCTGGAGCGGCACCTCGTTGCAGGCCAGGCGCTGCGGGTCGTAGATCTTGTCCCAGCTGGTGTCCTCCATCAGCAGATCCATCGCGGGCTTGAAGGGCTTAAGTTCGGGCATCTGCTCAAACATCCACGGGAACATGGCCTCGCCGGTAAACATGAGCGGGCGCGCGAGTGTGTCGAACTCGGTACGATGGGCTTTCTCTTCTGCCGCGGCCCAGCGAATGGGCATGGTGTCGCCGTCGGCGTAGATGAACTCCTGAAGCGTCCAGTACAGCGGATTCGCGCGCGTGTTGGTGCGCTCGAAGGCGCACATCAAAAAGCTATCGGATACTGAGGCACCGCAGCTCAGCGTGCCGTCGCCGTCAACAAAAGCGTGGTCGATAATCCAATGCATGCGCTCAAAGCTCGGCTTCATGCCAAAGTCGCTGCCCATAAGCTGCAGGCGCTCCACCGTCATCGGCGAGCCGTCGGGTAGCACAGGCTTCTGCTCCTCAAGCGCATCGGCCAGCGCCGCCACGCGCTCGACGTCGGCGGGGTAGCGGTCGTAATACTGCCGCGTCTTGGCGGCCATGCGCGGGAAGGTGTGCGCGTAGACCTCGCTGGCGCTCGCCGGGACGTGGGGGATGCCACCGCAGGTAAAGCTCGCCGCCACGCCCTCGGGGAAGAGCGACAGGTAGCTCAGCGTCAAAAAGCCGCCGTAGCTCTGCCCCAGTGTGACCCAGGGCTTGCCGCCAAAGCCCACCAGGCGCAGGTACTCAAAATCGCGCACGATGGAGCTGGCAAGATAGCGCTTGAGGAAATCCGCCTGCGAGCGTGCTGTATCGGCGCCGGCGGCCGTTGCGCGATCACCCAGTGCCTTGATCGTGCGTCCGTCCACGCAGCTACTGCGTCCGGTGCCGCGCTGGTCGGGAAGGACCACGCGGAAGTGCTTGACGGCCTCCTCGATCCAGCCGTCGCTTGTGGGAGACAGCGGACGCGGGCTCTCGCCGCCGGGGCCGCCCTGCAAAAACAGGAGCAGTGGCAGATCGTCGTTGATGCGGTCGGGCGCGCAAACCACACGGTAGAAGAGCTTGATGCTCTCGGGCGCGCCGGCGATGGGTGTCGGTATAGCGCCGCGGCGCATGGTGCTGCCGACGGCCAGGAGCATCGGCTCCAGGCCGCGCCAGTCGAGGGGGACGTCGATGCTGTGGTCCTCGACATACAGGCCGGGGACGTGGTACGAAGTGATGAGGGCCATGTGAGTCTTCCGTTCGTTGCGGTGTTTCGGGTTGACCAATTCTACCGCCGCGGGCGAGGCCATGCGCAAATCGGCTACCATGGTTGCAAACTTCTAGGAGAAAGGGCCGCCCATGTCGGTCGATATAGCCACGTATGTCCACGATCTTGCCGTTGCCGCTAAGGCAGCGTCGGCCTCGCTTGCCACGGCGAGCGACGAGCAGCGCCAGGAGGCCGTGCGCGCCATGGCCGCAGCGCTGCGCAACGGTATCGACTCCATCGTCGCCGCCAACGAGCTCGATATGTCCGCCGCGCGCGATGCGGGGACCTCGGCGGGGCTCCTCGACCGTCTGCTGCTGACGCCCGAGCGCGTCGAGGGTATGGCCGCCGGCCTGGAGAAGCTCGCCGAGCTGCCCGATCCTGTCGGCCGCGTGCTCGACCACCGCGTGCTCGCAAGCGGCGTGGACCTCACCCGCGTGAGCGTGCCGTTGGGCCTGGTCGCCATGGTGTACGAGGCGCGCCCCAACGTGACGGCCGACGCCGCGGGCATCTGCATCCGCACCGGCAACGCCTGCATTCTGCGCGGCGGCTCGCTGGCCTATCACTCGTGTGCCATGATTGCCGAACTGCTGGCCGATGCGCTCGAGGCCAAGGGCTTCCCGCGCGAGGCCGTGTCGATGATCGAGTCTACCGACCGCGAGGCCACCGGCGAGCTCATGAAGCTCCGCGGCGTCGTCGATGTGCTCATTCCGCGTGGCGGTGCGGGCCTGATCCAGCGCTGCGTGCGCGAGTCGCTCGTTCCGGTGATCGAGACGGGCACGGGTAACTGCCACATCTACGTGCATGAATCCGCCGACTTCGATAAAGCGCTCAATATTATCGTCAACGCTAAGACGCAGCGCGTGGGCGTGTGCAATGCCGCCGAGTCGCTGCTGGTCGACCATGCTGTGGCCAATGTGTTTTTGTCTGCGGTCGTTGCCGTGCTGCACGACCACGGCGTGCTCATTCACGGCGACGAGGCCACGTGCGCCGCATGCGCCGACGCCGGGCTTGCCGAGGGCGATGACTACGTTGCCGCGACTGAGGAGGACTGGGGTCGCGAGTATCTGGCGCTCGAGATGAGCGTGAAGGTCGTGGCGAACGAGGACGAGGCCATCGCGCACATCAACCGCTACGGCACGATGCACTCCGAGGCCATCGTTGCAGAGGACACGGATGCTTGCGAGCGCTTCCTGGACGAGGTCGATGCCTCGGCCGTGTATGCCAACGCCAGCACGCGCTTTACCGACGGCGGCGAGTTTGGCCTGGGCGCCGAGATTGGCATCTCGACCCAAAAGCTCCACGCCCGCGGCCCCTTTGCCGCCGAGGCCCTCACCACCTACAAATACAAGCTCCGAGGCACCGGCCAGGTCCGCCCCTAACGCCCGCGCAAACAAAAACCACCACAAAGGTGCCTGTCCCCTTTGTGGTGGTTTTGGAATTAAGCCTGAAAGGTGTCGCGGTCGGGGGCGAAGGACTGCATGGCCGCGATGGTACGGTCGAAGAGCTCGGGGAGCTCCCAGCCCAGCATCTCGGCACCCTGCGTAATCACGTCGCGCGAGCAGCCGGCGGCAAAGCGCTTGTCCTTGAACTTTTTCTTGAGCGACTTGGTCGTAAAGTCCATGACGCTCTTACTCGGACGCATGATGACGGCAGCACCGATCAAGCCGGTGAGCTCGTCGCAGGCAAACAGGATCTTTTCCATCTGCAGCTCGGGCTTGGGCAGCGAGGTGTTGAAGTCCGACGTGTGCGTCTGAATGGCGCGAATGAGATCGGGAGAGGCGCCCTCGCCTTCAAGGATCTCGGCCGCATAGATGGTGTGGTTCATGGGGTCGTCCTCATGCTCCTCCCAATCTAGGTCGTGCAGCAGACCGACGATGCCCCAAAACTCCTCGTTCTCGGGGTCGAACTCGCGCGCAAAGTAGCGCATGGTGCCCTCGACCGTTTCGCCGTGGGTGATGTGGAACGGGTCCTTATTGTGCTCGTTGAGCAATTCGAACGCACGGTCGCGGGTGATTCCGGCGGAAAGTGGCTCTGCCATAAAAGACTCCTTGTGCTCGCAGGTATCGCTAAGAATGAATACTACTAGAACGACTAGAACGAAAAAACCACCACAAAGGTGCCTGTCCCCTTTGTGGTGGTTTTTGGCGCGGATGGGTTAGTTGAGGGCGGCTTGGGCTAGGCGGGCTTCGGCGGCCTCCTCGGTGACGCCCAATGCCACGGCGAACTCCTCGATGGAGCGGCGCTTGGCTTCCTTGAGTACACGCATATAGTAAGAGCTGGGCTTTTTATCGGCTTCCTCGGCCTGGCGAATGCGGTGCATCATGGTCTTTGCCACGCGGACCGTCTCGGGCGCGCCCAGCTTGAGCTGCTGCTTAAAGTGTGTCTCTTCAAGCGAGCTGTTGCGCTCGGTAAAGGTGTCGCACTCCAGCTCGTCATAGTGGCTCAGCAGATGCTCGGCATCTTGCTGAGAGATGGCGGCATGCAGACGGTCGGCCTGCGCCACAGGGTACATAAGGATCGTCTGCGCATGCCCCTGCTTGGCCTCGAGCAACAACATGGGCTGCGGCGTGTCGTCCCTAAAACCGACGACGGTGCAGACTCCCTGACCCGGATGAATGACGTGTTGACCGATTGAGAACATGCTACCTCCAACTTATACGAATTTACGTATGTCTAGAATAACACGCTGACGTCCGCAAATCCTCGCTTTATGCAGGAAAAGCACACAACTCTGATAGGTAAGAGTATTCGATAAAAGACACAGCTCATTCACACCTTTATGCATTTTCAACGCGTGCATAATCTGCAGGCAGACCGGCATCTTTGAGTGACTCCATACAAGCTGTAGTCAATTTTGTGCATATGCAATTTCGATTGGCTTTACCCTGCGACAGTGCCCCTCGCTTGTGATAGAGTGCTACAAACTCTGGCTTTTGCCCTACGAGTGACCAAGAGCTCGGGGGCTTTAACACAAGGAGGATCTATGCCCGAGAAGATTGAAGAGCTGGTACGCGCTGCGCTTGCTGCGGCCCAGGAGGCCGGCGACCTTTCCGCATTTGAACTTGACGATTGCGCTATCGAGCGACCGGCTGACACTTCTCATGGCGAGTGGACCTCTACCATGGCCCTGAAGTCCGCCAAGCTGGCCCACTGCGCCCCGCGCAAGATCGCCGAGGCCATCGTTGCCCATATGCCCGAGGATCCCGCGATCGAGAAGGTTGAGATCGCAGGCCCCGGTTTCATCAACTTCTACCTCTCCGTTGCCGTCAAGAATGCCATCTTTGGCGAGGCTCGCGAGAAGGGCATGGACTTCGCTAAGTCCAACGTCGGTGGTGGCCTGAAGACCCAGGTCGAGTTCGTTTCCGCCAACCCCGTCGGCCCCATGCACATCGGCCACGGCCGCTGGGCCGCGCTGGGCGATTCGCTCTGCCGCGTTATGGACCACGCCGGCTATGAGATCCAGCGTGAGTTCTACATCAATGACCACGGCTCTCAGATGAACACCTTCGGCAACTCCATCAGCACGCGCTATATGCAGCTTGCCGACATCATCGCCAAGCAGGGCGTTGATATCGACGAGGCTCACAAGCTGCTGATCGCCGACCGTGACGCCTTTGTTGCCGACGAGAACGACGAGCACCCCGAGACCCATCCGTATCAGGACAACTTTGCCGAGACCTTGGGCAAGGACTCTTACGGCGGCGACTACATCATCGACGAGGCCGCCGAGTTCTGGCGCACCGACGGCGATAAGTGGGTCAACGCCGATCCTCAGGAGCGCATGGAGAGCTTCCGCGAGCGCGGCTATGTAAAGATGGTCGATAACATGCGCGACCTCTGCCACGCCGTCAACTGCGACTTCGATCGTTGGTACTCCGAGCGCTCGCTGTACGTGAAGGACACCGAGGGCGAGACCGCCGGCACCTCCGCCGTCGACCGCGCTTTTGAGAAGCTCGACAAGATGGGCTACCTCTACACCAAGGACGGCGCCCTGTGGTTCCGCTCCACCGATCTGGGCGACGACAAGGACCGCGTCCTGATCAAGTCCGACGGCGAGTACACCTACTTCGCCTCCGACGTCGCCTATCACTGGGATAAGTTCCAGCGCGTCGATCACGTCATCGACATCTGGGGCGCCGACCACCACGGTTACATCGAGCGCGTACGCTGCGTCTGCGACGCTCTTGGCTATCCCGGCAAGTTTGAGGTTCTGCTGGGCCAGCTCGTCAACCTGCTGCGTAACGGCAAGCCCGTCCGTATGTCCAAGCGCAAGGGCACCATGGTGACCCTGCAGGAGCTCGTCGACGAGGTCGGCTCCGATGCCGCTCGCTACACGCTCATCTCCAAGAGCTCCAACCAGATGGTCGACTTCGACATCGAGGCCGTTAAGAAGCGCGACAACTCCAACCCGGTCTATTACGTGCAGTACGCTCACGCCCGCGTGTGCTCCATCCTGCGCCGTGCCGCCGACGTTACCGCCGAGCAGGCCGACGAGATGGGTATGAAGGCCGTTGCCGCCAAGGCCATCGGTGAGAACGTCGATTACTCGCTGCTGACCGACCCGACCGAGCTCGCCCTTTCGCGCAAGCTCAACGAGCTCACCGACCTGATCGCCAGCTGTGCTCGCGACCGCGCTCCGTTCCGTCTGACCCACTTTGCCGAGGAGCTCGCCGGCGACTTCCACAGCTTCTACGCTGCCTGCCAGGTTCTGCCGAGCGAGGGCCGTCCCGTCGACCCCGAGCTTTCGCGCGCCCGTCTGGCAGCTTGCGACGCTGTCCGCGTGACGCTCGCCCTGGTGCTTACCCTCGTTGGCGTTTCCGCGCCCGAGCAGATGTAATCTGCGGGTCATTTGACCGTGTAGGTTTGGTTTAACTGAGCCCTATAAGCCCGATCTCCTACGGAGGTCGGGCTTTTTTCGCAAACGCCGACGTATTGATGAATTTGGAACTGCTGGAAATACGAAACTATGCCGGTTTACTACGATGAATTGAGGAATTCTAACCACGCCGGCTTTTTGCTAAAAAGTGCAAGGCATCTACCTGCGGTTTTAGTTCAACAAGTTTCGTGTGGTCGCGGTTGAGCGATTCATCGTAGTAAACCGCCATAGTTTTGGCGGAGGCAGTCAGATTTGTGGGTGGCAAACAAAGAGTGTCCCCAGTGACTAGTCGTTTAAGAACGTCCATTACAGTCGAAATTGTCAGCCCGGGACCGTCTCGGGCTACGATTGAGGCGCGCCCAGAACGGGCCGCCGACCGGGCGCCCGCGCACGGCCGAACGTCCCTGCCCCCGAGAGGGCCCGTTGGGTGCTGCCGGCGCGGGACGCGCCGCCCCCGACGGCTGATAGGAAAGTGCCGGGCAGGTGCCGCGGCTGGTAATGTGAGTGCCGAGGGGGAGGCCATCCGGTCGAACGACTACCGGAAGGATACCACCGTGAAAGCGACATCCACCAGGCCCGCGGCCGTGCTCGGCCTGGACGTCGGCAAGTCATCGCACTGGGCCTGCCTGGTCGACCGCGACGGGGAGGTGCTGGCCAGCGCCCCCGTCCGCAACAGGGAGGCCGAGCTCGACGCGCTGTTCGCCTCCGCGCCCGCCGGCACGCTCGTCGTCGTCGACCAGTTCCGCAACATAGGGTCCCTCGCCGTGAGGCGGGCCCGCGCCGCGGGGCTCGGGGTCGCCCACCTGCCCGGGCTCGCCGCCAGCCGCGCCGCGGGCCTGTTCGCCGGCGAGGCCAAGACCGACGAGCGCGACGCCGCGGTGATCGCGCGGACCGCCCTGGGCGTGCCGGACTCCCTGTCGGGGGTCCCGGGCCGCGGCGAGGCCCTCGAGGCCGCCCGCGCCCTCTCCTCCCAGCGCGACCACGTCGTCGCCTGCGCGACCAGGGACAAGAACCGCCTGCGCGCGGTGCTGCTCGAGTCCTGCCCGGCCCTCGAGGCCGCGGTCGACCTGTCGGACCGGCGGTGGCTGGAGCTGCTCGCCGGGTTCGGCGGGGCGTGGGGGATCGCCCGCTCCGGGGCCGGGGGCCCGCGGGCCGAGGCCGCCGGGGAGGCCGCGGCCGCCTCCACCG
>CAUGJN010000030.1 GCA_959599635.1 uncultured Collinsella sp.
GTCCTGACATGTCCGAGGACGATTTGGGAGGTAAGCCCTGGGGCCTCCGATGGGGGCGGTTCCAGCCGAGGCTATTCGTCGCCGAAGCTGATGCCCAACGCCTTGGCCTCGCGCACCAGATCGCTCTGGGGATCGACAAACTTGAGCTTGCCGGCGACATCCTCGAGCGGCATGTGGCACATCTTGCCGTCGCGCAGGGCAATCATGTAGCCAAACTCGCCGCGCAGGCAGCCGAGCGCTGCCTCGACGCCGCACTGGGTCGCAAAGATGCGGTCTTGGGCGTCGGGCTGGCCGCCGCGCTGCGTGTGGCCGGGGATGGCGACGCGGGTCTCGCGACCGGTCTTGGCCTCGATCTCCTTGGCGATGTCGTAGACGATCGACGGGCTCGTGCGCTCGGCAAGCTTCTTCTTGTACTCCTTCTTGGACAGCGCCGCGTCCTCCTTGGAGATAGCGCCCTCGGCGACGGCCACGATGGTAAAACGGCTGCCGGTCTCCATGCGATGCTCGATGGTCTTGATGACGTTATCCATGTCGTAGGGGATCTCGGGAATCAGGATGACGTCCGCGCCGCCCGCGACGCCGGCATACAGCGGAATCCAACCGACCTTGTGGCCCATGATCTCGATGACAAACACGCGGCCGTGACTCGAGGCAGTGGTGTGGATGTCGTCGATGCACTTGGTGGCGACGTCGATGGCGCTCGTAAAGCCAAACGTCAACTCGGTGCCCCAGGTGTCGTTGTCGATGGTCTTGGGCAGGGCGATAACGTTGAGGCCCTCTTCGCGCAGGCGGTTGGCGGTCTTGGTGGAGCCGTTGCCGCCCAGCATAAACAGGCAGTCGAGCTGCAGCTTATGATAGGTGTGGACCATTGCGGGCACCTTCTCGACGCCGTCGGCCTCGGGAATGTCCAGGCGCTTGAACGGCGTGCGGCTCGTGCCCAGGATGGTGCCGCCGCGGGTGAGGATGCCGCTAAAATCGGCGGGCGTCATGACGCGGAACCTGCTGTAGATAAGGCCCTGGTAGCCGTCCTCAAAACCATAGATCTCAATAGGCTCTTTGCTATTGGTCATAAGCGTTTTGACAATGCCGCGCATGGTGGCGTTGAGCGCCTGGCAGTCGCCGCCACTGGTAAGAAGACCGATCCTGAGCATGATGAATCCTTCCGGGCAAGTTATAACATGCGCATAAGTTTACCCCCGCACACTGTTGATACGGGGATAAAACGTGTTAGCTCAAGCGTATAGAAATGTAAGCAACGTCAGGCGAGCGTAAGGACGACGGTGCCAGCTCCTTACAGCGCGAAGGCGTCGACGTCGCCCCAGTGGCGGCGCAGCGTGATGGCGGCAGCGGGCTCGGTATTGTCAAAGACGACCGACCATTGCGTATTGCTGGTGATGTCTTCCGGATTGGGCTCTTGCGCTGCGACTCGCAGGGCTTCCCAGACAATCGTTTCGTTTTGGGCACCGACATGGGCGTCAAGGACATCGGCGATTGCGACGGCGCGCTCCTTACCATGGCCCAGCTCGCCATTCTTTTGGTTGGGCAGCACTTCGTCGCCATAGCAGGCGTAGAAGTTCGTAACCTGGCGTACAGGAGTCGCTTTGAAAGCGCGGTCCGGATCGCGCGGGTCCCACTCTACTACGCGCGCGTCACCGGCGGCGTCGTTGATAAAGAAGTGGTAATCGCGTCCTGCCATGGCGTGCATGTCGTAGGCGGAAAGCAGGTCGACGGCCTCCTGTGTGGTAGCCGCGCGGTCGAGCACCAAGCGGATGGCGAGCGAGGTATTGATGACGGGGCGTTGCGTGTCCTGGTCACAGGGCTTGGAATCCAGGGTGAGTACGGCAATGGACACGCCACATTCGTTAACACCATCGAGCTGGGCAAACGAGCCCATGAGTGCGGCGGCGCGTCCGGCGACGGAGTCAAGCGGAGTGTTATCGCCCAGGTTATTGAGGGCGGCAAACCCGATGGAGGCATAGCCGTCGCGCGGGTGATTGCGCACCAGCAGCGCTGAGGTGTCGTCCTTAAAGTCGTAATTGCGACCGGTGCGCACGCGGCCTTCGGCATCTACAGCGACAAAAGCGCTGCAGGCAAACTGGGGCGCCTGGACATGTGCCGGCACACCGGGCAGCACCTGCGCCACCACGGCATCGATGTAGGCCTGGTCGTCGCGTACGCCGGCGGCGATGATGCGATCAAGATCGTAGTCGTAAGCGATGTCGATTGCGTACAGGTCATAGCCATCCGCATAGTCGGTCAAGCGTTTGAGCGACGCGACGGACTTGATTTGCTTGCGGTAAACGATGCCGGCGGCAGCGGCAAGGCCGACGGCGACACCCGCTGCTGCAGCGAGCAAATAGGCGCGGTGACGAGGTTTCATGGGGGACTCCTCTCATAGCATTCATATAGGCATTATCGCAAACGACAAACAGGTCACATGCCGCATTCCGGCGAGTGGCATGGCATGCCGAGCCCTAGAGCAGCGCAATCGCAACGATGCAGCATCCGAGCGTCAGAACAGCAAGGTCTGCCCGATTAAAGCGATAGTCGCGCAGACAGGTTCTGCTGACAGGTGGGCGCGTTCCATATTCGCGGTTGACCATAGCGAGCGCGAGCGTGTCGGAGCGGCGCAGCGCACTGCTAAATAAAGGTGTTATGACAGGGACAAGGGCGCGTGCACGCTGCAGGGGCGAGGGACTGTCAAAGCGCGCCAAGCGCGCTTCCTGAGCGGCCTTGATACGATTGAACTCTTCGATAAGCACGGGGACAAAACGAAGCGTGAGCTGTATGGCGACGGTGGCATCGTCGGTGCGCAGGCCAAAACGGGCGAGGGGCCTCAGAAGCGCCGCGGCGCCATCGGCGAGTGCGGTGGGGGAGGTGGTCGCCATGAGCGTCGACGTTCCCAGCATAATGAGGGCAAAACGCAGCACGCAGAGCGCGCCAAAGAGCAGACCTCCCGAGGTGATCTGCACGGGTCCCGCCTGCAGCAGCAGAGTCCCCGATGCCGTAAAGAGTGCGTTGAAGACCAGGACAAACCCCATAAGCCAGCGAAATGGCCTGAGGGCACGAAGTGCCTGGCGCATCGAGCTGCCGCTTGCGGCGAGCGAGGCGAATGCGGTGAGCGCGACGGCGGTAAGGGCGCCGGGCTGCTGGGCGATAAAGCCGGCAATCATAAAGAGCAAACAGAATACAAGCTTGGTGGCGGGGTGCAGCAGGTGAACGAGGCTTGACCCCGGACGAAAGATGCCAAACGAGACCGCCTTGGACGCCAACGGGGTATGTCCGGTTTCCACGGGACGTGCGGCCGTCACGCCAACGGATGTCACCTGGATGCCCTCGGAACTTTGCGGCAGCAGCATGCCGTCCTGCAGCCGAAAGGCCTTGTCGCAGATGCTCAGCACACGCGAATCGTGCGTGGCGATTACAATGCCGCGGCCGTGGCGTGCGAGTTGAGCCAAGCGCTCGAGCAGCAGCCGGTGGGCGCGGGGATCGAGTCCAGCGCTGGGCTCGTCGAGCAGCAAATACGGTGTCTCGAGTGCAAGCATATCGGCAACGGCGATACGGCGCTGCTCTCCGCCAGAATGGGCAAAGGGGCTTGTGTCGCCGATAGCGGCGAGATCAAACCCGACGCTGGCGAGCGATGTGCCAACGCGTCGCTTGACCTCGGCTTCGTCCAGTCCAAGATTGCGGGGGCCAAACGCCACCTCGTCAAAGACCGTGGCGGCAAAAAACTGCTGCTCGGGGCGTTGCTGCACGAGTGCCACGGTTTTGCGGTACGTACGAAGTTCATCCGCCGTGGGGTGTGTGCCAAGCGCGGTGCCGTCCGCCACGACAGACCCCGCCTGCACGGCAAGCGCTCCGGCAAGGACACGCAGCAGCGTTGACTTGCCGGAGCCAGAGGTGCCTGCGATACCGATCACGCTGCCGGGCCTAATTTCCAGCGAAACACGAGATAGGATACAGGCGTCTGCTTCGGGATAGCGGACGGTTATGTTTGAGCAGGTTAACGACACAGTTCCTCCAGGCCGCATCGAATGAGTAGATCGCGCTGGTCGGCAAGATCTTGCACGGTACCCAGGTATGCGATGGCGCCCGCCTCGAAGACGGCGACTCGGTCGGCGCGCGCGACCTCGTCGAGCAGCTGCGTGACCTGGATCACGGCAACATCGCGCTGGCAAAGATGATCGATGAGATCATTGACGGCCTCGCGGGCGGTCTCGTCGAGCATGGCGGTCGTCTCGTCAAAAATCATGAGCGAAGGGGTGAGCGCAACCAATCCCGACGCCGCCACGCGTTGTTTTTGGCCGCCCGAGAGCGTGGCGACATCGCGTTGCTCAAGCTCGACAATGCCAAGCTCGTTGAGTGCCTGCAAGACTTCTGAACACATTTTGTCGCGGGGGACACCGCGGTTTTCGAGTCCAAAGGCGATGTCATCTCGCACGACTGGAGCGACGATCTGGTTATCGGGATCCTGAAAAGCAAGGCCTACGGTGCCCTGCACGCACATAGCGTGCCCGTTCACGTCTTTGAGCAGCCCCGCAAGCTCGAGTGCACAGGTGCTTTTGCCACTGCCGTTGGTGCCGACAAAGGCGATGCGCTCTCCTGCCACGATATTGGCGGCAAGTGCAGCGCAATCGACGGAGGGACGTGTGTCATCGGCTTGCTCAATACCGGCGAGCGCACCTTCTGCCACCGCGCCCGTAATGCCGCCGGTGACGCAGGCGGCGACGCCCAGAACGCCCAGATTGATAAAGACTGCCGGGGTCTGCAGCGCCATGGCGGCAACGCCCAGCTGGCCTACATTGTGCAGCACGGCGGCAAGCATGCTCACGGGCACCAAGCCAACACCCGGCACGGCAGCAAGGGCGACCATGCCGATAAAGGCGAGGACCGTGCCGCCTAGGCTATAGACGAGCATCATGGGCGAACCAAACAAAAAGCCCGATGCAAAGACCTTGACGAGCGCAACGGCACCGGCGCTTTTGGCATCGAGCGTATAGAGCGCGACGACTACGGCCACGTTGGCAAGGCCCAGTTTAATGCCGGGCACCGCGACGGGCAGCGGAATCATGGTCTCCAGATAGGACAGCACCAATGCGCAGGCGCACAACAGCGAAACGCGCGCCAGGCGGCGAGTGTGCTCGATATCGACCATCTCCACGGATTAGCGCCCCACTACGTCGTAGGTGGTCTTGGCGCTCGCGTCGACGATATCGACGGTAAGCTTGTGCGGAAGGCAGACAATTTGCTCCCCGGCAGCGTCAATCCAGCCCTGGTGCACGCAGTCCTGGTTGGGACAGTCTGCTTCCTCGACGTGCGCGCGTCCGTCTTTGATTTCGATGAGGTTGGTTCCCAAGTCGGTCGTAACGCTCTTGGTCGTGTTCTGGCTCAGAGGAAGCTCGTAGACGTTTTGCTCTCCATCGCGGATAACGACTGTGGCCGTGTCGGCGTTCGTGTTTGCTCCCATCAGACGCGTGGCGACCAAGCCGACGCATGCGATGGCCGCTATCGCCAAAACCAGGATGAGGTTGAGTCTTTTGTTGTCGCGCCCATCGCGCGCACCTTTGCGCTTGACCATCATGGCTCCTAGTCCTGCAAGATCTTGAACGTCGAGCCGTCGCTCTTGGTGGCGCGATCGTCCATATCGACTAAAACGCCGCCTTCAAAGCGCTCATCGCTTTCGATGAGCTCCATGGCGCGGTCGTGGCCGAGCAAAAACAGGATGGTAGAGTAGGCGTCCCCAAGCACGGATTTCTTGGTCATAATCGAGGCGCTCTTGAGGTCGGTGGCGGCGGGGTAGCCCGTTTTGGGGTCGAGGATGTGGTAGTAGAACGTGCCGTCCTGCTCAAAGCCGCGCTCATAGAGGCCGCTCGTCACAAGGGAGCGGTTGCGCGTCTTGACGGTGGCGAGCACGTCGTCCTGCGCGCCGTTGGGGTCTTGCACGCCCACGTTCCAGGCGTCGCCGTCAAAGCTCTTGCCCATCACGTAGACGTTGCCGCCCAGGCTGATGGAGGCATTTCCGACGCCGTGCTTCTTAAAGAGCGCCACGAGGTTGTCGGTGATGTAGCCCTTGGCGATGCCGCCCAAGTCGAGCTTGGCCTGGGGGTCGGCGAGGGTGACGGTGGTGCCGTCGACCGAGATGGTGCGATAGTCCACATGGGGGAGTGCCGCCTGGATGTCCTCATCTGCGGGCTTGACCTCGTTGTCAAAATCCCAGAGGCTCGAGACGGCGCCGATGGTGATGTCAAAGAGCCCGTCGGACTCCTCGGCATAGCGGATGGCTGCCTCGATGACCTCGGCGGTCTCGTGCGCGACTTCCACGGGCTTGCCGCCTGCATTGTTGATGTTCCAGATATCCGAGCCCTCCACGGTGCGCGAGAACTTGTTCTCAAAGTAGGTGCAGCGGTCGGCGACCTCGTCCATGACCTTTTTGCTGCACTGGGCGCTGATATTCACGACAGTGTCGAAGACAAAGAGCGTCGTGCTCTGCACCTTAGGCGAGCTGTCGGAGCCCGCTTTGGACGCGGCTGCAGAGCCCGAGCCGCCCTGCGTGCCCGAGCAGCCGGTAAGTGCACCGGCGCAAGAGACGAGGGCCCCGCCTGCGAGGGCGATAAACGTGCGGCGGTCGATGGTGTGGGGGGTCTGGATCATGGTGAGCTTTCTGGTCGGTGGCGTTACGGATGAGCCTGCGCCTGCACGACTCGGTGTTGACGGGGTGCCGGGCCGCGGGTGCGCGTGCCCTACATGAGCAGGTAGCAGAGCGCGGCGAGGATGGCAGCCTTGACGAGCGTGAGCGCAACCTCGGTCCCGCGAATGGCGGGCCCTGCGGGCGGGCGCTTGCGGGTGTTGCCCTGCGCGAGCTCGCTGGCATCGTCGGTTGCTTGATCGCGCTTAAAGCCGTCGAGCCGGGCGAGCGTCACGTTGGCCATGGGGCAGCCATCGGCGCAGCGCCCGCAGGCGATGCACTCGCCCGATCGCAGGTCGGCGCGCTCGGGGTGGATGCGCACCGGGCAGCTGTCCTGGCAGCGGTTGCAACCGCGCGCACAGCTTTCGCGGCGGCGGTTGAAAAGCGAGACCGGCAACACTGGCAGCAGCGAGAATATGGCGCCGAAGGGGCAGAGGAACTGGCAGAAGAAACGCTCGACAAAGGCCATCCCAACCATGACCGCGCCAAGCGCGGCAAAGGCCGTGGGCGCGATGCCCTCGAGCGAGCGCGCAGTGATGCCGGCGAAGGCGACCCAGGGGCTCGCGCCCGAGACCTGGGGCCAGATACCCATCACGCAGAGGGCGCAGATGCCCACGAGGACGGCGTACTTGACGAGCTGGAGCGCGTGCTGCACGCCCGCGGGGAGCCGGTGCGCGCCCTTGCCCTCAAGGCGGAGTGTCCGGCGCAGCGGGGTTGCAAGCGCGTAGACGATATCGCCGAGCGTACCGAAGGCGCAGGCAAAGCCGCAGAAGAAACGGCCGAACACGCAGGTGAAGGCCAAGAGGGCCAAAAGCAGGGATAAAAAGCCGGTGAGCTCGATGGGTGCATGGCTCCCGAGCTGCGTGAAGATGTACTTGACGCCGTTGAAGGCGGCGTTCCAGGCGGCCGGGAAGCAGATGAGAAAGCCGAACTGTACGCACCAGCGCACACCGCGATGGAGGTACTGTCGGCGCAGGCGCTCCTGCATCTTGTTCTTGGGGTGCGCGATGACGTTTGCGCCGTTGCGCAGGCTCTCAAGGGTTCCCGCGGGGCGCTTTGCGCCGCGGGTCTTGGTGGATGCAGTCCTGGCCATTACTGCGTACCTCCGGCGTTGCTCTGCTCAAGCGCCGCGTTGACGGCGTTTAGGATGCCGGCACTCGAGAACGTGGCACCCGAGACGGTGTCGACGTTGGTTCCCTGGGCATCGCAGATGGTCTGCGTGAGGCCCTCGGCCTGCGCAAAGTAGGCGGGGGTCTCGCCGGCGTGGTCCGTGACCTCGACGCTTTCGATGTATCCGTTCTCGATGGTCACGCGGCAGGTGACAGTGCCGCCGTAGCCCTGGGCGCTGCCCTCGAAGGTGCCGTCGGTGTCGTAGGCGCCGCGCGTCTGCGAGCGCTCGGCCTGGACAGCCTCCGCCTGGGTGCGGGCGTCGGCCTCTGCCGCCTGGGCGGCCCAGCTGCTGTAGCCCGCCACGATGGCGACGACGGCCGCGGCGTTGACGGCTTTGAGATAGAAATTGCGGTTGCGCCAGAGGTGGCGCCCAAGGAGGGCAAACGGGTTACGCATGGGCGCCAGCCTCCTCGGTGGCCCCGTTTGCGGCGGTCGGGTTGGCCGTAGGCTCATCGGGGGCGTTTGTCTTGTCAGAAGCGTCTGCCTTGTCGCCTTTGCTGTCGTTCGCGTCCTTATAAGCCGCGGCCGAGCGCGCGAGGGCGCCGGTGTAGGCGTTGGCGATGGCGCGGCTGGAGTAGGTGGCGCGCGCCACCACGTCGATCTTGCCAGCCTCGGTGCCCGCGAGCAGCTGCTCGGGGATGCCGGTGTAGACGGTACCGCGGAAGGTGCGGCCGTCGATGGCGTTATCGAGGTAGGGCTCGTTATCCTCGTCAAAGGGATCAAGCGCGTCGGAGAGGCTCTCGTCAGGCTTGCCGCCTACACCCTCGATATCGTGGATACCGGTAACCTTGCCGTCCTTAACGGTGACGGTGAGCTTGACGTAGTAGGGGCTGAAGGCTTCGTCGTCCTCCTCGTTTTTGCAGAGGGCGTAGCCTGTAAAGTCGCCGTCGGCGTAGTGGACCTCGTCTGGCGTGTCGGGCGAGGGGTCCGGGTTGGGCGCGGGGTCGGGGCCGGGCGCGGGCTCGGGGTCCTTTGTGCCGGCTGCGGCCTGCTTAAGGCAGCCCTGGATGGCGCCCAGGATGCCCTCGCTCGAATACGTGGCTCCTGTCACAGTGTCGACATTGACGCTTTGCTTTTGCATGACGAGCCCGGGGAGTGCGTTCCAGGCGCGGCTCCAATACTCGGGCGTGTCGCCCGTGTTCACGAGTTCTATGTTGGCGATCTTGCCGTTCGCGATGGTCACGCGCACGCTGACGGGCGTGTCCTCGCTGTATCCCCAGGCGGAGTCGGTGTAGACGCCGTCTGCGTAGCCGCCGGCGGGCGTGAAGGGGTCGATGGTGTGGTGGGGCTTATTGGAGGAGCCGCCGGCCGCAGGGGCGGGGGCAACAGCCTCGGCAAGCCCGCCCGATGCCTTGACCAGTGCGTTTTTGATGGCCATGAGCAGGCCTTTTGATGAATACGTGGCACCCGAGATAGTGTCGACCGACGTCGACTGAGCGCTAATCACCGACTGGGTGATCGCCCGGGCACGCCCAAAGTAGGCTGGGTCGTCTGCAGACGACACTATGTCGATTGCCACGATCTTGCCGCCCGCGATAGTCACGCGCACGGTGATACTGCCCCTAAAGCCGGTACCTGTGCCTTCATAGGTGCCGTCCTTGAGGTTTGCGGCGTCCATACCATAGACCGAGGGGTCGAGCGATTCGGTTGCCGGCGTTGCCGTCTCCTTCTGGACGTTGGAGGTGTCGACGGTCTTGAGGTCGGCGCCTGCGGCCTCTTGCGCGGGCGTGGCGGCGACCGTCTTGGCCACGAGCGGGGTGTACTGGGACACCACGAGGGCTACGGTTGCGCCCACGGCGATCGAGGGCACGATGAAGCCTGCCGTGGCGAGGCCGTGGCCGAGCGCCTTGGCTTTTGAGTGCTTGGGTTGGTAGTTGTCCATTTGTGGGTGGTCTCCCGTGGTCGAGTATGAGAAAAGGCCCGCAGCCCTGGTTGGGGCTGCGGGCGCTTGCGTTGCGAGCGCGTGGCGCGCGTTTTAGGCGCTAGTGCTGCATGCGGCGGCGGATGGCGACGCCGGCGGCCGCGATGGCGGCGCCGATACCGGCGAAGATGCCGACCGTGGCGATCTGGGTATCACCGGTGCCGGGGAGGCCGCTTGCGTCCTTCTTGGATGCATTGGCCTTCTTGGTATCGGTGGTCGTCGTCGTGGTCGTCGTAGAGGTGGAGCCACCGGCGGGCTTTCCCTCCGTGCCCTTCTTGGTAAGTGCGTCCTGGGTGGCCTTCAGCTTGTCAACGGCAGAAGCCACCTCGCTGGCGGAGGGGTCCTCAGAGGCGGCAACCTGCTTAGCCTCATCGAGTGCTGTCTGGAAGTCGTTCCAGGAGGCGTCGGTGTAGCCGTCGTTCTTGACGGTGCCGGCGCTCTCGATCAGGTCGGCGAGCGCGGACTTGGCCTCATCAGTCGCCTTGGCGGCGAGGTTGGCCACGGCGCTGTTGAGCGCGTTCAGGGCCTGGGCGATGGCGTCATCGGTGGCGGCATCGTTGGCCTGGACGGTCTTGGCGGCGCTGAGGGCGTCGCTCATGGCGTTCCAGGAGACGGCGGTGAAGGCGCTCTTGTCGAGCTTTTCGGCTGCATCGATGGCCTTATCGAGGTCGGTGCGGTCGGCCTTGTGGGTAAAGGTGAACTCGAGCGGGGTGTTGTAGCCGGTGGAGGTCACCTTGATGGTGTAGGTGCCGTAGTTGGCAAACACCTTGGTGCCCTGCTGCTGGCCTGCGGCCTTAGGCTTGGCGCTCTGCTGACCGCCGGCGACGGCGTCGAGGTTGATGGAGCCGTCGGCGTTGATGATTTTGACGGAACCGCGGCCGGAAGCGGCGTAGTCGGTGCCGTTGACGTTGACCGTGGTGATGTTGCCGATAAAGTTCTCGACATCGTCGCCCTCGTTGGCGGCGGTGATCTTCGAGGTGCCCTCGTCAAACTTGGCGACGGTCTTGTCGGTCGTGACGGTGAACTCGCTCGTCACATCGGCATACTTGCCCGAGGCGTCGCGCGCCACGAGGGTGTGCTTGCCGGGCTTGAGGTCCTTGATGGAGAACGTGCCGTTGTCGACCGTGACATCGGCGTCGTCGAGCTTGTACTCGACCTTGAAGTCTGCCGGCAGCGTCGCCTTGACTTCGGCGGTCTCGGCATCTGCCTTGGCGTTCGCCTCGACGTCGATCTCGGACTTGGAGGCCTTGACGGGGACGTACTGGTTCATGGCAACGGTGTAGGTGCCCGTAGAGGTGTAGAACGTCACACTCTTGATGGTCTTGCCCATCATGGACTTGTAGTGCCGCGAGCTCAACGGGCTGCCGTGAGACTCGTTGACCAGGCCGCAGCTCCAGGCAATCTCCTTGCCCTTCCAGATGTTCTCGACGGTGCGCATGCCATAGCCCTCGGTGGTGCCGTCCGCATCGGCGGCATTGACCACGGCACCGTATACGGTCGCCTGGTTGCCGTCGGCGTCGACCATCTGCTCGCGCAGGTTCTTAAAGTCGATCTCGTAGTCGCCGTACTTGCTGGAGGTCTTAAAGGTGGCGGTGACGTTTTCAAGTTCGGTGGCTTTCTTGCCCTCGACAGCGCCAAAGTTCAGGTTGCCCTTCGAATCGGAGGTGAGCTCCTTGTAATTGGTCGGAACCTCGCCGGCGGGCAGCACGTAGTAAGAATAGTTCGCAGACTCAAACAGGGCGTCCTTGCCCGTGTAGGTCGTCGTGGACTCTTTGCCCTTGATCGAGGTGGTGATCGTAACGGAGCTGTCGTCGGTCACACGGGTGAACTTGGACCAATCGATGTCGCCTTTGCCCACCTTGACGGCAAACGTGACGCCCGAGATATCCGCACCGTCGGAATTGACGTGGTAGGAGCCGCTCGCCAAGCTGGAGCGCGTCTTCTGCCGCGTAGCCGAGGTCACAATGTCGGTGCCGGCGTTGTTCTTCTCGGCGGCATAGAAATCGGCGTAGGGGATGTTCATGAGCACGTAGTCACCGGCCTGGGGATACAGGCTCACGAGTGCGTTGAGCGCGCCCTGCAGGTGCTTGATCTGCTCGGCGGCCTCGGCTTCGCCCAGGTTTTTCTTGTCGAGCAGGTCCTTGGTCTCGGCGGTTTCGGTCTCGATGGACGAGGCGGTCCAAGAGTCCTCGGTGTACTTGGACTTATCGAGGGACTTCGCCTTGTCGTAGAGCTCTTGCAGCTGGGCCTTGGTGGCGTCGGTCACCGGCTCCTTGGCGCCCACGATGTTGTCGTCAGTCGCCTGGAAGGTGTAGGTGTAATCGTTGTAACCCAAGGCGTGGACGGTAAGCTTCCAGTAGCCGGTGCCGTTGGTGCCCTCGGGCAGCTGGCAGCGCTCGGATTTAGTGAGGCCCAGCTGAATGCCCATGGACTTGTGCATCCAGTTGTCGGCCGCGAACTTGGTGCCGTAGGTGGCAAGGGCGTTGGTGTAGGTCGCATCGTCGCCGTAATAGGTCCAGGTGACGCTTTGCATATTGGCGCCCAGGTCGCCATAGTTGCCGTTGAGGTCTACGCGCAGGAACTCGCCGTAGGAACCGCTCGCGTCCTTAACCGTGGGTTTAATGTCCGTGGCGGTCTTGAGCTCCTGACCCTTGATACCCGAGTCGGTGCCGGTGGTGGCGGCGGCCGAGAAGCTGAAGGTTCCGTTATTGTTGGTCACGGTCTTAATGCCGTTGGTGTTGGCATCGACGTCCGCAACCAGGCCGGAGTAAGCCTGGAGGTTATTTTCGGTGTAGCCGCCGGCGAGCGTCTCGCCATTGGCGACAAAGCTGTGGCTCGCCTTAAAAGCCTCGAGGTCGCTGGTCTTGATTTTGACGGGAACGTACTTGAGTCCCGTGACCTCGTAGTCTTTGAGCGTGTAGCTTGCACCGTCGCAGGTCATGGCGCCGCGGTTCCACGTTACGGTCTTGCCGTCGGTCGTGGTGAACGACTTGCCGTCGGCGGCCCAGGTGGCCAGGTCAAACGTCGTGCCCTCGTTGGTGTAGATGGTAGCCATGCACTGGTAGCTGCCGCGGTGCAGGCCGTGGTTGGCGGTTGCACGGGTCACCACGTCAAAAGCGCCCTTGTCGGCCTCGTTGCGGGAATCGAGCTCACTCGACGAAGCGGAGGACCCTGCCGCCTGCACTTTTTCACCAGCCCAATACTCGGCCCACGTCAGGCCAGCGTAGCCGTAGGTGTACTCGTCGGTCGCAGGGGTCGACGGATTCTGCTCGTCATAGGCAGTCTGCAGGGCATTGTCCACGGCGGCCTTGATGGCGTTGGAGGAGATGGTAGCTGTGGTCACAGCGTCGATGTTGTCGGTGTTGCCGGCCGCCTCAATCTGCGCGGGAACGCCCTTTGCCTTTCGGCTGCCCTTGACAGCAAGGTTCATCTTCTCGTAGTCGTTGTCGCCCAGGGACTCGTAGTCTGCAACATCGACCTTGGTAATCTTGCCGCCCGAGACGGTGACGGAGACGCTGACGTCGTAGGACTTGGCATCCCATTCGTCGCCCTTGTTATGCGGATCGTTGGAATCGGCCACGGCTTTGCCCGTGTAGGTTCCGTCAGCAATCTTGGACAGGTCGTACGAGGTGCCCGAGGACGCGTTTTGGCTGCTAGAATCGGTTGTGAGGAGGTTCGCCTCTTCGTTTTGGATGGAGACCGGCGCGTTGTTGGTAGCTTCGGTGCCGGTCTTCGTCATGGTTGCCGCAATTGCGGTGGTCGGGGCCATGGAGGTCACCATGGCGGTAATCACGGCTGCACGGCATGCGTTGCTGCCAAAGGCGTTAAGATGCCGCAGCACAGCGTTCTCTTTTTGCATATTGCCTCTTTCATCAGGGGTTTTACGTCGGATGCCAATCTCCTTTCCCGTGTTAGGGCACCCGTTTCTGCATAAATGTTGCGTAAGTATCTTAAGTTTGATTTGGGTAACTTGCCAAACATTTGCCAGATAAGTTCTACGGGGTTAACAAAAATAACAGAAATTAACCTTGGGTAACTCACATACCTGCGATTGTGCGGGCGCACTTGCCGCGCATAAGCGCTACCCTAAACAGGAGTACGACAAGACCGGGAGGACGGTTATGGAAGATACGACTACCACACATGTGACGGCCGACGATATCGAGGCCGCCAACGACCTCATCGACTTTATCGAGGCATGCCCCAGCATGT
>CAUGJN010000031.1 GCA_959599635.1 uncultured Collinsella sp.
GCTGTCGAGCGCTACCTGCGTAAACGACTGCGTAACGTACCTTTTGCAAATATCTTTGAAATCCAGCATGGACGGCAACCTCTCCCCCGCGGGTGCACTCACCCGCTCTCCCCCGCCGTTCACATTCGACGCGTTTGCCCTACTCTATCCCCATTTTTGGCCTGCTCCAGTGAGAAATGTAACGTACTGCCCCAAAAACGAACGGGACGGCACGCCACGTGGCGCACCGTCCCGCACTTATCATCGATGATGTGACAAAGGGACTGTCCCTTTGTCACATTCGCACCTACTGCTCGCTCTTCGCGAGTGCCTGATCGATCAGTTTGTTGAGCGCCTCGCGCTGCTCAGCGGAGTTGATGCCGCCCATGATCGGCTCTCCCACAATGTTACCGTTCTGGTCGATCACGTACGTGGTCGGGAACGAGTACAGGTTGGAGGTGAACTTGCCGGCCTCACTGTCCGACTTAAACCAGATGTTCTTATACGTCACGCCCTTCTTGGAAAGCACGTCCTTGGCATCGGCCACCTCGTCTTTGTTGCCATCGAGCGTAAAGGAATTAACGCCCACGACCTGGCCGCCCTTCTCGGCAAGCTCCTTGTTGAGCTTCTCCAGATCGCCCAGCTCTCCCACGCACGGCTTGCAGGTGGTAAACCAGAAGTTCATGACGGTGACCTTGTTCTTGGAGAACAGCTCGTCGCTGTTTACATCGTTGCCGTCCAAGTCCTTGCCCTTAAAGCTGGGGAACTTCGTCTCCCCGCTCTCGCCGTTAGTCATGCCTGCGGTCGAGGCATCGACGCTCTCCCCCTCGCCGGGCGTGCTGCCGCATCCGGGGAACTCCTTCTCCAGCGCCATGAGCTTGTCCTCGATCTCCTTGACCTGCTGCGCGCCGGCCTTAAGCGTCTTAAGCTCGTCAGCCGCAAACTGATCCTTGGCGCCCTCGATGGTATCGAGCAAGAAGTCACCGTAGTTCTTGCCGTCCTCAATCATGGGAGTGTCTTTGTTGGCCGCAAGGAACACCTTTTCCCATAGGGCGTTATCGCTCGCAAAGATCTCGTTTTCCTTTTGCAGCAGCTGCTGGTACAGCTCGGCCGCCTCCTCGGCACTCGACGGCTTTTGCGCTATGAGCTCGGCAATCTGCGCATCGCCGCTCGTAGCACCCTTCGCGTCGCCCTTGGGGGCAGAGCACGCCGCGAGAGTCAGCGCCAGCACGGGCAGCATCAACAGAGCTGCAATTTTTGACAGTTTCATGGTTCCTCCGTTTATATCGAAACTTATATAGGTACCTATTTGTTTTCGCAGGCTTGCGTGGACTGCGCGGGTTTGTCGCCCGTCACACCCAGCCCATAGCGAAAGCTAATAGCATCGACGGGGCACGCGCCCACGCATTTGCCGCAACGAATGCACTCGGCATGGTCGGGCGTACGCGTAACGTCCACGTCCATTTGACACACCTTGGCGCACTTGCCGCACGAGACGCATTTGCACTGGTCAACCTGGATCCCCAGCAAAGACACCTTGTTCATGAGCGCATAAAATGCGCCGAGGGGGCAAATCCATTTGCAGAAGGGGCGATAGAACAGCACGCTCAGCACCGCAACCACAATGAGGATCGCGAGCTTCCAGGAAAAGAGCTTTCCCAGCGCGGAGCGGATTCCCACGTTCATGATGGACAGCGGAATCGCGCCCTCGAGCACACCTTGCGGGCAGATGTACTTGCAAAAGAACGGGTCGCCCATACCCACATCGTTAACCACCAAGACGGGCAGCAGCACCACGGCAAACAGCAGCACGGCATACTTGATGTACGTGAGCGGCTTGAGCTTTTTCGTGGAGAGCTTTTTGCTGGGAATCTTATGCAAAAGCTCTTGTAGCCATCCAAACGGGCACAAAAAGCCGCATACAAAACGTCCCAGCAGCACGCCGATCAGAATGAGCGTTCCGGTGACGTAATACGAGAAGCTAAACTTAGACGAGCCCACCACCGACTGAAACGACCCGATGGGGCACGCACCCGAGGCCGCTGGACACGAGTAGCAGTTGAGGCCCGGCACGCAGACGGCTTTGCCCGCTCCCTGGTAGATGCCGCCCTTGGCAAAGTTAGGCAGGTGAATATTGGTCGCAAGCGTCGCCGCCGCCTGAATCAATCCACGAAATCGCGCTAAAAGATGCGATGCAGTGTTTTTTCTTTTATCCAATTCCGATACACTCCAAGCACAGCCTGATTGCCTTGGCCAGCACGGCATCTGCCTCGCCGCGCATAATTCCAAAGCCAACCATGGCTACCCCAACGATCAGCAAAGCCACCTGCGCCACAGGCTTAATCGCTTTGAACAATCTGACCACTCCTTTCGTTTCGCGACCCATTGGACCATACCGACTATAAAATCCGTGTTAAGCGTGAATGATTATGCAAGGAGAACGTTATGCGCATCTTGGTCATCGAGGACGAGCGGGCGCTGTGCGATGCGATCGCACGCAGCCTGCGCAACTTGGCCTATAGCGTCGACTGCTGCTACGACGGGCAGCAGGCCCTCGATCTGCTCGATGTCGAGACCTTTGATCTTGTCGTGCTCGACCTCAATCTCCCCCATGTCGACGGCATGACCGTGCTCAGGCAACTCAGGACAGCTGATTGTGAGACCAAGGTGCTTGTGCTCTCGGCACGTGGCGAGGTCTCCGACAAGGTAGCGGGGCTCGATGCGGGCGCCAACGACTACCTCACCAAGCCGTTTCATCTTGACGAGCTTGCGGCAAGGATTCGCAGCCTTACCCTCAGACGCTTTACACAAAGCGACGTTGTTCTAACCTGTGGATCGCTGAGCTTTGACACCAAGGCGCGCCTCGCCACAGTGGGCGACGAGATCCTGTCCCTCACGCGCAAGGAGACCGGCATCTTGGAATACCTGATGCTTAACCAGGGGCGGCCGGTGAGCCAGGAGGAGCTCATCGACCACGTATGGGACAGCAGCGTCAACAGCTTTAGCAACGCGACCCGCGTGCACATCTCGTCGCTGCGCAAAAAGCTGCGCGGCGCGTTGGGGCACGACCCCATCCGCAACCGAATCGGCGAAGGCTACGTTATGGAGGATGGCAAATGAAGCGGTTGTCGCTGCAGTGGCGCATCACGTTGATGACGGCACTGCTGATATGTTCGACCTGCGTACTTATGAATTGCCTGGTTGGCTACTCCGGCATGCGCTACATGGACTCGATTGGTGCAGAAGCGTCGGCGCACAGCAAGGTGGAGGATGCCTCGCCCAGCTCATTTGACCCGACAAACAAAGAGCTCGACGACGCGCTGACCATCGTCGTGAACGACGCCCAAGAATCGTTTGGCGCGACGAGCTGGTATATAACTGCGGCGGTGACGCTGCTCGGCGGCGTGCTGGCCTACTTTGTAAGCGGACATGCGCTGCGGCCGTTGCGCTTCTTTGCGACGCAAGTCGAGAGCGTGCGGCCCGACAACCTCGCCGACACAAAAATCAGCGAGGACGTGCCCTCTGAACTCAGGCGCTGCAGCGCGTCGTTTAACGACATGATTGCCCGCCTTGACGAGGGATTTTCCGCACAAAGACAGTTTACGGGCAATGCGGCGCACGAGCTGCGCACGCCACTTGCGCTCATGCAGGCCCAGGTCGAGCTGTTTTGCGCTGAGCACCCCGACGTCGACGCCGATACAGCGAGCCTGCTCGGGCTGCTGCAGGAGCAGACCGAGCGAATGACGCACATGACAAAGACCCTGCTCGAGATGAGCGAGCTGCGCAGTGTCCCTTGCAACGATGTGATTGACCTAGCGCCGATGATCGAAGAAGTGCTCACGGACCTGGCACCCCTTGCCGAGCAAAAAGACATCACGCTTACAAGTGAGGGCGACGCGCAAACGATCGGCAGCGACACGCTGATCTATCGGTTGCTGTTCAACTTGACCGAAAACGCCATACGCTATAGCGCGCCCAACTCGACCGTGCAAATCAACGCCTGCGCCGAAGGCGACCGCGTGCTGCTACGCGTGCGCGACCAGGGGCCGGGCATTCCCGAGCAATACCAGACGAGCATCTTTCAGCCCTTCTATCGCGTCGACAAATCGCGCAGCAGGGCATACGGCGGCGTGGGGCTGGGGCTTGCGCTGGTCTGGGAGATCGCCGCACTTCACGGCGGCTCCATCGAGGTCGAAAAGAGCTCGGAGCGCGGAACGACCATGCTCGTGACTCTTCCCACTCGCGCACTCGGCTCATTAAAATAACGAACGGGATGGCACGCCGCGTGGCGTACCATCCCGCACATAATATCGAGGATGTGACAAAGGGACTGTCCCTTTGTCACATCTGCTAGTTCTCGTCGCCTACCAGCTGAGTTAGCTTACTCCCACTCGACCGTGCCGACGGGCTTCGGCGTGAGGTCGTAGCACACTCGGCAGATGCCGGGAACCTCGGCGGTGACGCGAGCGGTAATACGCTTGAGCAGCGCCCAGTCGAGCTCGGGCACCTCGGCGGTCATGACGTCAACGGTGTTGATGCAGCGGATGATACAGGGCCAATCGTAGGCGCGCTTGCCCTCGCGCACGCCGGTGGCGCGGAAGTCGGGCACGACGGCAAAATACTGCCAGATGGTCAGGCCCGCCTTGTCGATCTCCTCGCGCACGATCGCGTCGGCTTCGCGCAGCGCCTCGAGGCGGTCGCGGGTGATGGCACCCAGGCAGCGGACGCCCAGGCCAGGGCCGGGGAACGGTTGGCGCTCAACCATGTTCTCGGGCAGGCCGAGCTCGCGACCCACAACGCGGACCTCGTCCTTGTACAGCAGTTTGACGGGCTCGCAGAGCTCAAACTGTAGGTCCTCGGGCAGGCCGCCCACGTTGTGGTGAGCCTTCACGCCATCCTGGGACTCCAGGATGTCGGGATAGATGGTGCCCTGGGCGAGGAAGCTAACCTCGTCGCCGACCTTGCGGGCCTCCTCCTCGAACACGCGGATGAACTCGGCGCCGATAATCTTACGCTTGGCCTCGGGCTCCTCGACGTCCACGAGCTTATCCAGGAAGCGATCGGTCGCGTCCACATAGACCAGGTTAGCGTCCATCTGGTTCTTGAAGACGTCGATGACCTGTTCGCTCTCACCCTTGCGCATCAGGCCGTGGTTCACATGCACGCAAATGAGCTGCTTGCCGATGGCCTTGATGAGCAGGGCCGCGACAACCGAACTGTCGACGCCGCCGGAAAGAGCCAGCAGGACCTTCTTGTCGCCGATCTGCTCGCGGATTGCAGCGACCTGCTCATCGATGAACACCTGGGCAAGTTCGGGAGTGGTGATACGCACCATGTCGTCGGGACGCTTGTTGGGATCCATGCAGAGCTCCTTCTCGATTCGATGGAAATGCGCCGCGCGTATGCAGACGCACCGTCATATGACCTCATTATATGCAGAACGAGATGCGTTTCCCATCGCTGCGACAGAGCTTTTTGCAGGGGCGGCAGTTTTTCTATATCCCAAGGTCAGCTAGACTTCGGTAGCCACCTTGGGAGCATCGCCAATAGACTCTTCCTTTATACGTTCGGCACAATCGTAGGCGATACCCACAAATTCCAGTCCCGAGCAACAAGAGTACAATTGCTGCTAGTGTTGCCAGCTGTTGGGAGATGGAAGATGGACTGCGATGGCTACCCATGCGTTCCCATGCCGTTGATGTGCACCGTCTTTGTGCCGGGGCAGATTGACGCTGCGGTTGCAGGCATTTCCGACCCCGATTCACGCGCCATCGCCACGGCAGAAGCGCTGTACTTTCGCGGACAGGCCGCACTCGCCGCCAAGACGGCGCACCCCTATCTTGACGTCACCGATCCCGCGCTGCGCTATTCCGCATGCTTTATCTGCGGATACGCCAGTCTGTCGCTCAACCGTATCGCCGACGCCCGCCGGTGCCTTGCGGGCATCCTCGATACGCCGGCCGACGAGGAATCGCCCGCCGTCCACGCCACGCATATCCTGTTCGCCTCGGCCGCGAGCGTCCTGCTGCACTTGCCTTCCCCGTATTCTGCCGAAGAGTTTTATCCACTTGCGGCGCACCTACCCGAAGGCCTGCGACTGTTCGCCAGCTACGTGATGGCGCACGCCTTGTATCTGCGCGGCGAATACGGCCGCAGCCTGGGCATGGCGGAAAACGCCCTAATTATGAAACAGGGAAGCTATCCCATCTCGGAACTGTTCCTGCACCTGGCAGCTTCCATGGCATGCATGAGCCTCAAGGACATCGACGCCGCAAAAGCGCATTTTGGCGCCGCTTGGGACATTGCGCGCCCCGACGGACTTATCGAGCTCATTGGCGAGCACCACGGCCTTTTGCAGGGGCTCATCGAGGCATGCCTAAAAACGCAATACCCTGACGACTTCGCACGCATCATCGAGATCACGTACCGCTTCAGCTACGGCTGGCGGCGCATCCACAACCCCGATTCGGGCGAGGACGTTGCCGACGATTTAACGACCACAGAGTTCACCATGGCCATGCTCGCCTGCCGCGGATGGACCAACGCTGAAATCGCAGGCCATATGGGAGTATCGCCGGGCACCGTCAAAAACCGCCTATCCGGCGTATACGCAAAGCTTGGCATCGGCACACGCGCCGAGCTGGTCGCGCACATGTTGCGTTAGCGACCGGGCTGCCAAGCGCATCGAACGCGTTCCGGAACCCGGCGCTTCGCTCGATCAATTTGGACATTTTGACCCTTGAACGGCACTACCGCCACGAAGCGTCTTCTCGCAAAATTGGATTATTTCCACCGATATTTGCGGGATGGGAGCCCAAGATGCTTGATCGCCGTTCGTTACTTGTTGCTGGAGCGTCCTCGCTGGCGAGCATTATGTTGCCTCGCGTGCCGGGAAGCGAAAATGCCTTCCTGCTGCCGTTCGCGCCCACCGCGGCCTATGCCGACGAAGAAGATCCCTTCAAGGTGCTCGTTCTCTCGCGCACCATGTTTGGTGTGGTCGTGGTCGACGTCGCCAACAAGAATACGCCCATCGCAGGTGCCCAGGTCACGCTCACATCGCGCTATGCCGTAGGCAAGCAGCTCACCGCCACGACCGATGACGAAGGCACGGCCATCTTTGAGGTCGCCCCTCTTTCGGAAGACTACGTGGACGAGGCAACGCTTCTCGACGCGTACGACTTTAACGGCGGCATCTCCATTAGCATGGCGGGCTACCGCGATGTCGAGATTCCCCTTGCGCGTATCCAGGGCGGCACCGCCATAACCGCGCCCACGCGTCCGCTGTCCGACGGCGAGCCGTACTTCCGCCAGCTCACATTCGACGAATGGGACATCCAGTACGCTGATGCCACGTTCATGGCATTGCCGAAGGACGACGCGGCAAACGACCAACCCGACACGCATGCCTTTATTGTACAGGCACATCTGCCACAGGGTGGACAGGCAACGCTGCACATCAACAAGGTAATGCCCGCCACGGGTAGCTCGCCCGAAACCGTCACGCAGATCGGCCAGATCAAGGCCAGCGCATCAGGCGCGGATAATCTGGCGACGTTCACACTCGAAGACAAGTTTCTCGACGCGGCATCGGGCCTTCTGGAGGAAGGGTGCAAGCTGCGCTTTGTCCTCGACTATCAGGGCAAAACCTACACGCTCTCATCCCCCATGGCCGTTGTCACCGCGCCGGCCGCAAAGGCGGAATCGGGCTCGACCACTATCGTCCCCACTACCATGGACCAAGAGGTCACTCCGTTTGATTTCCCCGCGGCGTTTCCCGGCATCGGCGGCAATAAGTTCACGTGCTGGATACCCACATTTCCGATCCTCTTCGATTTCTCGTTTGCTGGATACGTGCTGTTTGGCGGAGGATACAAACCAGCCAGCTATATGAACGATTCGGGCAATCCGGATCCGGAGTACTGGAAGAAGTCACCGCGCGAGTCGGGCGCCAAGCAGGCAAACCGCTACCTCGACGAAATGGAGGGGAAGTGGAATCGGTACAAAAGTATGAGTGCCGGTTCGGGCACCGATCCAAGAAACACCAAGCTCCTTCGCCACCATTGCACGCCGCTGTTCACGATGGATATCGCCACACAGCTGTACGGCTCGCTCGCCTACGATTGGGTGGGCAAAACCTGGGGTAACAACAACGACCCCGCATACGGCAATATTAAGGCCCTCTTCCAGGTAAGAACTGACCTCAATTGGACCGAGCAGTTTACCCTAGGACCGGTGCCGTTTTTCCTAAACGTCAACCCCTGGGTGCTGGCAAAACTGGCGCTCGCCGTGGGCGCCCACACGCACGGCAGCGGCGCGGCGTTTTTCAAGAACATTTCGCTCGACTATTCCAACACGTCGGGCTCGTTCACCATCCAGATCGGACTTGCCGTCACCTTTGGAGCCGGCGTTGCAAGCGTCGCTTCGTCTGCCGTGCGCGGTGCCGCATCCCTCACGCTGTTCATTGGGTACGAGAAGGCAGATGGACACCAGCTTCCGCGGCTGCGCGTGGGTGCAGACGTCGATGTCGATGTGATACTCCAGTTCGTAATGTTCAAGTGGACCACCAAGGCTTGGTCGGGGTCGTGGCCCACACTCATCGATTCGTGGAATATGTCGGTGAACAATGGCGACCAGTATGTGCTCCAACGCTCTGAGCTGGCATTGGGTGGAGATACGCCTTATACGCTGGATGCCTGCTTCGGCTCGGCCGGCAACGCCGAGGCAGGTGGTGTGCCGCAGTTTATCGCATCGGCCACCATCGTCACCAACGCCGAGCTGCTCGCACGCGCCGAGGTTAAGGCCACTGCCGTAAACGCCGCGCCTGTCGTGCGCGATTGGGATCAAGCGGTCACGCGCATTGAGCTCGAGACGAACGCGGAGAGCGACGACACGGGACAGGTCGAACATTTCGTCCACGCGCTGATGGAGAACGACGAAAATGCCGCGCCGATGTATGAGTACACCTACATCGGTCAGTCAACGAACGCCGTTGCGGACCCGAACGCCAATTCTGCCGGCGTGTCGGAGGACGAGCGTGGCGGCATAAAACCCTCGAGCGACAACGTGCTGTTTTCCGGCGTGCTCAGCGAAGCCCACATGAAGCTAACGATGATTGCCGGCGTAGAATGCCTGTTCCGTATCGCCTCGGTGCGCTACGGCGACAATGGCCGCTCGCGACTGGTGGTGCACACAAAGGCAAACGGCACGTGGTCCGCTCCCACGCCCGTGGACTTTCCCCTTGGGTTTGGCGAGGGCGACGTGGAGCGCGACGGCATATTCGATTACGACTTCGACGTGGTGGAATATACGGACGGAAGAGGAAACCAGGACGCCTACGTGCTGCTGGTCTCGGGCGAGCGCCCCGCCGGCGACAACACCCTTTTCGATACGGCAAGCACAGCCGGCATACTGTCCGTTGTGCGCCTGCGCATAAGTAATGACGAGATCCGCGTGGTGTCGCATACGTCATGGCGCAGCATCTCGCGCGGCCGCCTGCAAGAGGATGGCTACCATTGCCTGCAGTGCCCGCGCATCACGGTAGGCAAGACGCTGGTCGACGGACGCCTGTCGGGTGCCTACCTCCACCGCCGCGGAACCACCGCAGAGAAGGCGCTCGGCAGCGAGGCCGAGGTTGCGCTGGAATGCTTTACCCTGTGGTCGGATGATTTGGGCGACAGCCTGACGTTCCGCCAAGTTCTTCGCTTTCCGCAAGCACCGTCGAGTATCGAGCTGAGCGAGCCCGAGAATATCAACGGCAAAATGGTGGTGCCCGTTGCGTACGAGACCGCAGACGGTTGCGGCTGCGCATCGTACGCCGTGATCGGCCAGTCCATTGCGGGCTGGGGCGTTATGCCACCAGACGCCACGGTGCCCCATGCGGTGCCGTGGCCACAACATTCGGGCTTTTTGGCCACCGTCAACGAGCAGCTGCAGCATATTACTTGGACGCGAGGCGCATCGGCATTTGCAACGCAGCCCGTGGGTGCCGCAGGCTGTGGCCCGGCATCGTTTAGCGTAAGCAACAACGGCAGGTGCGCGCTCTATGTAGAGAACACCGATGGCAAGGTGGGGCAAACCTACGACGAAGAAGGCAACCCGGTAGCAGTAATGGGCAAGCACTTCCGCATCTTCGCCAGCACCTTGGCAGGCGATCTGTTCACGGAGCCGTTCGTGATGTGCGAGCTGGACCATCCCGTCGATCAGATAACGACATTTTTGACGTCGGGAGGCATGCTCTCCGCGCTCGCCACGCACATTGTGAGCGCGGAGAAGAGCGAGGCAGAGCTGCACGGCATCGAAGTGCCTCTGGTGGCGTGTGCCACTCCGACGGGCGCGGTCGCTACCTCGGGCGCGGTGGTGCCCGGAGCAGCAGGCGAATCCTTCATGGTCACGGTGCGAAACGACGGCAACACTTTGCTGACTGCCGGCACAATCGATCTGTACCGAGAGGGCTCCAGCCAGCCGTTCTCCAGCGCATCCATCGGATTCGGAGCGAACGCACGCATGGCTTCGATCTACGATCCAGAGCTTGCCGAAGACGCTTCGGCCAACGACATGGCACACGTAAAGTACGCGCTCGAGACGCTGGGCGCACGTTTTGCAACGCACCCGCTGGTAGCCGACAACGGCAACGCCGTGCTGGCACCGGGTTGCACGGCACAGTTCCGCATGAGCTTCGCCATCCCCGAGAGCTGGAGCGACGAAGTGGGCAAACGCGTCACGCTGTATGCGAAGGCGCGTAATCTGGTGGCGCTCGATCCCGTAACGCTCGAGGAGATCCGACCGGGCGCAAACTCGGCGCTGAGTGCCGTTCTGCACGAGCTTCATGTGCCCGACGCGGCATGCGAACGCTCAGAAGTTCAGGTCGGCGTATGCGACAGCGCGGATACGACAGGACTTCACGACGCCCCAATGACGGTAGACGGCGATGGTGGCTCGAGTGGAGGTGGTTCCGACGGAAGCAGCTCCGGTGGCGGCAGTGGCTCTGGCAGCGGCAAGGATCACGGCAATAACAAGCGCTCCAGAAAAGCGGGCGCGCTCGCCGGCACGGGCGACAGCAACGTCCCCCTAACCGCAGCCGCAGCAGCACTCGCCGCAGCTGGTGCCGGCCTTGTCGCCTACAGCGTCCGCCGCACGGCGCTCGAAAAAGACACCGCCAATGAGGTCAATTCGGATAGGCCTCGCTAGCTCCTAGTTACTTTTGTGTGAGACGCCGACTCGGCTCATCGAGCACCAAAAAGGGCTGGCCCGATAATTCGGAGCCAGCCCTGAGTCGCCTGACGTAAGAATCGTGGCGTTACTTGAGCTTCAGTGCCTCCATCATGGGCACGGCGGCATCCCAGTCGATCTTCCAGCCGATCGACACGCGGACGGTCTCGCCCGTCGCGGGAGCCGTCGCAAACAGTGTATGGCCGTTGTCGGGACCGGTAAAGCGCAGCCACGTTATGCCGTTGCACTCGACCTGGTCGGTTGTTGTCTCCTTGCCTTCGTAGACCTGCTCTAGGCTTGCAACCTCTTCCTCCGGCGAGCGCGGGAAGATGCTGATGTTCAGGCGTCCTCCAGTCTCATCGTGGAAGAAGTTTGCCTTTTCGCGCTCTTCGTCGGACGAATCCAGTGTGTACCCATCGGCGGCCTCGATGCTGTACGATGCGCAGTCGATGCCCGTTAAATCTGCCTTCTCGCCAGAATCGGCCACGCCGCCGGCCGCCTTGAACTCCTTGGTCTCGCAGCCTGTGGTGTCGAAGTGCATGGCCTCATGATTCTTGGCGGGGGCGTAAGCGTCTACGAACTCGACAGTGATGGGCCCGTAGTACGCCGTCTTGGGCGCCCAGAAATACACGTACTCAACGGTCTCGCCCGGACCGATATCTGGCCTCTCGGAAAGGTCGATGCCCTCGTGCAGCTCATCGGGAGCCTCGCTTGCAACGTAGTCGAGCACGACCGCCTTGCCGGAAGTAAACAACGGGTCGCCTGCCTCAAGATCGCCCTGGGCAGCATGCACGTTAAAGGAACTGAACGTCCTGTTCTTTGTGTTGTTGTTGGTAATCTTGATGTGCAGGTAAAAGCCGTCCTGCTTCTTGGCATCACCGCGATAGAACGTACCGTGAGCCACCGACTCATAGGTAATGCCTGCCACCTCGACCGTCTGCGACTCATAGGCCTTGGGCTTCTCGGCCTTCTCCTGCACGGGTACGCTCCCGCCCGAGCCACTCGGCGCATTACCGCCGCAGCCTGCCACCGTACACGCCAACACAGCCGAAAGCGTCACGGTGGGAATTCCTAACAGCAGCTTCTTCGTCATGGGCTTCATCATCCTCACCGCTCCTTTCGGCTTGCAGCTCATCCGTTGCCCGAGTCGCAAGTCGACCCCGTGGCATCGGCTTCCACTATGAGCGTATGACGAAACACGGCGCGGGCGAAGTGACCCACGGCCCAAATAACGACCCGCCAGCGTTCCTTATGGGCCAAAGGGACTCGCACACGCACGCCCGTGGCCCATAAAACGAGACGCTTGTCCCAATGTTCGATTCGATCCATCCGCAAACAAGGTAGGGCGCCTCCAGCCGCCTTCAAACCTACTCGGGCAGAATCAACTCGGTCTTGTCCGAGTAAACGCCGTTCCATCAAATTCCGAACGATTGTTCGATGGATTTCGTGTTGGTTGGAATCGCCTATGGGCTGGGCTATGCTACCTTGACTATCTATATGACTTAAACGCAGCAAAGGAGCACCGAGAGAGCGAGTATGGCAAAAAACACCGCAAACTATGGTAACGACAGTATCCGCCAGCTCAAGGACGAGGAGCGCGTACGCCTGCGCCCCGCCGTCATCTTTGGCTCGGACGGGCTCGACGGCTGCGCGCATGCCGCCTTCGAGATCCTGTCCAACGCCGTTGACGAGGCGCGCCAGGGCTACGGCAAGCTCATCACCCTTACCGCCTTTCGCGATGGTTCTATTCAGGTAGAGGACAACGGCCGCGGCTGCCCGCTCGACTGGAACCCCTCCGAGAAGCGCTTTAACTGGGAGCTCGTCTTTTGCGAGCTCTACGCCGGCGGCAAGTACAACAACAACCAGGGCGGCGACTACGACTTCTCGCTCGGTACCAACGGCTTGGGCTCGTGCGCGACCCAATATGCCTCCGAGTATATGGACGTCACGGTTTGGCGCGACGGCAATAAGTACTCCCTGCACTTTAAGAAGGGCAAGGTCGTCGGTGCCAAAAAGAAGGCACTCGAGATTGAGCCCAGCGACGAGAACCGCACCGGCACCACCATCAAGTGGCGCCCCGATCTTGAGGTCTTTACCTCGATCAGCATTCCCCACGAGTGGTATCGCGAGACCATGCGCCGCCAGGCCGTGGTCAACGCCAACGTGACCTTCCGCCTGCGCATCGAGGGCGACGATGGCGAGTTTACCGAAGAGGACTTCTGCTATCCCAAGGGCATCGAGGACTACGTGCTCGAGAAGGTCGGTACCGACTACCTTACCGAGCCCTTCTTTATCGAGGCCGACCGTCGAGGTCGCGACCGCGAGGACCTGCCCGACTACAACGTAAAGATCACCGCGTGCATGTGCTTCTCGCGCACCTTCATGATGCAGGAGTATTACCACAACTCATCGTGGCTCGAGAACGGCGGTTCGCCCGAGAAGGCCGCTCGCAGCGCTCTGACCAGCGCCATCGATGCCTACATTAAGCAACAGGGCAAGTACAACAAAAACGAGAGCGGCATTAAGTGGCAAGACGTCCAGGACTGCCTGGTACTGGTGACCAACTGCTTCTCCACCCAGACGTCCTACGAAAACCAGACTAAGAAGGCCATCAACAACCGCTTTATCCAGCAGGCCATGACTGCCTTCTTTAAGGAGCGCCTCTCGAC
>CAUGJN010000032.1 GCA_959599635.1 uncultured Collinsella sp.
GTGCCGGTCGGACGGGTGTAGGGCACATAGCCCAGGCCCTCGGCAGCAGCCCTCTGCTCGTTAGCGCTCATCGGAGTACACGACCTTACCGGAACCCTCGACGCACTCGCCCACGCGGAACGGTTTCTCGCCCAGCGCGACCAGAGCCTCGGTCACGGCGGCCTCGTCCTCGGGTGCGACGATCAGGCACAGGCCGACGCCCATGTTGAAGGTCTTGCATGCCTCGTTGGGCGCGAGCTCGGCCTGACGCGACACGTAGGTGATGACGGGCGGAACATCCCAGCCCATCTCGGCGCCGTTGCGGGTGACCACGGCGTCGACATCGTCGGCAAGCGCGCGGTTGAGGTTCTCGGTAATACCGCCGCCGGTGATATGGGCGATGGCATGCACGTTAGCGCCACCGCGGAGCAACTCCAGAATCGGCTTGACGTAGATGCGCGTGGGGGCCAGCAGAGCGTCGGCCAGCGAAGCACCGCCGAGCTCCTCGAGCGGACGGCTCAGCTCCTCGGCCTTAGCGGCGGCCTCGGGCGTACCCGGCTTGATACCGTCGACACCGATGACCTTGCGTACGAGTGAGTATCCGTTGGAGTGCACACCGGTGGAGGGCAGGCCCAGGATCACATCGCCGGGGCGAACGTTCGCGGGGTCGAGCATCTTGGGACGATCGACAACACCCACGGTAAAGCCGGCGAGGTCGTAATCGGCGGGGGCCATGACGCCCGGGTGCTCGGCCATCTCGCCGCCCACGAGCGCGCACCCTGCGAGTTTGCAGCCGTCGGCCACGCCCTTGATGATCTTTGCCATGTGCTCGGCCTCAATGTGACCGATGGCAACGTAATCCAGGAAGAACAGCGGCTCGGCGCCCGAAGCCAAAATGTCATTGACGCACATGGCGACCAAGTCCTGGCCCACCGTCTCGTGACGGTCCATGATCTGGGCGAGCACGAGCTTGGTGCCCACGCCGTCGGTGCCGCTAATCAGGATCGGGTCTTCCATATCCTTAAGCGCGGCGGCCGAGAACAGGCCGCCAAAGCCACCGATGCCGCCGATGACCTCGGGGCGGTTGGTGTCCTTGACCATCTGCTTAATAGCGTCGACGGCGCGGCCGCCCTCGGCGGTATCGACGCCGGCGTCCTCGTACGTCACATGCTTGCTGTCGCTCATCAGAGCCTTCCTCTCCCACTACCGTGACGCCGCGCGGGCGCCAAACGGTGCTCATATTTGCGTTCATTTCGGCGCGCGTCATAACAGCACGCGCCGTCATATCAACAAAACAGCAGATAAAACCTGCCAAAATAAACCTGTCCCTAAATGGCAGGTTTTAGGCCTCGCCGTGCTCCTCTTCCCAGGTGCGGTCGACATATTTCTCGACCACGGCGTCGTCGTCAAAGTGCAGCGGCTTGTCCAGGTTGCGGGGCTTAAAGCCCTCCATGAACTTGTCACGGCCAAAGCTCTCGGGAATCGCCACGGGATAGCGGCCGGTAAAGCACGCGTCGCAGTAGCCGCCCTTGGGCATGACCTTCAGCAGGCCCTCGACCGAAAGGAAGGCCAGCGAATCGGCGCCAATGTACTCGCAGATCTCATCGACCGTCTTGTTGGCGCTGATGAGCTGCGACTGCACGTCGGTATCGATACCGTAGAAGCACGGCCAGATTACCTCGGGCGAGTTGATGCGGATGTGAATCTCCTTGGCGCCGGCGTTACGCAGCATCTTAACGAGTTGCACCATGGTAGTGCCGCGCACAATGGAGTCGTCGATGACGACCAGGCGCTTGCCCTCGATGTTGTCGCGCAGCGGATTGAGTTTCATACGCACGCCCATGGCACGCAGCTCCTGCGTAGGCTCGATAAACGTACGGCCCACGTAGCGGTTCTTGATAAGGCCCTCACCAAAGGGAATGCCACTCTCGTGCGAATAGCCCTCCGCGGGCGGCAGGCCGGAGTCGGGCACGCCGATGACCAGGTCGGCCTCGACGGGCTCCTCATGTGCCAGCTGACGGCCCATGTCGTAACGGCAGGCATAGACGCTCTTGCCGTTCATGATGGAGTCGGGGCGGGCAAAGTAGACCTGCTCAAAGATGCAGTTAGCGGGCTCTTTGGCAGCGGGCACGCCCTGCTCGGATACCAGGCCCTCGGCGCTGATGCGCAAAATCTCACCGGGACGGACGTCGCGGACGTACTCGGCGCCCACAATGTCGAGCGCGCAGGTCTCGGAGGCGACGACCCAGCCGCCGGCGCGGGTGACATGAGTGGTGGCGTCGACCGTCGTGGCGCCGTCCTGCGACGGCAGCTGCGAAACGGATGCGGCATCGGCCTGGTCCAGGCCCTCGTCCACCAGCTTGCCCAACACGAGTGGGCGAATGCCGTGCGGATCGCGGAAAGCGTAGAGCGCCTGCTCATTGATGAGCGTCATGGCGTAGCCGCCGCGCACGAGCTCCATGGTCTTGCGAATGCCCTCGCGCAGGTGGCCCGTACGCTGAGTAAAGTAGCCGATGAGTTTGGTCGCGACCTCGGAATCCGAGTTGGAGAGGAACGGCACGCCCAGCTCGATCAGCTGACGGCGCAGCTCGTCGGTGTTGACGAGGGTGCCGTTGTGCGCGAGCGCAATAATGACGCTATTGATGGTAGAGAGGTGCGGCTGAGAGGCTTCCCAGCTCTTGGCGCCGGCGGTGCCGTAGCGCACATGACCCACGGCCAGCTGACCGGAGAGTGTCGACAGGTCGGCATTGGAGAACACGCGGTCGAGCAGGCCCAGATCCTTGCGGACCATAACCGTACCGCCGTCACCCACGGCGATTCCCGCCGATTCTTGGCCACGGTGCTGCAGTGCACGCAGGCCAAAGTACGTCAGTCGAGCCACGTCGCGATCGGGCGCCCAAACACCAAAAACGCCGCATTCCTCATGCAGCTGGTCGGAGTCCGGATCATACGTCGACATGGCGTTCACCTGTCCCGCGGCGCGCTCGGCCGCGCGGATGGTTTCTTGAGACATGGCATCCCCTCAGAGCCTCGTATTTTGGCGTTACCCGCCTTATTATACGCACGGCGCGACGCGCTCCCCAGCGCATGAGCAGCGCTTTTTAAAAGCCCACCGAGCTAATAATCCGTTTTGCGGCCAAACATTTTATCGGTCTGTCCAGTGCAAGCGCCCGCGCCCCAGATGGCCGCCGCGTCCACCGTTGGGGATTACAAAGTTGCAATTGGGACGTTCGTCCTGTCTTTTGGCAGGTCGGCGGCGTATCCTTATAACCGACAACAAAGCGAGAAAGGTTCTGTATGGATCGAAACGAACTCGACCCCAGCGTCCCCAGCGCCACGGAGGTCAAGAAGATCCCGCTCATCATTAAGGTGTACGCCGTCCTGTGCATCCTGTCCGGCGTGAGCACGCTCCCGTCGGTCGCCGCCTTTATGTGGCAGGTCATCACCGCGCTCATCAACGGCAACGCCGCCGCCAAGCTCGGCGACAACACACTCGTCGCGGTCGGCCTTATCGTCGCCGGCATCATGCTCTCTGCGGCAAGTGCCGTCATCCTAATCATCTTTGGCCTGGATCTTATCAAAAACCAGCGTCGCAACGCCGCCCGCCTGTCCTATATCCTTATCGCGTTTACCGTCGTCGAGCTTTTGGTCGACGTGATGCTCCAGGGCATCGGGCCCTTCTTGCTGCGCCCTGCGATCCAGCTCGGCATCCTCGTTGCACTTTCGGCAACCGTCGACCCAACGCTGCGCCAGGAGCGCGAACTGCAGCGCCGCCTGCAGGAGATGCTCGACCGCGACGCCGCCGCCGAGGGCATGCTCGGCCGCGATGAAACCGGCGAGGGCTACATCAAGCTCAACTACTTCAACCTGTTCTGGGTGTTCTTTGTCTGCTGCGTGCTCGGCCTGATCGCCGAGGACATCTGGCACATGACGGTCGACGACCCGGGCGTCTACCAGAACCGCGCCGGCATGCTGTTTGGCCCCTTCAGCCCCATCTACGGATTTGGCGCCGTGCTCATGACCATGGTGCTCAACCGCTTCTACAAAAAGAACCCCATCATCATTTTCCTGGTGAGCGCCCTGCTCGGCGCCAGCTTTGAGGTGTTCGTGGGCTGGTTTATGCAGACCGCGTTTGGCGTGGTCTCGTGGAGCTACTCGCACATAACGCTGTTCGGTTTGCCCGATCCGCTCGTGGTCCTCACGGGCGGACGCACCTGCACGGGCTTCGCCTGCCTGTGGGGCCTGGGCGGCCTCATCTGGATCAAGCTGCTGCTGCCGAGGCTGCTTAAGCTTATCAACAAGATCCCCTGGAAGAGCCGCTACTCGGCCACCGTCATCTTTACCGTTATCATGCTGGTCGACGGCGTCATGACGCTGCAGTCGCTCGACTACTGGTACCAGCGCGTTAACGGCACGGAGCCGGACATTCCCGTCGCACAGTTCTACGGAGAGCACTTCGATAACGAGTACATGGAAAACCGCTTCCAGAGCATGACCATGAGCCCCAAGGATGCGACGCGCGTGTAGCGCTCACCGCGCCCAAAACGCAAAATGCCCGCTGGTATCACACGTACCGGTGGGCATTTTTATAAACGATCCTTCTATCGACGCAAGCCTCTATGCCTCGCGCTCGACCTCACTCACGCATTCGTTCTTGATGGTGCCAACGAGCGCCTGCAGCGCATCGGCCACGTGCGGGCGAATGTCCCCGCCGATAAGCACGAGCATGATGTCGTCACCCACGGCAAGCTCGCCGCTTGCCAGCCACACGCGCACATAGCCGATACCCGGCATCGCGCGCGTGGCCTCGATAGCAGACCGTACCTTTTCGGCATCGTAGTCAAAGACCATGCCGCCCACCCTGTGGCCTGGCGCAACGCCATCGGTCTCGACTCCGCGCACCTCGGCCTTGGGCGTCGCGCGCACCACACCGTTATGCGTCAGATACATCCCACAGCCTGCCGCCGAAGCATCGGCCTTGGCCTCGCGCAGCCAAGCATCAATCGAAGGCATCAATTTGCCACTCTCGAGCATCATTTCTCCCTTACCGTCGTCGAGTAGCCAATTTGGGACGGGGCCTTTTTAGCTACTCTCGAACAACTTATTCCTCGACCGGCGTGAGCACCATGACGGCGCGTGTGTTGCTCAGCGACAGCGAACGACAGGTCACGAGCGTTACAACCTTGGTTGCCGAAGCGGCACGATCGGTGGCATCACTCGCCACGGCAGAGGCACCGTCGAACATCTCGGACAGGTAGTTCTTGAGCCCGTCATCGCCCTCAAAATTGGGCGTGCGCGCCTTGGCATACGTGTCCTCGACAACTTTGGTCGCCAGTGGTCGCAGCTTATACGTAGCATCCCGTGTGATGTAATACACAAACTCGATGCTATCGAACGTCGCCTGATCAGTGGTGTCCGAAATCACGTTGAACATCGACCCATCGTTCATATGGTGGCCGTAGATCGTGGTCTGCTGGTCGACCATTCCCGGCGCGGTGTCATCGCTATCCAGGAAAATAGCACCGGACGCGTTAGCCGTTCCGTCGAACAGCGTGTTGAGGTATTTGGAGTTGTTGTTGGTCTGCACCACGGGATAGTTGATGTTGGTTCCCGGCACGTAAATCCAACCCACAATCTCGGGGTTCGTCTGAGCAAGCGCATCAAAGTCGATAATCGGCACGCCGCTGGCGTCCTTATCGCTTACATATTGCTTCTCGATTTTCTGATACGAATCGCTCGCCTGCTTATAGCCAATCTGGGCATTAATAAAAATAGCGGCGGCGGCGACAATCAGACCGATACCGATGATGATGAGCAGAATGGGAATAATGGAGCGGCGCTTTTTGCGCGGCGGCTCGGTGCAATCCGACGGCGCGGCATGCGATGAAGACCGGGGCGGCTTCTTAGCGGAGCTATAAGACGAAGGACGATATGCGGCCGGCGCGTCCTGTCGACGATGCGTCGCCGGTGTCACGGGGCGCGGCGCGCGCGGCTGCTGAGGAGAGGATGTCCGACCCTGCTGTGCCGCACGGGCAGCACCCGGCTTCGACGGATCGGGAATCTGAGAAGCCTTGAATCGTTTTCCCTGATAATCGGACATGGCTCTCCTTATACTGCGGTGAAACGGCGGAACGCTTAGGCGTCAGCCATCTCCTGCTTCATCTTCTCGATAACCTTGCGGTACTCGGGGTCGCAAGCACCCAGAATCTGTGTGGCATAGATGGCGGCGTTCTTGGCACCGTTGATGGCAACGCAGGCCACGGGCACGCCCGAAGGCATCTGCACCATCGACAGCAGCGAATCCATACCGCCCAGGTCACTCGTCTTCATAGGCACGCCGATAACCGGCAGCGGCGTAAAGGCAGCCACGACACCACCCAGGTGAGCGGCCTTGCCGGCGGCGGCGATAATCACTTTGATACCGCGATCGGCGGCAGTCGAAGCCCACTCGTGGACCTTCGCCGGCGTGCGGTGCGCGCTCGCAATGACGAGCTCATAGGGCACACCCAGTGCCTCGAGCTCGGCGGTGCAGCCTTCCATAACGCCCAGATCGGACTTGGAGCCCATGATGATCCCGACAACCGGCTTCTGATCTGCCATAAACAAAGACCTCCTGTTGAGAGCGGTGACGCGGCGAATCCGCGACCCTTAACTACTGAGAGTAGTATAGCTGCCGATGCTGATGTGTTCGGCGGGAGACGGAACGCTTTGCGAGATTAAGGCCGAAGGGTCGGAGCTTTCCGCCCACATTCAAAAAGCGTGCCCACCGTCCTTGGGTGGGACGGCGGGCACGCTTGCTTAGCTGTTGCTGGGGCTACTTAGCCTTGCTGCGACGATGGAAGAAAGCGCCGATCGCGGCGATGATGGCGCCAAGACCACCGACGGTCGCGACGGTCGCCGCCGTCTGGTCTCCGGTATTGGGAATCGCCGAACCGTTCTTCTTGCTGCCCTGGGCCTTGTCGCCTGCGGGCTTGCCCGCCTGGTTGCCGCCGTTCGAGCCATTGCCGGAACCCTGGTTGCCCGAGCCGCCCTGATTGCCGGAATCGGCATCCTTGAGGCTCTCAATAGCCAGCTTGAGCTGGTCATAGGCCGCCTGGAGCTGGGTGTCGGAAGCATTCTCATCACCCAAGACGTCCTCGGCGTAGGTAATGGCATCCGTCAGGGCCTTGACAGACTCGGCCGTCTTGCCCCTGGTGTCAGTCTCCTTCGCCTGCTTGACCAGGGCCTTGAGCTGCTTCTTAGTCGGATTCTCGACCGGGGCCACCGGGGTCTTCTCGAGCGCGCCGCGGGCGCTCTCGAGCGCCCTGAGCGCCTGGTCGACCTCGTCCTGCGTGGCGTTCTCGTCGCTCAAGATGGCGCGGGCGCTCGCCAGGGCGTTCTCGAGCGCCGTCCAGGAGGCCTCGGTGTAGTCACCGGCCTTGAGGTCGCCGGCAGCAACCTCGGCATCAACCTTTTCGATCGCGGTAGCGAGATCATCCTTCGCCACCGGATCGGGAACGGCCGTACCGTAGAACTTGAGCTCCGCCACGCTGCAGTAGGCATCGACGTCGCCACCGCCGGCGTGAATCACCTTGACGGTCACGTAGCGACCGCGCGCGGCGCCAAAGCTCATCTGTTTCCAGTCGCCACGGTCGGTGAGTACGTGGCCGTCGTTGTCGAAGGCAAACGTACCCATCGACACGGCGGTGCCCATCTCATAACCGTCGGCAGTGTCGGAGACCAGTATCTCGGCCTCGAAGATATCGCCGTTAGTGCCGCCGTCCTGGCGCGGCAGGAATGTAACGTCGGTGAGATCGTAGTCGCGGCCCAGGTCGACACTCAGATACTGGGGCATACCGGTCCCATGGGCCCAGTCGCTGTGCCAAAGCGTCCGCTCGTCGCCGTCGAGAGCGTTGACGGCGTTGCTGCCCTCGTAGTCGGCCTCACTCGAGAAGCCGGCCACCTTGACGTTCTTGCGGTTCTCGGGCGTGTTGATAAGAATCTTCTCATCGACAGGGCGCATCTTGAGGCCGTCGATTGCCTTCTCGATCTTGGCAGTGGCGTCTGCGACATCCTTCTTGCTATAGCTGCCCTGGCCGCTGTCGAGGAGCTTCCGAGCCGCCTCGACCGCAGTGGTGAGAGCTGCATAGGAATCCTTGGTGTAGACGGACTCGCTGTAGCCCGCGGCCTTGGAAAGCGCTGCCACGAGCGCAGAGGTATCGACACCAGCCTTGACCTCGACCTCATAGGATGCGGTCTTGGAGGGGTCGAGTACCGACGCCACCGTGATCTTTGCCTTGCCGGCCTTGTTGGCACGCAGGTAGTAGCTCACGCTATCGCCAGCCTGAACAGCGGAGACGCTTACCACAGAGGGGTCGGAGCTCTCGACCGTCACATAGGGGTAGCCAGCGCTCTCAGGCGTAGCCTTGGCGTCGACGGGCGTAATGTCGCCTTCAAAGAACTCGGTCTGGTTCTTGCCTAGCTCGACACCCTCGATGGCCTCGACACCCTGCGTGTAGTTGAAGTTGACCTCACGCAGTGTGAGCATCTGGTCACCCGATGCCTCAAGCGGCGTGACCTCGACCTTGGTCGCCTTCTTGCCCTTGTTCTCGGCAGAGAGGCCAAAGGCGTAGCGAGCCCGGAAGGAATCGTACTCCCCGCCCGCGAACTCTTGGGTCGAGCCATCCTCGAACGTCACGACAGCCTTGATCTTCTGCACGGTTCCGTTGCCACCGTTGCGGTTAACGACCTCGACACTATCGAGTTTCGACGGCGTCTTAAATGCGAATGTCATCGTGGTGGGAAGCTTCACGTAACTCGGAAGCTTACCCTCGCTGTCCCAGTTGCCGCTCCAGTTCCACAGGAACTCAAAGCCGTTGTCGCCCTCGTTATTATCGAACAGCGCGTTATAGCTCTTCTGCTGGATAAGTTTCTCGACGTTGGTCCCGTCGTCGGTCGTGAGCTCATCGTTGGTCATCGTGATGTTGAAGGCATCCTGACCGTACTCGGCGACCGCTGGCTGAGGAACATCCGGCATCGTCACCGTGCCGTCGCTCGCAAACTCAAGTGCGTCGCATGCCGGACCGATGAGCCAAGATGTCGAGGGCAGTTCGACCTTGCCGGCGGTCTTGGCCTTGAGCTTGAAACTCGCCACCGCGCCGGTACCGTTGTAGAGCTTGCCATCGCCGCGGTTGGCAAAGGCGAGATTGATAGTCTGCGTTCTGTCCGCGAACTGGACCTTCTCGCGAGACAGGTTCTCCATGCCGGCAGTCGAGCCGTCCTGCGCGATGCTCTCGGACACAAACTCGAACTGGTCGCTCTTGAAGTTGACGAGAGCGCCCAGGGCGTTGACGTTCTTGGCGTCGGCCGCATAGACATCAACGGTGATCTCATCACCGGCCTCGACCTCGGTCTTGCTCGGAATCACCGCGAGCGAACCTGCGACCTTGCCCTTTTGTTTAGTGCCGCCGTCAAGACCCGCCATGGTGAACGAGTAATCGTAGACGTCGTAAACGCCGTTATCGTTGAGGTCGGCGAAGTGGTCGCGGATCTGCGAACCGAACGTCGGGGTATCGGGCTCGCGGTTCTCGAGGCCCAGATAGTTCTTCATGTTGGAGTAGTCTCCGTCGGAGATCGTGGCCTTGTTGAGGTTGGAGCCCACGGCGAAGCCATCCGTGCCGTCGGTCTTGTAGATGGCAATCTCGGACGCGGAGAAGAAATTGCCGACCGAGGCGAGCGGTGTCATGCGCACGTAACGGGCGGCCACGGTGCCGTCAAACGCTACCGTCTTACAATCAGCGGAACGTGCCCAATCGACCTCCTGGCTCGTCCAGTGGACGCCATCGAGACTCGTCTCAACACGCATCTTGGTCACAGTGCCGTTGCCGGCGTCATCGCGCGGATAGTACTCGAGCTTATCGAGCTTGTAAGCGCGTCCATAGTCAACGGTAAGCGCCTTGCCTAGATCGTTGCCACCGGAGTGGAAACCGCCGTCGCCCGACTGGAACTCATGGTCGAAGGCAAGCTCGGCCTTATGGCTGCCGTAAAGTGAGCCCTCCCAGGTGATTTCCTCGGCGTCGGGGACGTTCCGCCACGGATCGAGTGCGGAGTTCGCCTCGAGCACATCGCTCCAGGCGGAGTAACCCTCGGCGTTGCGTGAACGAATCTGGTAGGTGTGCTTGCTATTGTAGGCGAGGTCGGTGTGCGTGAACTCGGCCGCATCACCCACGGCAAACACAGTGCCGTCGACCTTAAGGTCGTAGGAGGTAGCACCATCGACCTTTCCCCAGGTGAGCTTGATGCTCGTTGGGGTCGTGACGTCCTCGGGGGCAGCAAGGTTCGTGGGTGCGGAGAGGTTCTCGTTGAGGCGATCGGCTGTGAGCGTGGCGTCGGCGTTCACGAAACCGCCCAGCTCAAGCGTCTGCGCCGCTGCAGCAACATCGGTCTTCGCGAACTTGACGTAGACCTTGGGGTTCGTGGTGATCTTGGTGTTGTTGAAGCTCTCGCCCTGCTCGGCCTCGGTGCCGTCCGCATCGCTGCCGTAGTGGTTGAGGTTGGGGGTCTCGCTGTAGAAGTAGACCGCCTGGCCGGCCTCGGGGGTCGCGGCGTCAAAGGCCTCCTGCGAGTCGACCTCAACCACGTTGAGTGCGGATCCGCCGTTCTTGGCGACAACGCTCGTGGGCTTGGCGGACACATTGGCCACGAAGGTCGTGGTGCGGTTGGAGTCGTAGCCGTTGTAGCCGCCCTGCGAGGCCTCGGCGGTAAAGGTCGCGGTGCCGCCTGCGGCCTTGGAGCTGTAGACGGTGCTCACATGCTCACCGTAGGAGATATTGTCGATCGTGCCGTAGGAATCGTCCTCAGTCGTGTTGTTTTCGATGGAGGAGCCGTCGTCCTCGTACTGCGTAAAGGTGCCGTCGCCCTCGGTGGCGAAGAACTCGACGATACGCTGACTGCGGTCGGTACCCTTGGTGTTGGTGTCGCTCACTGCCTCGGGGTTGTTGTTCTCGGCGTACATCGGCACGATAGCGTTGGCCTTCACAAACAGCGGCAGCTTCCAAAGCGGAGCCTCGTAGTTGTTGAGAACCTGGCCGCCGCGATACTGCTTACCCGAGAAGTAGTCGATCCAGATGGTGGGATTCTCGTCGGTGCCGTAGTTGGGGAGGTAGATCCCATTGCGAATGTCGTTGCCGTTCTCATCTGCCTGGGTATCCTGATACACCGGTGCCACTAGGAAGTTCTCACCGAACATATACTGGTACTGTGTCGAAGTGCTTGCGGCGTACTCGGAGTTGTCAGAAAGCAGCATGGCGCGGATCATGGGCAGGCCGGCATCGCCGTTACCCGTGTCGATGTTGGCCGCCGAGGCCGCGCTCGTGTAGATATAGGGCATGAGCTGCGCCTTGAGCTTGAGGTAGAAGCGCGAGATGCCTGTGTAGGGATCGCCGTGCGTCATGGGCGATTTACGGTAGGTGCCCCAACCGTCCATGTCAAGCATAGAGGGCGTGAACGTCTTCCACTGGTAGTCACGCGCAGAGATGATGGGGTCGCCGCCAAAGATGCCATCCATGTCGGAGCCGATGTTGGGGTTGCCCGAAAGACTCTGACCGATATACGTGGGGATATGGAAGCGAATGTACTCCCAGTTACCGCCATACTGGTCTCCGGTCCAAATGCCACCAAAGCGCTGCGTGCCGGCCCAACCATCGAGCGTGATGATGTTGGGGCGCTTGTTAGCGCCGGTCGTCACCGTGTCATAAGCTGTCTTGATGCCATTGAGACCAAAGGAGTAGCCAGATCCAACCCAGGCAACGTCGGTCTTAAGGGTAGTGATGCCTCCCGTCTTAACCTCGGCGTCGAAGTCGCGAAGCAGATGCCACGGGGTCTCAGGGTTGCTGTCGGGCTCAAGGTTGGACTGGGTCCACAAGCCCGTGCTCACACCCTTGGAGTTGGCATACTCGGTGAACTTCTTAAGGTTGTCGACATTGGCACGCACAGCGTTAAGGCGGTCGGCCGAGCTCGCTCCGTCGGAGTTGACGCCGCCGGTCTTGTAGTAACCGTTCTGGCCATAGCCGGCGCCGTAGCCGTCGTTCGGCAGGAACCAGCCGAGCGGCATGTCGTTGTCCTCGTAGTCATCGATAACCTGCCGAGCAGAGAACTGGCGGTCGAAATCGGTCGCTTTCATGTTCTCGGTATCAACCGTAGGGCCCTCACCGTTGAGCGTCTCGGCCGCAAGTGTGCCGTCGAGCTTGTAGCCCGTCGACATGCCAGACTCGTACTTAACGTCGCCCTTCTCGCTCGAGGACTTGCTGCCCTTGGTCTCCCACTTCTTTTGACCCGAGGTCGTTGACCAGCCATCACGGTTATAGGCATTAAGATGACCAAGGTAGAACCCGTACTCGGGCAGCAGTACCGGGTTACCGGTCACCTTGTAGTAGTCCTGCAGCATCTCGGTTGCCACGTTCGAAGCGCCCTCGTTGGTCGCCACGAAGTAGTAGGCATCAAACTCATTCTCGCTGTGCAAAGTCGTGACCGTCGATGAGTCCGTGGAACCGAAGTCGTAGGAACCCTCTGCAAACGTGTTTCGGAGCACGCCGTAGCCGTCACTCGTCCAATAAAACGGGTTGGGCGAGGCAACGCCGCCATCGGTCCAGTTGTTCGTGTTGGAGATGGCGATCGTCTGGTTGGTGTGCAGGAAGCGTCCGTTCTGGGTGCCGCCGCCAAAGAAGTTCTCGGACTTCTCCTTGGCGAGCGTCTGGACGGTACCCTTCTTATCAAGGTCGAGGGACGCGGACTCGGAAACCACGACACGGTCGCCTGACTTGATACTCATCTTGCCAGTCGCCTTGTCCAGGATCACGGTCGCCTTTCCGCCGGTGATCTCGATAGTGTCGCCCTTGTCGGCAACCGTCGCACTCGGCTTGCTGTAGGTGTCCGAGGTATCGGGCTGAGCCTGGATTTTAGCCGTGTGGGACTTACTGCGCGGTGTGGCGTAATCGGAAAACTCACCCTTGGGGTCGACGTTATAACGGAAAATACCGTCCTCGAGGAACGTAATACGGCCCTTGATGCCGTCAGCGAAATCGATGTCGACGACATTCGAGGCAGACTGGGACACGGTCGCTGAGTCGACGCCCTTGAGTGGCGTGGCAATCGCCTGCTGGGGATTGGCAAACACGAGCGTCGCTGCAGTGGCAACGAGGACCGCGCTTCCCTTCACCCACCGTTTCGTAAAAATGGAATTCCTGCGCACCTGGTCTCCTTTCTTCCGAGATGCTGAGGTGCCGAGGACGCCCCCCGGCAGCATGGGAAAACGTATCAAACGGGGATGTTCGGTACATTCCGCACAATGGGGCCACCCGTTACCAAGGGGCCAACTGGTAGTAACCAGATAGCCACCTACTAGGTCATATCAATATATGGGAGCACTTGCGCAACCAAGTTCGGAAGTCCACCAGCGGCAGTAAAATGAGCGTCAACGGCAAGGTGGGCTTAATAAGCCATACCAATTGGTTCTTCAGTCAAATACCAATCTAGCAAAAATGTACTGTTTATCTGGTATTACACAGACCATACCTTTCCCTCGGGAACTGGGCTTCGCGAAGTTTCCCGAGGGAAAGGCTCAGCCGCCACCCTGCGACCTACCGG
>CAUGJN010000033.1 GCA_959599635.1 uncultured Collinsella sp.
TCGTGTTTATGGCCGACGGCCAGATCGTGGAAACCGGCACGCCCGACGAGTTCTTTGACCATCCCCAGACCAAGCGCGCCCAAGACTTCCTCAACTCCATCAAGGGCCACTAGCCAGCCACCCCGTGGGACAAATCCATTGAAAGTGTTGTCCTACGTCTCTCATGCGCCCTGTCACCTTTAGATTCGAAAGCAACACCTATGATCGGAACTCGCACTTCATCGTCCTACACCCCACATGTCGACGTCGCCCCCACCGACCGCCCACTCATCCTCGTCGCGCCGCGTTGGGAAGAGGCAAAGCCGTTTTTAAGCGAGACGCTCTCCCCCAACGAGGAAATCGCAAGTGTCTTTGTCGATGCCATCCTTGCCGCCGGCGGCCTGCCGCTGCAGATGTCCATCACCGAGGACATTGAGGTCATCCGTCATTACGTCGATATCGCCGACGGCATCGCCATTCCCGGCGGCCCGGATGTCAACCCCAAACGTTGGGGCGATGATCGACCCTACGACCCCACCCTCTGCTGTGAGATCCGCGATAGCTTTGAGTTTAAGCTGGTCGGCGAGGTGCTCCGCGCCAAAAAGCCGCTCTTTACCACCTGCCGCGGCACGCAGTTGCTCAATGTCGCCACTGGCGGCACTCTGTGCATGGACGTGCCGAGCCTGGGCGCTCGCGAGGGCCGCACACAGTGGCGCCATACCCACGTGCTCAACGATCCCGTGCACCCTGTCGAGGTCATGCCGGGCTCGCTGCTGGAACGCGCGCTTGGCGGCCACAGACTGATCCAGACCAACTCAGCACATCACTGCTGCGTCGATCGTCTGGGTAAAAGCACGCGCTTGGTCGCCAAGGCAACCGACGGTATTCCCGAGTGCATCGAGGTCGAAGGCCAACCATTCTGTCTAGGCGTGCAATGGCATCCCGAGTACACGTGGAAGACGCTCGAAACCGACTTTAACCTGTGGAAGTCGTTTGTCGAGGCGGCGGCAAAGGTAAAGCAGGCCCGCTAGCTCGCGAACCACTCAGGTTAAAGCCTCCTAAGCCGGGGGGGCGGACACCAGCTACGGTGCCCGCCCCCCTGTATTTGATATGCTCGGTATGATTATCCCTCACAAACAATCAGAGAAATCTCGACCGCAATCGGTCGACAGTAAAGCAAATGATAAAAACGCTTGCTACGTTTATGAGGCAGTCAATTAAAATCGAGATGCATTGACCATTCCCCAACGGGGTCACGCCGCAAATCCACATGAGCATCGAGGCTGGAAGCGGAAGCATGGAATTGGCCCCGATCTGTATGTAGATCGCTACGACGTTGACAAGCAACAGCATGCCAATCGGACCGAAGCCGGACCCAAAATAGGAAACAACGATTACGCAAGAAACCACGTATGCAAGGCAGGCAGCGGCAGCAAGAACAAGTCGATAGCAAAATACATGCAGGTTGAAATACTGCTGAGCATCCGAAACGATTGCGCAGTTAAGACAGTACAAAACGACACTCGACAGGACAAACGCGCCCAAAAGGGCAAAAGAAGATAGCACCACTCGCGCAACGATAGCGCACACACGCTTCCCTCCCCGAGCCTCCGACAACCCCCACGGTTCCTCGACAAAGCCCGAACTGACAAAGCGCGGCACAATGCAAGCCGCGATGAACGGAAAGAACAATGCATGGGCCAACGGGGCTACGTTGAACAGCAGACCGCGAAAAACCTCTGCATTGCCAAATAGAAGGACATCCTCCGCCGATAGCCGAAGCGTCGGGTCTGGGAAAAAACCCAAGAAACTGTTCTCACGGAGGCTACAGAACCACATCGGGAAAGAATTAAGCTGCAATATCACCATGTACGCATAAATTACCAGGATTAAGGCGTACGCCCATTTGCTCACATGCTTCAATTCTGACTGGAGAAGTCTTTTAATCTGACGAGCCATTGAGCACAGCCCAGCGCGAAAGCTCAAGAGAGCGTAAATCAATACCGATAGACAGCTGGCTGCCACGCCATATCCCAGAAGCGTCAGCTGCCCCATATCGCTATACCCAAGGGCACATCCGACTCCAAGGTACGGCCCCGGAAGGAAGAAGATCCATCGCAAGGATGGTATAGGTGCCTGAAGGAAGGCTCCGTAGAGCGTCAAGCTCATGACAAATCCAACTATCACCACGGCCCCGCTCAATACAGCGCTGCCCGTTATCCGATAGATGGTCACCGTCTCCAGCGCAACCGATATCACCAATACGGCGTTGACTATCATTGCAGGCAAAAATACAGTTAGTATGTTGTGCGAGTAGTTATGCCCTCCACGTATTATGGCTATTGCAAAAAGAAGAAGGCAAAGCGCGCTATACGCTGCGCCAATTATTAAAGCAGACGAAAATGCATGGGCTAGAGCCCCATAAAAGCGGTTGAGACCTCTTGCCGAAGAAATTCGGTGCCCCTCTTTATAGCCATGCTCCTGTAAAAGCACCAAACAAACGATGAGTGGAACGAACAGGGATGTACCGGCAAAAGCGCTGCGCGCAAGGGACTCATCAGGCGCAGAAGGATCGATTGCATTCCAGAGGAAACCAATATCCTCCCCACAAACGCCATAGCCAAAGGCGAGCAACGTTGTTCCGTTTTTTAGAAAGATGCCGAAGAGAAGGCCGAACGCCAGCATAAGCGCAAGACCAAACTTCGCCGGAAATATCCTGTGCAAACGCATCATATCTGCCTTTATGGGATGGATCGCCCGCTTCATAGCGAGACCGCCTTCATCAAGCGCCTGTAATACTCTTTTAGGGATGGCTCCTCATCCCTTATGACATCCATCGATTCCTTTTTTAGCAGTTCACCGTCATGAAGAAACAGGCAGCTTGTTGCAACCGATGCCAGCTCATCCAAGTCGTGGCTAGAGATAAGCATGGTTTTGCCCTGCTCCCGATTCAATCGACCGATAAGGGCCCATATACTCTCGATGCCCAACGGATCCAATCCATTTGCCGGCTCATCGAAAATGAGTACGTCGGTGCCGCCCAACAAAGCCGTAGCTATATCCAGTCGCCGTTTCATTCCCAGAGAAAAACTGCTCACGCTCTTTTTCTCATCGACGTCCAGCCCGACTAGGCCCAAGACACGAGGAACCTCACGTTTCTCATCGAGCCCCCATTCCGCACATCGGATCCGAAGATTCTCAGCCGCACTGAGGGATTGGTATGCTCCGCAGGAATCTGGCACATAGCCGACACGCGTCCGCATCAGGCTCAGCTCTTTTTTCGACTTGCCTCCAAAGAGCTCCACGCTCCCCGACGATGGCTCACAGAGGCCCAATACGATTTTAATAAGCGTGCTTTTGCCCGCCCCGTTTGCACCAACAAGGGCGCAGAGCTCAGACTGATGTACCTCGAAGGAAACGTCATGCAAAACGCGGCGCCTCCCATAGCGCTTTGACACCCTTGATAGCCTTATCGTTGATACGTTCATTGGCCTCCCGTTCCGCTTGATAGCAAAACCGCTCATATCGTTCCTTCTTTACTTTATCGTTTCCCATAGTTGTTATTGTTTTTCGATAACTCATATTTGTCAAGATAATCTAAAAGAAAGAACCCGTGTTAGACACGGGTCCCTTCACGCTGATATTTCGTTTTAGTTGTTCGTCTTAAGCTACTCGTCGCTCAAATCGACAGCAAAGACTGATGTCGGAAGCGACGCCTCATTGCCTCCGCCGTCCCGCATCTGCCTCACAACGTTTTTTGCACGCTCAACAATAAGCTCCTCAAGCTCTTTCTCACTCACGCGCTGAATAATATCTCCCGGTTGACAATCAAGCTCATCACAGATATCGAGGAGCGTCTTTAGGCGAATAGCTTTTATCTTTCCGTTTCTAAGCTTTGAAATATTAGCCGGAGTATGCCCCGTCGCCCGAATCAGATCAGCACTGGTCTTTCCGGTCTTAAGCAGCTGCGTCTCAAGCTCGATGATGAGATAGCTCATGTTTCCTCCTACACAAGCTCGTCAGACTGCTCTTGGAGCAGCGAGGCATAACTCCAGATCGCCGAGATAAACAAACAGACAACTGCGCCGATAAACGACCCAGCATCAAAGGTAGCGCCTTGGCAAATCTCAATAACGAAGGAATGAGGCACGATGTAAAGCTCCAGTCCGCCAATGGTGAGATTGACCGATCCATAGGCACCAACAAGCGAAACCGCGGCGTTAACAGCAAAGGCAAGCGCGAGAACACGGATAAGCCGCACATGCGTCTTGGTAAAGGGCGAGACGCCTCGCGAGATGTTACGGCTGATCCCGCACAAAACGACAAGCGAAATACCCACGACGAGTGCCAGGCACAGTCCGCTTGGGATAACGATGCATCCGCCATTGAGAAGCGTCACGACACCGAAAGAATCAACAGAAGCAACGTTTGCAACCGCATACCAGATCACGTAAACAACCAACGCGGCAAAAGCAACGAGCATCCCTGCAAAAACGGCTGCCATGCAAAAACCAAGCTTCCTGATATTTTCGCCCGCCTTGGCCATACGCTGAACGCTGTTGGACATACACTCACCCTCATCGACTCTATCGTTATTCGAACAGTTTATCGAACAACGATATGGATTGCATGCGGGAAGCCCCGCCAGTGCGCATAGCCCATTTGCTAATCCGAAGGAGTGAGCGTGGATTATTGGACACGTATCGAACGAGCGTGGATAATCTCCCACTTTGAGGCCACCATGGGGCCTAAAACGGGAGATTATCCACGCTCATAGTCATCAAAGCTCGCGAGCTCTTACTCGGCCGCCTCGCGCAAGGCCGACATCGTTGCCGCATATTGCTGCTGCAGCGCGTGCATTCCCTCGCGAGCGCCGTCAACGGCATCGGCGCCGCGCAGCGCTTCGGTTACCACAACCGCCGGCTCGTACAGATTATCGAATCCCAGGTTCTGGCTCACGCCCTTGAGCGTGTGCGCTGCCATAAACGCACCTTCGGCGTCTCCTGCCGCCATGGCGGCCTCCAGCTTGTCCATGCTCTCGTCATCCAAAAACTTGAGGGCAAAGCGGGCAAGCATTTCCTCGCCCATCAGCCGAGCGCACGCGTCATCATAATTAGCGCCGATCTTCTCATACGCCTCACGCATGGAAATCATGGATTAAAAACTCCTTTGGTCAAACTAAATCGTGGGAAACGCGACAACGTCGGCGGGGCGTGCCAACGTCTCGGCAATACGGTCTTGCACCTCGAGCAGGCAGTCGAGCAACAGCGGGTTAAAGGTGCCGCACTTACCGTCCAGGATCATCTGGATTGCCTCCTTGTGCGGGATAGCGTCTTTGTATACGCGCACGCTCGTCAGCGCATCGTACACGTCAGCCACCGAAACCACCTGCGCGGCGATGGGGATATCGTCGCCCTTAAGGCCATCGGGATAACCCTTGCCGTCCCAGCGCTCGTGGTGCCAACGCGCAATCTGGTACGCATATTCCATAAGCGCATTACCGGCGTGATGGCTACCCAGCTCAAGCAGCATGTCGGCGCCGATCGTGGTATGCGTCTTCATAATCTCGAACTCATCGGGCGTAAGGCGTCCGGGCTTGTTGAGGATCGCATCGTCAATCGACATCTTGCCGATATCGTGCAGCGCCGAAGCCAGGGCGATCGTAGAGCGTTCCTCATTGTCGAGGGAGACCGTGCCGCTACGCTGGACCAGACAGCCAAGCAGCAGCTCGGTCAGCTTCTCGATGTTCGTAACGTGCCTGCCGCTCTCGCCGTTGCGAAGCTCCATGACGCCGGCCATGATGTCGATGAGCATGCGACTGTTCTTGACGCGCTCGTTGTACTGCTGGGACAGCAGGCTCGTCAGGCGGCGCTGTTTGGCGTACAGGCGGATGGTGTTGCTTACGCGGCGGCGCACGATACGGGAGTCAAACGGGCGGTTGATATAGTCCGAGGCGCCCAGCTCGTACGCGCGCAGAACCATATCATCGGAATCTTCGCTCGAAATCATGATGACAGGCAGATTATCGATACCCGTTCGGCGCGACAGATCGGCCAGCACCTCAAAGCCGCTTATGCCCGGCATGACAATGTCCAGCATCACGAGCGACAACTCATCGCCATAGCGGTCGACCATGTCGAGCGCTATACGACCGTTATCGGCCTCGAGGATGCAATACTCGTCCTTGAGCATCTCGCTGAGAATGGCTCGGTTCATCTCGGAGTCATCGATAATAAGCACCAAGGGCTTTTCGCTTTGGAAGGCCTCGATGGAATCGGCATCGGTCACGACCGTACCGGCTTTTGCCTTAGCGCGGCTCAATAACTGGGCAGCGCGGCCAACGCCCTCATCGACCGTCTCGCCATGAATGCGAACGCCACCAACACATGCCGTCAAGCTCACGTACTCATGGCCCGGAATAATCGTGGAACGAACGGCATCGGACACCTGATGCAGGCGACGGGTGAAGTCATCGGAGGGAATATTGGGCATGACAACCACAAACTTGTCGCAGCCATAGCGCACAAGCTCGTCAGTCGAACGGATTCCGCTGCGTATGGCTGTCGCCACAGCACCGAGCGCAAGGTCGCCGGCATGACGGCCACATGTATCGTTGAAGACCCTAAAATCATCAAGGTCGATCATCGCAACGCCGGCATTCATGCGGGCGCTTCGGAGCTTTTCCTCGTAATATCGGCGATTGCGCACATTCGTCAGCACGTCGGTGTAGACAAGGTCCTCTTCTGCAGCCTCTTGCTCATCAATCGGACGCACCATCAGCAGGACGTGAGGCTCGCCCTCGACCTTCAGAGGGCGCAGGCGAGCGCGGTACTCAGTGCCATCATTGAGCAGTTGCTCCGACACCTCATCGGAGTCTGCCAAAGCCTCAAGACTCGACTGGCGCAAACAAGGACACCGATCGCCGGCGAGCAAGCAGTTAGGCTCGCTCTTAATCTGATCGGCCGACAGCAAACGCACCACGGGGTAGTTCTTCGCGACACGGGCGACCTCAGCGGCAGCCTCCTCGTCGGTTAGATTGACCTCGTGATTATTGAGCATATGGGGCCCTTTCGATAGTTTCGCATGGTAGCGGTGGGTTCCAAATGCTACAAGGGTAACACCTTGTCGATGCAGGTAAGTACGTGAATGCTGTTACATTTTTATGAGTTGGCAGGCGGCGCGATTGAAGTCGCAGACGTGAGGTTTTGAGCACATTTGTTAACACGGCCGAAACGTTTGCGGGTGAAGCCTGCTTTGGCCATTGCGGGTGTTAGAGCCCCAGGATGCCACGGACAGCCCGGGCAGCCGCTGCCGGGCGATCGCGCAGACCGTTATGCGCGCCCGGGATCGTCACGAGAGGGCAATCGAGATATTCGGCAGCCGCTCGCGTGCCAGCCTCGCGGGGCGTGCCAATCGAGAGCTCGCCCAGGAGCACGGCGGCCACCGTTTTTGACGCGCGAACGCTATCCCAATCGGGAACGCAGGTCATAGTAATCCCGTATTCGTTTGCCATGAAACTGCGGCCGTTGCGCAGGGCGTGCTTGGCTTCTGCCTTGGTTAACTTGGGGGCCTCAGGGTCCGAATCGCCGATGGCGCCCAGGAAGGCCCTTAGCGCCCTCGAGACTTTTCCCGCAGCAATCATCTCGAGCAAAACCGGGGCCGCGCCCAGGCCGGCACCCTCATCCGTCACGGCGGGTTCATGCAGAATCGCACGCGAGATTATGGCGGGGTTTGCACGGAGAAGCTCCAGGGTCACCAGCGTACCGGCACTGTGCGCGAGCACGTTTGCCGGAGCGCCAATATGCTCGATAACGGCCTGCAGGTCGGCGGCCTGGACGGCAAGGTCGTAGCGTCCGTCCGCAGCGTCGCCGCTCTCGCCGCAACCGCGGCGGTCGTAGGCAATGACGCGGTAGTCACAGGCGAGCTCGCGGGCGATGGCGTCAAAAAAGACGCCGTCGACGCACGCACCGTGCACGCACACCAAGGCAGGAGCATCAGGCGACACATCCGGGCCGGCATATTCGCGACAGGCGATCGCGGTGCCCGCATTCTCGACCGTAAAATCCATGTTGTGCCCCATCGTCTTATGCCTTGTTAACAGATTAACTGTACCCGACCTGAGGCTTTTCATGGCACGGCATAATGAGCGACGTGAAAAAACGAAACTTGTAAAGCAAGAGCCCGCACCTTGCTTCGGAGCCGATGCTATGCTTAGGCACAATTGTCTTGAGGAGCATATGCCTATGTCTACGTTTTTGAATGCCAGCCCCATCTTTGGGCCCGTTCGCAGCCGTCGCCTTGGTCTCTCGCTCGGCGTCAACATGATGCCGGCCAGCGGCAAAATCTGCACGTTCGACTGCATCTACTGCGAAAACGGCCTCAACGCCGAGCGCCCCTGCCACGAGCCGTATAACACGGCTGCCGTGGTGCTCGACGCGCTCGAGGCAAAGCTGCGCGAGATGGCAGCCGAGGGCGAGCTCCCCGATGTGATCACGTTTGCCGGCAACGGTGAGCCCACCGCCGCACCGGAGTTTCCGCAAGCCATCGCCGGTGCCGTCGCGCTGCGCGACGAGCTTGCCCCAAACACCAAGATTGCCGTGCTCTCCAACGGCACGCGCGCCGACCGCCCCGAGGTGCACGACGCGCTCATGATGGTCGACGACAACATTCTTAAACTCGATACCGTCGACCCGGCGTTTATCCAGCTGCTCGACCAGCCTGTTGGCCCCTACGACGTCGAGCACCAGATTGAGACGTTCGAAAGCTTTGACGGTCACGTTATTATCCAGACGATCTTTTTGACCGGCGAGTATCAGGGCAAGCTCATCAACAATACCGGCGAGGAGTATGTTGCCCCCTGGCTCGCGGCGCTTGAGCGCATTCGTCCGCAGGAGGCGACCATCTACACGGTCGCGCGCGAGACACCAGTCGCCGGCCTTGCCAAAGCAGCGCCCGAGGTGCTCGACGCCATTGCCGCGCGCGTCCAAGCCCTCGGCATTCCCTGCCAGGTGAGTTACTAGCAAAACCACGCAGCAGCTTGTGCCGCCATCCCGCCCCATCAGTTGCGGTGATATAGTTCCTATTTGTGCTGTTAAACCGCTTAAATCGGAACTATATCACCGCAACTTTTATGGACGCGTGGGTGGGCTATACTAGCTGCGAATGAAAGGAAGTTAGCCATGTTTGACAACGGACCCGTGCCCGGCCGCAACGACGCTTGCTGGTGCGGCAGCGGCAAGAAATATAAGAAATGTCACAGCGCCTTCGACGAGCGCCTCGAGCGCCTGTGGGAGGAGGGCTGGGAGGTTCTGCCCCGTGCGCTCTACAAGACGCCCGCCGACATCGAGGGCATCAAGCGCTCCGCCGCCATCAACGTGGGCGTGCTCGACTACGTAGGCGAGCACATCGCCGCGGGCATGACAACCAACCAGATCGACCAGATGATCTACGACTACACCATCGAGCACGGTGGCACGCCGGCCGACCTCAACTACGAAGGCTACCCCAAGAGCGTGTGCACCTCGATCAACGACGTGGTCTGCCACGGCATCCCCTGCGATACGGACGTGCTGCACGAGGGTGACATCATCAACGTGGACTGCTCCACGATCTTGGACGGCTACTTTAGCGACTCGAGCCGCATGTTCTGCATCGGTGAGGTCTCGGCCGAGCGCCAGCGCCTGGTCGACGTCACCCGCGCCAGCGTGGAAGCGGGCCTGGCCGCTGTCAAGCCGTGGCTACCGCTCTCCGTTATGGCCGAGGCCGTGCAAAAGACGGTCGAGGACGCCGGCTTTAGCGTGGTGCGCGAGTACGGCGGACACGGCATCGGTAAGGAGTTCCACGAGGACCCGTTTGTGGGCTTTACCACCGAGGCGCCCGATGTGGACACCATCATGGCTCCGGGCATGGTCTTTACCATCGAGCCTATGGTCAACGCCGGAGCGCCCGACATCAAGATTAGCAAGGGCGATGGCTGGTGCGTACGCACCAAGGACGGCAGCGATTCGGCCCAGTGCGAGGTACAGCTCGTGGTGACCGAGGACGGCTACGAACTGCTCAGCTGGTAGCCGTGGATGCGCCGGATGCTGACGGGCATGCTCGTCTTGCATCCGGCGTTTTTGTTTGAACGTTTTGCCTGATAAAACCTGCCAAAATAAACCTGTCCCTTTTGGCAGGTTGAGCGGAGAGGACTGCTTGTGAACATCCTGGTTTTGTTGCCCGTCAACGACCGTCATCGCGCAATTCTTGAGTCGAGCGCTCCAGGCGAGGACTTTATCTACACGAGCACCGACGCCGCCACGCACGAGCAGGTCGCCGATGCCGACGTGATCCTGGGCAACATCGACCCTGACATGCTCACGGCATGCGAGCATCTCCAGCTGTTGCAATTGCAGACCGCCGGCTATGACGACTACCTTGCCGCTGGCACCGTGCCGGCTGACGCCAAGCTGTCTTGCTCGATCGGCGCCTACGGTCAGGCCGTAAGCGAGCACATGTTTGCCATGGTCCTTTCCATGATGAAGCACCTGCCCGGCTATCACGACTTGCAGCGCGAGCATCGCTGGAAGGATTTGGGGCCGGTCACCTCGCTCAAAAACGCCAACGTGTTGGTGCTGGGCGCTGGCGATATCGGCGGCCACTTTGCCACGCTCTGCCGCAGCATGGGCGCGCACGTCCGCGGCATCAAGCGCCATCCACTCGTCTACCCCATTGTGTTTGAGGACATGGACGGCATGGACGCCCTGCCCGAGCGCCTGGCCGAGGCTGACATCGTCGCATCCTTTATGCCCAGCACGCCCGAGACCCGCGGTCTGGCGAACGCCGAGTTCTTCGCCGCGATGAAACCGGGCGCCTTCTTTGCCAACAGCGGCCGCGGCGATCTTGTGGTTGCCGACGACTTGGTTGCCGCCCTGGAGTCAGGACATCTCGCCGGCGCCGCGGTCGACGTCACCGACCCCGAGCCGCTGCCTGAGACAAGCCCGTTGTGGGATGCGCCCAACATGCTCATCACGCCGCATGTCTCGGGCTGGTTCCACCTAGCCGCCACGCTCAACAACGTCGTCGACATCGCCGCGGAGAACCTGCGTCATCTTCAAGCTGGCGAAACCTTACGTTGTTGGATTGAGCATTAGGGTTCCGGCGTTCTACCTGCGGGGTCTAGAGCTATTTGAGCGTTGCTAAGTAGTTTCTTGCGTTTTCGACGTTCATTGCTGCGACGGGCGCATGCAAACAGAGTCTGACATCGTTGGTGACCAGTAGATCTGCTTGAGCGCGTATCGCTGCCGCAATGATTAAATCGTCTTCGTAATCGCTATGGAGCTCACGCTGTCTGCTTGCCATCCAGATGTCGCTCAGGTCGCAGGGTACCGGCGTGGCAAGTTGCGACAGCACGCTAAGACAATCCCATGCAAGCGATATCGCTGCCGTAGCGGCATCCTGAGAAAGCGAACCGTGCTCTCGCCGATACCAGGCCTTATGCTCGCTTGAAATTAAATAGAACAGGTCTTTGGACGATGTCGCCGCATACAGCAAATCTACCTGCGCCGTGCATGCATCGCGCAAAAACTCAATCGCCGCCGAACGACCGCGTCGTGAGGGAATGAAGTAATCGAGCCATACGTTGGTGTCGACCAAGATACGCTTTGGAGCCTCACTCATAGAGCCAGCTCATCTCCTCGCCATAGCGATCCGCATAGGCGTTCCGTTTGAGTTCTTCGTCATCCGATGGTCGAGCCTTGAGCACATCGATTCCCGACTCACGGCAAGCGGCAGCGAACAGCTTCGACCCCTGATCCATGAGCTCGAGCTTACGTTTGGCGGCCTTTTCGCGCTCGCGCTGTTCCGCCCGGGCACGACTGGGCAGCAGGATATCCTCGAGCGCGCCGGGGCGATCGGCCAGCGACGCTGCAAGCTGCCAAAGCGCTCGCACCGCTTGGCTCGGCGTCATACCGGCCTTGGAGAGAGCGGCGTCCCCACTCCTTTTAAGATCGGCATCGAGACGTACGTTGATCTGAGCGGCTGTTGTGGTCATGACCCCTCCTTAATACTTCAAACCTATCATAAAACTCTATGGTAGATACGTAAAGCATGTATAGCATTTATAAGCATTAGCCGTACTCTGTACACAAAAAGCCGCCGAGGCACACTGCACCTCGGCGGCTACGTATCACAGATCTAGTTCGGTTTCACCCTTTGCATTTGCCCAGATAAAACCTGCCAAAATGGACCTGTCCCTTTTTGGTCGATTTTAGAGCTTCACGCTTTCGGCTCCGTTGATGGTTAGGTTGCGCTCGTAGAAAGCAGTGAGGGCGCGGATGGCGTACATCACGTCGCGCACGCCGCCGGTCTCGTAGCTCGAGTGCATGGCAAGCTGCGGCAGGCCCACGTCCACGGCATGCATGCTCGCCTGCATATTGGACAGATTGCCGAGCGTGGAGCCGCCGGCCATGTCGCTCTTGTTGGCGAAGGCCTGCGTGGGCACGTCGGCGTCATCGCAGATGGCCTGGAACACCGCGCGGCTAAAGGCATCGGTGCAGTAGTGCTGGTTGGCGGCTTCCTTGATGACGATGCCGCCGTTGAGTACCACCTGATTGCGGGCATCGCACTTCTCGGCATGGTTGGGGTGCACGGCATGTGCATTGTCGCAGCTTACAAGCATCGAGGCGGCAAGTGCGCGGTGGTACGACTCGTCGTCAAAGCCCAACGATCCGTTAATGCGGCGCAGCGCGTCGGCCAAGAACGTCGACATGGCGCCCTGCTTGGTCTCGGAGCCAACCTCCTCATTATCAAAGCAGCAGAAGACCGAAACGTCGTGCGCGTTCTCGGCACCCAAAAATGCCTGCAGTGAGGTGTAGGCGCAGGCCAGGTCGTCGAGCTTGGGCGTCGAGATGAACTCGTCGGCCCAGCCCCAAATGCGCGCATCCTGACGATTGACCAGGAACAGATCGCGGCCCAGAATCTGCTCGGGCTCAACGTCCAACTCGTCGGCAATCAGGGCGTCAAAGTCGCCCTGCTTAAGGTCACCGGCGCTGATGAGCGGGCACAGATCAATGGCTCGGTTGGGAGCAAAGCCCTCGTTAACGCCGCGGTTCATGTGGATGGCAAGGCTCGGAATGATAGCGACCTCGCGCTCGGTGGCAAGCAAGCGGCTCTCAATACGGTCGCCCTCGCGCACCAGCACGCGGCCCGCGAGCGCCAGCGGACGATCGAACCAGGTGTAGTCGATCATGCCGCCGTAGGCCTCGGTGTTCAGGCGCAGCGTCTCACCCGCACCGTCGAGCTCAGGCACGGCTTTGACCTTAAACGTCGGAGAATCGCTGTGCGATGCCGTGAGCTGAAAATGATAGTCACCGGCAACGCCGTCCTCGCCCCACGTTGCGGCCAGGTCCTCGCCAACCTTAAAGGCGATGACGCTCGAGGTGTTGCGCTGCGTGTAATAGCGACCGCCCGGCTCGATATCCCACGCCGCGTTCTCGGGCAGGTAGGTAAAGCCCGCCTCGTCGAGCTCGGCCATAATGGTCGCCGCCGTATGGAACATGCTGGGGCATGCCTCGATAAAGTCGATGAGGTCGTTGGCGGCCTCGATATC
>CAUGJN010000034.1 GCA_959599635.1 uncultured Collinsella sp.
GGCCGCGGCGGCCCGCGCTGCATGAGCATGCCCTTCTGGCGCGAGGACCTCTAAGTCTTTCCGTTTCCGGTGCGGTCTCCCTACAACCGCACCGGTTTCGCCCGTCAAACGGGCGACACTAATACTTACGTAATTCATTTCTTCGAAAGGAAACGAACCATGGGTGTTAACCTCTCCGGCCGTAGCTTCCTCAAGCTCCTCGACCTCACCACCGAGGAGATCGAGTACCTGCTCAAGCTCTCCAAGAACTTCAAGGATATGAAGCGCGCTGGCGTTCCGCACCGCTATCTCGAGGGTAAGAACATCGTTCTGCTCTTCCAGAAGACCTCCACTCGTACCCGCTGCGCCTTCGAGGTCGGCGGCATGGATCTGGGCATGGGCGTCACCTACCTCGATCCGGGTTCGTCGCAGATGGGCAAGAAGGAGTCCATCGAGGATACCGCCCGTGTTCTCGGCCGCATGTATGATGGCATCGAGTTCCGTGGCTTTGCCCAGGACGACGTCGAGGAGCTCGCTGCTAAGTCCGGCGTGCCCGTGTGGAACGGCCTGACCACTGAGTGGCATCCCACCCAGATGCTCGCCGACATCCTGACCGTCCAGGAGAACTTCAACTACGACATCAAGGGCAAGACCCTCGTCTTCATGGGCGACTGCAAGAACAACGTTGCCCGCTCCCTCATGGTCGTCTGCTCCAAGCTCGGCATGAACTTCGTGGCCTGCGGCCCCGAGGAGTGCATGCCCGCTGACGACGTCATCGAGGCCTGCAAGCCCATCGCTGAGGCTAACGGCTGCACCATCAAGCTGACCACCGACGTCAAGGACGGCGTCACCGGTGCCGACGTTATCTACACCGACGTGTGGGTCTCCATGGGCGAGCCTGACGAGGTCTGGGCCGAGCGCATCGCTCAGCTCACCCCGTATCGTGTCACCTCCGAGGTCATGGCTATGGCCAACCCGGGTGCCATCTTCCTGCACTGCCTGCCCAGCTTCCACGACACCAACACCACCATTGGCGCCGAGAAGTGCGAGCAGTTCGGCATCACCGAGCAGGAGGTCACCGACGAGGTCTTCGAGAGCCCCGCTTCCAAGGTCTTCGACGAGGCCGAGAACCGCATGCACACCATCAAGGCTGTCATGTACGCCACGCTCAAGTAAGAGCATCTAGCATCTCGCTCGGGGTGCATTCCTGCGCACCCCGAGCGCTTTTGTCTGGTAAAAATCTCGCACCGAGCGACATGCACGGCACGGAAGAGCCGCTTCGGGCGAGATCAGTAAATGATTTATGAAGGGGGGATGAGAACTATGACTGAGACCGCTAAGAAAAAGCGCGGTATGCCTTCATCGTTCACCATTCTTCTTGCTCTGCTGGCAATCGTCGCGGTTGTTACCGTTATCGTCTCCGGTACGTCCGGTGGCGCGGTTACCGCTGCCCGCCTGAGCGATTTCTGCACCGCCCCGGTCAAGGGCTTCGCTGACGCTCTGCCCGTCTGCCTCTTCGTTATGATCCTCGGTGGCTTCCTCGGCATGATGACCGAGACCGGCGCCCTGGACAACGGCATTGCCGTTCTGGTGCAGAAGCTTAAGGGCAATGAGATCATGCTCATTCCCGTGCTGATGTTCATCTTCTCCCTCGGTGGTACCACCTATGGTATGTGCGAGGAGACCGTTCCCTTCTACGCCCTGCTCGCCGCCACCATGATGGCTGCTGGCTTCGACCCTATGGTCGGCGCTGCCACCGTCCTGCTCGGCGCTGGCTGCGGCTGCCTCGGCTCCACGGTTAACCCGTTCGCCGTCGGTGCTGCCGTCGACGCTCTGACCGGCGTTGGCATTGAGGTCAACCAGTCCATCATCATCGGCCTCGGTGCCGTCCTGTGGATTGTTACCACCGGCATGTCCATCTTCTTCGTCATGAACTATGCCAAGAAGGTTAAGGCTGACAAGGGTTCCACCATCCTTTCGATGCAGGAGCTCAAGGACGCCGAAGAGGCTCACGGCAAGGCTGCTTCCGAGGTTCACAAGGAGGTCAAGCTCACCGGTCGTCAGAAGGGTGTTCTGATCGCCTTTGCCTTCACCTTCGTCGTCATGATCGTCGGCTTCATCCCGCTGGCCGACCTCAACGAGGGCGTCGCCAACTTCTTCGATGCTGGCGCTGTCTATGACGCCGACGGTAACGCCATCGTTCAGGGCTGGTCTGCCCTGATCACCGGCCTGCCCATTGGCCAGTGGTACTTCGACGAGGCTTCCACCTGGTTCTTCCTCATGGCTGTCCTGATCGGTATCATCGGTGGCCTCTCCGAGAAGCAGATCGTCAACACCTTCATCACCGGCGCTGCCGACATGATGTCCGTTGTCCTCGTCATCGCTCTTGCCCGTGGTATCTCCGTCCTCATGGCTAGCACCGGCCTCGACGTCTACGTCCTCGACGCTGCCGCCAATGCTCTGGCTGGCCTGTCCGGCGTGATCTTCGCTCCCATGAGCTTCCTGGTCTACTTCGGCCTGTCCTTCCTGATCCCCTCGACCTCTGGTATGGCTACCGTGTCCATGCCCATCATGGGACCGCTGGCTGTTAAGCTCGGCTTCTCGCCCGAGGTCATGGTCATGATCTTCTCCGCCGCCATCGGCGTCGTGAACCTGTTCACCCCGACCTCCGGCGCCATCATGGGCGGTCTTGCCCTGGCCAAGATCGAGTGGACGACCTGGCTCAAGTTTGCTCTCAAGCTCATCGTCGCTCTCTCCGTCGTCTGCGCCATCATTCTGACCGTCGCCTGCGTGATGCTCTAAGTACCCCTTGGGTACCCCACGGAAACCATGACGATCCTGTAAAGGATCACCTGGTCATCGTCTGTCCGGTGGGGTAACCCCACCGGTAGACTCCTACCTTTAGCCTCCTCCCGTTCCGTGCGCGGGAGGAGGCGCTCTTGTGTTCCGGCGTTTTACCAAACGCCGGAACCACTCGACGCTGCAAGCCCGCCAGAGCGGCAATCTGACGTTCAATCGTCGGGCATGGCCAAAAGGCCTATGCCCTCCTCTTTCACGTCACCTTGCTCGCTCTGGTGGGCTTTCGCTGACTTATGCTCAACCTGCGGCGCTGCCATTGTTGGCGCAGGGGGCGGCTTGCTCGCTCTGGTGCCTGTTCGCTGTCCGTTCTCTGCCCGCGACGTTTCTGCTGTTGGTGCAAAGGGGTCAGGTTACTTTGCGCCAAAAGGGGAAGTTGCGGTGGAATAGTTCCCGTTTGGCCGTCTTGAGGGGTTAAACAGGAGCTATTTCACCGCAACTTATCGATGGCGTGTTTGGTTGGTGCCTGTTGATGGCCTGGGCATCGGGGAGGGCAGGCTCCGTTATAATCGCCTAAGACATTAAATGGAAACGGGACGGGAGCCATATATGCGCCAGGGTTTCGACAACGCGAAGTATATCGAGCTGCAGGCCGCTCATATTAAGGAGCGCATCTCGCAGTTTGGCGGCAAGCTGTATTTGGAGTTTGGCGGCAAGCTGTTTGACGACTATCACGCGAGCCGCGTGCTGCCGGGTTTTGAGCCGGACAGCAAGTTTCGCATGCTCAAGAGCATAGCCGACGACGTCGAGGTCATCATCGCCATTAACGCGAACCACATCGAGAAGAACAAGGCTCGCGGTGACCTGGGCATTACCTATGACGAGGACGTTTTGCGCCTGGTCGACCTGTTCCGCGGCAACGGCTTTGCCGTCGCGGCTGTGGTCATCACCCAGTACGCCGGCCAGCCCGCTGCCGATGTGTTCCGCAACCGCCTGAACGCGCTCGGCATTCCCGCCAAGCTCCACTATCCCATCGAGGGCTATCCGCACGACGTCGACCTGATCGTGTCCGACGACGGCTATGGCAAGAACGAGTTTGTCGAGACCACCCGACCGCTCGTTGTGGTCACTGCCCCCGGTCCTGGCTCGGGCAAGCTTGCCACCTGCCTGTCTCAGCTCTATCACGAGCACAAGCATGGCACGGCCGCCGGCTATGCCAAATTCGAGACCTTCCCGGTTTGGAATCTGCCCCTTACGCATCCGGTCAATATTGCCTACGAGGCCGCCACGGCAGACCTCGATGACGCCAACATCATCGACTCCTTCCACCTGGAGGCCTACAACAAGACCACGGTCAACTACAACCGCGACGTCGAGGCCTTCCCGGTAGTCCGTGCCCTGATGGAAAAGATCCTGGGCAAGAGCCCCTACCAGAGCCCTACGGACATGGGCGTCAATATGGTCGGCTTTGCCATCACCGATGACGATGCCTGCCGCGACGCTTCCAAGATGGAGATCGTCCGCCGCTACTTTACCGCGGTCGAAAATGTGCGCCGTACCGGCGTGGGCGATGAGCAAGTCGACCGTCTCAAGATTATTATGAAGAAAGCCGGCATCGATAAGAACTACTCACCGGCGCGCTCGGCGGCCCTCACCAGGGAGCAGCTGACGGGTGGTCCCGTGGGTGCCATGGTTATGCCCGATGGCTCCGTGGTGACCGGTAAGACCTCCACGCGCCTGGGCGCCGCAAGTTCTCTCATTATGAACGCCCTCAAGCATGTCTCGGGCGTCGACCTTGAGCTCGAGGTCATTAGCGATGAGGCGATCGAGCCCATTAGCAAGCTCAAGACGCATTTCCTGGGCAGCAAAAACCCGCGCCTCCACACCGACGAGACGCTTATGGCGCTGTCGATCACCTCGGCCACGAGTGAGACGGCCGCTCGCGTCCTTTCGGGCCTGGAGCAGCTGCGCGGTTGCGACGCCTTCTTTAGCGTGATTATCTCGCCGACGGACGAGACGGTACTGCGCAAACTGGGTATCAACGTGTGCTGCGAGCCCAAGTTTGAGCGCCGCGGTTTCTTCCATCGCTAAGTTTGAAGCACCGCGGTAATTGCATTGCATTTTGGCCGTATCGGGTTAGCGCCCGGTACGGCTTTTTGATCAATAAAGCGCCTATTTCGGCGAAAAATAGTCGTTTACCTGCCTAGAAACAATTTGAGCGGTATACAATAACCGTAACTGTTTCATCCTTAGCGGGATGCCGCATGATGGATATTACCTGCCATCGTGAGGTGTGTCGGTCGCGCACGGCGCGTTAGATGCTCGTGCTCGGTTTGAGGAGGCTGCCATGGCGGGCAAGGGTCGTGCGAGTGTCAACGATATGAAGCGTGTCGAGGTGCTGGTGTTGATGGAGATCGACCAGCAAACCGAAGACAATGGCGGGCCGTATGGTTTCTCGCGCAAAACGCTTGCCGAGCGCGTGGGGGTTTCGCCGTATCGTGCCCGCGCCGCAATCGATCGCTTGGATTCCGAAGGCATGATTGATGTCGTCTCGCGTTATAGCGATGACGGCGGTCAGCTTGCAAATGGCATTTGCCTCACCGAACGTGGCGAGTGGTATCTTGAGGGCGTCCGTACCGGCATGCTCGTTCAAGAAATGCTTGAGGACGAGGTTGCTGATCGATAGCAGCATGTAACCCTTGCCATAGCGACGCCGCCTGGGATACCGGGCGGCGTTTTGTTTCAAGATTGAGAAATGCAATCGCACACGAGAAAAATTGCGAACGGTCCGCGGCGCGAGTATTACAATGAAGACCCGTAAGATGTGGATAAACAACTTCTACGGGAAGCGCAGGTAACTCAATATGACCAAGCATGTGTTCGTAACCGGTGGCGTGGTTTCGTCCCTGGGCAAGGGTATCACCGCGGCCTCGCTGGGCCGTCTGCTCAAGTCGCGTGGCTACAAAGTAACGATGCAGAAGGCCGACCCGTATCTGAACGTCGACCCCGGTACCATGAGCCCGTTCCAGCATGGTGAGGTCTTCGTTACCGAGGACGGTTACGAGTCCGACCTGGACCTGGGTCATTACGAGCGCTTTATTGATGAGAACCTAACCCGCGATTCCAACTTTACGACCGGTGCCATCTACAAAAGCCTAATCGCCCGCGAGCGTCGCGGCGACTTTTTGGGCGGTACCGTGCAGGTGATTCCTCACGTCACCAATGCCATTAAGGACAAGTTCCGCCGCATCGAGGAGCAGACCGGCTCCGATGTAGTCATCACCGAGCTGGGCGGCACGATCGGCGACATCGAGTCCCAACCGTTTGTCGAGGCCATCCGTCAGTACCGCAAGGAGGCCGGCCCCGAGAACGTCTGCTACATCCACGTGTCGCTCGTTCCCTATATCGCCGCCGCCCACGAGGTCAAGACCAAACCCACGCAGCATTCCGTCAAGGAGCTCCGCAGCTTTGGCATCCAGCCCGATATTATCGTGCTGCGCTCCGACCACCATATCGATGACGCTATCCGCGGAAAGATCGCAAGCTTCTGCGACGTCGACACCGATTGCGTCTTTACCAACGAGGACTGCGCGAGCATTTACGATGTTCCGCAACTGCTTGCCGAGCAGGACTTTGACCTGCGCATTTGCGAGCGCCTGGGTCTGGACCCGCGTGAGCGCGACATGAGCGAGTGGAACGAGTTCCTGCGCAAACAGAATCACGCCAACCATCACGCCGACAAGGTGAAGATCGCCGTCGTGGGCAAGTACACGCAGCTGCCCGATGCGTACCTGTCGGTTATCGAGGCCCTGCACCATGCGGGCGTCTTCTACGATCGCCATGTGGACGTCCAACTGGTCGACGGCGAGAGCCTCGACGAGCAGAATGTCTCCGAGGTTCTGGGTGACGCCTCGGGCATCCTGGTCCCCGGTGGCTTTGGCAAGCGCGCCCTGGAGGGCAAGATCCTCGCGGCCGAGTTTGCCCGCGAGCACAAGATTCCGTATCTGGGCATTTGCCTGGGTATGCAGGTGGCCGTGTGCGAGTTCGCCCGCAACGTCGTCGGCCTTGCCGGCGCCAGCTCCTCCGAGTTCGACCCGGATGGTCCGTTTAGCGTCATCGATCTGATGAGCTCGCAGGAGGATGTGACCGAGAAGGGCGGCACCATGCGCCTGGGCGCCTATCCGTGCAAGCTCGCCGCCGATACCCTCGCTCGCGAGGCATATGGCGAGGAACTCGTCTACGAGCGTCACCGTCACCGCTTTGAGTTTAACAACGCCTTCCGCGACCAGCTCGAGGACGCCGGCTTGGTTATCTCTGGCCTCTCGCCCGACGAGCGCCTGGTCGAGATGGTCGAGCTGCCGCGCGACGTGCATCCGTGGTATGTGGCAACCCAGGCTCACCCCGAGTTCAAGAGCCGTCCGACCAACCCGCAGCCGCTGTTCCGAGAGTTCGTGCGTGCCTCGATCGGTCAGCACGAGGGTGTCGATCGTCTGCAGGTGACGCCCATGAACCTCGCTACGGACTAAGGGTGCCGGCGAACAAAGAACATACCGAAACTACTCCCTCGTCGCTCGCTGTGGCGGCGGGGGAGTATCTCGATTACCTCGCGGTCGAGCGGGGTTTGGCGCGCAACACGATTGCGGCCTATCGTCGTGACCTGACGACGTACTGCGCCTATCTGGAGCGGACGGGCATCATGTCTTTTGATGAGGTGACTCGTCAGATCGTGGAGGGCTTTGTCGCCGACCGTCGCGATGGGGGCTATTCCGATGCCTCGGTGGAGCGTGCGCTTGCGGCTGTGAAGGGCCTGCATGCCTTTTTGGTGCGCGATGGGGCTGTGGCCCAAAATCCAACGGCAGCGTTGCGCCTGCCTAAAAAGGCTGAGCGTTTGCCGGAGTATCTATCGGTGGAGGATGTCTCGGCGCTGCTCGATCAAGACTTCCCCGAGGGCGAGATGGGCTTGCGCGACCATGCCATCTTGGAAGTGCTCTACGGATGCGGTTTGCGTGTGAGCGAGTTGGTGGGGCTCGATGTGGGCGATATCCATATCGACGATGGTTTTGTACTCGTTCGCGGTAAGGGCTCAAAGGAACGCCTGTCCCCGTTGGTGGGAAGCGCGGCGCGAGCTCTGACGCGCTATATAACTGAGGGGCGTTCTCGCTTGGCGGCTCATGCCCGCGGAACCGAGACCTCGGCGGTCTTTTTAAATAAGAACGGCCGCCGTCTGTCGCGCCAGGGCATCCATGCCATCTGTGAGCGCTACGGGCGCCAGGTGGGGCTGGTGGGACTCCATCCCCATACGCTGCGTCACTCCTTTGCCACCCATATGCTTGCGGGCGGTGCAGACCTCCGTGTGCTACAGGAGATCTTGGGACATGCCGATATATCGACCACGCAGGTCTACACGCATGTCGATCGTACGCAACTGACCGAGGTCTATCTGGCGGCGCACCCGCTGGCACATCGTTAACACATCGCTGGCCTGCATATCTATAGGTATTTGGGGACGGGCCCCAGATTGCCGCGGCGTGCTTTTGCGCGCGCATGGGCAATCTGGGGCCCGTCCCATTTTTTGCCACTTGTCGTCGCGGTGGTGGGCCGCATGTGCCTTGGGTGGGGGAGTTTGGGGGCGATGTGAACGGCATGTAAAGGGACGCAAAAATCGCCTCAAGGTCAACTTGAAGGTTGAGGTTGAAAGGCGGGGTGCCACAGGTGGCATCCCGCCGTTGCTGTAAACACAACATATTGTGTTTTCGAACATATGATTGGGGGTGTTTTGCAATATATGGTGGGTGGAGTGGTGGGGCGGGGTGGGGGAAGGGGTGGGGAAAGGTGTTGAAAAATGGGGCTGTTCCCCATATTATTAATGACGTCGACAGGCGGGGTGGTTCCCCGCGTACGTGCCATCTGAGTAACCGAGGGGAGGGCGCACATGGGAATGACTGGTGCATACGAGCGCAATCTCGATGCAAAAGGTCGTCTGTCCCTGCCTGCACCCCTTCGCGAGGAGCTTGGAGAGCACGTTCGCGTGTTCAAAGCCCTGGATGTCGATGCTCTGTACGTGTTCTCTGCCGAGGCCTTCGATAAGTGGGTCGAAGGACTCTTCGCGGGTCGTGAGGGCCACGAGGGTTTTAACCCGCGTGACATTAATGACCAGAAGCTCATGAGGGCGATCAACAAGCGCACCACGTCGATGGACGTGGACAGCGCCGGTCGTATCGGTCTTTCCGAGTCTCTCCGCAAGCAGGCGAACCTCGACCGCGAGGTCACGGTTGTGGGCAACTACGACCACCTTGAGGTTTGGGATCGCGCCGCGGCCGATGAGGACGATGACGATGAGGCCCTGCTGGACCTCTTCTTCTCGTAAGGGCAAGGCACGGGTAACGGATGGAGCGTGGGATCTTGACACAAGAATATCGGCATGAACCTGTCATGCTCGGCGAAGTGCTTGAGTCGCTGCGGCTAAAGAGCGGCTCCGTTGTCTGCGATTGCACCCTTGGCGGTGCCGGCCATTCGGTAAAGATGGCCGCGCAGGTGGGGGAGACGGGCCTTTTGCTCGGCGTCGATCAGGACGACATGGCCCTCGAGGCCGCTGGCGCCCGTCTGGACCGCGAGGTTCCCGGCGTTCCGCACCAGCTGCTGAAGGGCAACTTCGGCGACTTGGACGAGCTGCTTTGCTCGGCCGAGGTGCCCGGGGTCGATGGCTTCCTGTTCGATTTGGGCGTTTCGTCACCGCAACTCGATATCCCTGGCAGGGGCTTTTCGTATAACGAGGACGCCCCATTGGACATGCGGATGGATCCGGGTAATAACACCTTAAACGCAGCTGAGGTCATCAACACCTATAACGAACACGACCTCGCCCGGATTCTACGCGTCTACGGCGAAGAGAAGTTCGCCTCGCAGATCGCGCGCGAGATCGTGCGCCGCCGCGAGCAAGAACCGATCGAAACCACCGGCCAATTTGTCGAGATCATCAAGGCGGGTATCCCGGCTGCCGCTCGTCGGCATGGCGGACACCCGGCCAAGAAAAGTTTCCAGGCCATTCGCATCGAGGTCAATCACGAGCTCGATGTGCTCGAACGAGGGCTTGATGCCGCCACCAGGTGGCTCAACCCGGGCGGACGTATCTGCGTCATCTCGTATCACTCGCTCGAGGACCGTATCGTAAAGAACCACTTTAAGGAGATGGGCCAGGGGTGCACGTGTCCGCCGGAGATTCCGGTGTGCGTGTGCGGCAACGTGCCGATACTCAAGGTCATCACCCGCAAACCCTTGGTTGCCCAGCCTGATGAGGTTGAGCGCAACCCTCGGGCGAGATCAGCCAAAATCCGCGTGGCGCAGCGTCTGTAGGCGCGACCGCGCGATATTGGACCTCCCGCTCGCACCATAAACGAAGCTTAAACACACTACCAACGTACTCGGGATGGGAGGCGGCATATCATGGGCTACAACACTTCAAGCGCAGCACTTGCCTATGATATGAACGCCATGCCCGCCTATCGTGAGACGCCGCAGGCCCCCGTTGCTCCCCGTGAGCAGCGCACGCCGCGCTTTGATGTCTACACGGGCGCGGGCCGTCAGGCAAACCAGGCGGTAAGCCCGGTTTTCATGAGCGTTCTTAAAACGTTTTGCATCATTGCGGCCATCTTCATGACGATCGGCGTCGCCCGCGTGGCGTTCGCCGGCGTTACGGCCCAGGTGCTCAACAGCAACGCCGAGCTTACCAATACGCTCGAAAAGGCGACCGATGAGAGCTCCGACCTGGAGGTCATGCATTCGGTCTATGGCGCCGACACGCGCATTCGCGACCTTGCGGGCGCTTATGGCATGGTGGAGCCCAGCGAGAGCGTTACACTTGACTTTTCGCAGGATGCAGCCGCGGGCGCCAACGCGACCGCGACCGCTCAGTAGCAAGACGGTAGCTGAGTATGACAAATGACTATCGCCGCGGTTCCGATGGGGGCCGCGGTTCTGGACGTCCCTCGTCGCGGGGACGTTCTGGTTATCAAGGAACGGGTCGGCAATCTTACAACGCCGGGCAGTCCCGTGGCAACGACCCGGCGTCGCGACTTCGCGGCTCGGGCGGCCCTCAAGTGCATAACACCAGGTCGCGCAAGAGTTCGTCGACCGAATGGCTCACGGGCACGCCTCTGCCTCGCCGCAAAGCCGTCATGGGCTTCATTGGGCTTGGCTTGGGCTTGGGCGTCTTTCGCCTTGGCGACTATCAAATTGTCGAAGCCGATAAACTGCGCGAGCGTGCCGATGCGCGCCGCCTGCTTGCGCAGACCCTCTATGCCAAACGTGGCACCATCTACGACCGCAACGGTAACGTGCTGGCGTCGTCGGTCGAATGTCGCAACATCGCCGTGAACCCCCAGCTTGTCGAGGATGTTGACAAGACGGTGTCGGCGCTGGTCAAGGCAACTGGAATCGATAAAAAGACCTGCCGCAAGCTCGTTGAGTCCGATGGAACCTGGGTGTATATCAAGCGCCAGGTGGACGAAGACGACGCTGCGGCGCTGGAGAAGAAGAACCTGCCCGGCGTGCTTTTTGAGCAGGCCATGAAGCGCGTATATCCATACGGCAATCTGGCATCGCAGGTGCTGGGTGTAGTGAATGTAGACAACGACGGCTTGACGGGTCTCGAAAAGCAATACAACAAGCTTCTGACCGGCACGAACGGTTCTCTCGTACGCGAGCGCGCGAGGGACGGCAGCTATATCGCGGGCGGTGCCTATAAAAAGGTGGCTGCGGTCGACGGCGTTGATATCGTGACGACGCTCGACGTCAATATCCAGCGTGCGGCCGAGGATGCCCTGGCAGAGGCTGTCGAGAAGACAAAGGCCAAGAACGGCTCGGCGCTGGTCACCGATCCTACGACAGGCGAGATCTTGGCAGCCTGCTCGTATCCGACCTACGACCAGACCAATTTGGAAAACGCCAAGACCGAGGATATGAACCTGCGCCTGGTCACCGACGCCTACGAGCCCGGCTCGGTCTTTAAGACGCTCGTGGCGGGCGCCGGCTTCGACTTGGGCGTCGTGCGGTCGAGTACGTCGTTTGAGGTGCCGGCGAGCATCAAGGTGGGCGACGATACCGTCACCGATGCCGACAAGCGCGACTACGCCATGACCATGGATGTGCGCGAGATGATGCGCCGTTCGTCCAACGTGGGATTTGTCCTGGTGGGGCGCAAGATCGGTGCCGACGACTTTGCCGCCTATGTGGACAAGTGGGGCATCGGTCACAGCTCGGGTGTCGATTTTCCGGGCGAGAGCCTGGGCATCGTCAAGGAGCGTGACCAGTATGACGGCGCCACGCTGGGCTCGATGAGCTTTGGACAGGCGCTGTCTGTCTCGCCGATTGAGATCGCACGTGCCGTGGGCGGCATCGCCAACGGCGGCGTGATGATGACCCCGCACTTCTATAAGTCCAGCAAAGGCGACGAGAAGGACTGGGGCGAAGGCGAGCGCGCGATTTCGGAGGACGCCGCATCCCAGGTGACATCGTGCATGCAGACGGTCGTGTCGGAGGGAACGGGCGTTGGCGGCGCGGTTGACGGCTATGACGTGGCGGGTAAGACCGGTACGGCCGAACGTGCCGACGAGAACGGCGGCTACCTCAAGGAGAACTACATGTCGTCCTTTATGGGCTTTGCACCGGCACAATCGCCCAAGGTGCTGTGCTATATCACGCTCGACGGAACGCCGAGCGGCTCAGATGCCGCTGCGGTGCCGTTCCAGTCCATTATGGCCAACGCGCTCGACGTGCTGGGTATCCCGCACACGAAGTAGGGGGTTACAATCTTTGGGGCGTGGTTTGTTGTCCCATATGAGGGGTGTTCACATGCCCTGCACCACGCATGCGCGGCGCTGGGATACAATACGCCGATAGCATTATTTAGGTTTACAGGGGAGCTGCAATGATAGAGATCGCCGTCAACAACCTCGCGGCCGCAACAGGGGCCCGAACCGTGACGGGAGAAGTCGATCGGGTATGCCGCGGGTGCGTTATCGACTCGCGCCAGGTCGAGGAAGGGACGATTTTCGTCGCCTTTCCCGGTGAAAACGTCGACGGCAATGATTTTGCTTCCCGTGCCGTCCAGTCGGGTGCCGGCGCCGTCGTGATGACGCGTGAGCCCGAGGCCGAGCTGGTCTCGCTGGCGCAGGACAAGGGCTGTGCCATCTTGCTGACCGATGATCCCGAGGAGTTTCTGCTGCGTTTGGCGCACGCGTATCGCCTGGAGCTTGGCTGCCTGGTCGTTGGCATTACCGGTTCCATCGGCAAGACGACGACCAAGGACGTTCTCGCCGCTGTGCTCGCCAAGCGCTATCGTGTCTGGGCCACCAAGGGCAATTTCAATAACCTGATCGGCATGCCGCTCACGGTGCTTTCCGCTCCGGCCGATACCGAGGTCCTGGTGCTCGAGATGGGCATGAACCATTTCCACGAGATCGAGCGCCTGTCTCTGTCTGCCAATCCCAACCTTGCCATCGTGAGCAAAATCGGCACCTCTCATATCGGCATTTTGGGCAGCCGCGAGAACATCGCCCGCGCTAAGGCCGAGATTGTCCAGGGCATGTGCGCCGCCGGCGACTATTTGCCGCTGCTGGTTTTGGGCGGCGAGGACGATTTTACGCCGTTCATTCGCGATACGTTCGCCCAGCCTGCTGGTATCGACGTTATGCTGGCCGGCGTCTCGGACGATGATGAGGTCCGTGCCCGCGACATTCGCGTTGATGACGAGGGCC
>CAUGJN010000035.1 GCA_959599635.1 uncultured Collinsella sp.
TGGGCAAACTGAGTCCCGGTGAGGACGATCATCCTAAAGCCCAGCGCGCTCAGCACGGTCATACGCTCCGCATCCGACGCGCTGCGCTGTTTATCAAGATGGTCCGAGCCGTTGTATTCAATCCCCGTATCGCTCGCAGGCGCATATACGTCGATCTCGAAATACTCGGCCTTTGCGAGATACTTGAACCCGTTGGGAACATCGACCCGATGATTGAGCTCAACCTTGGCGTATCCCAGCCCTCCCTGGGAACGTTTTGCTACGACCATGATTGCGGCGGCCGTCTCCATGGGCGACCGCGCGCCATCATGCACGCGCTTGAGCACGGCGGCCGCGCGTACAGCCCCCTGACGAGATCGGTTCTCATTGCAATAAGCAATCAAATCGGCAACGGTATACCTCTGCCCCATCTCGATATAATCGCCTGTCGACAGATGATTCAAATGGTATCGGGCGCAGATTTCGTAGCCATATTCCAGCTGCTCGGGCTCGCTCATCCACGAACCCGCTTGGACAAAGCACATGGCCTCATCAACCACCAGAAGGCCCTCCGCCACCTCGATAAGATGGCCTGGAGGCACCGGCGCCCCAAACACGTGGCACCTAAATCCAGCCGGCGTCGAGCGCTCAAAATCGAAGTTGACGAGCGTGTCGATATGATCGAGCTCTTCTCGTGGAATACCAAGCGAAACCAGATAGTCGGTAACGATCCCGACCGCCGTTGAAGCCCTCAGCCCCTTGGCATCGAGTCCCAATTTGGGCAGATCCGCAGTCGGCTCCGCCTCGTTAGCAAGCGAGTCCTCATCGTATAGGCTGCTTGCTCGCGAGAGCGGCTCGGACGGGCGCGCCACGTTGTGGTACAGCCAGGCAGCCTTATGGGACAGGACGATCGGCAGGTCCATGAGCCCTCCAATGGAGTCGGATAACCAACCTTATTCCCCTGCCCACGGGTCCGCACACCTTTACGTGTAAGAAAGCGGCTCCGCCCGGTCGAGTGGTAGAAAAACCATCACAACATTCGATGCTTTTCCCGATTTTGGCAAAAAACGTCGAATGTTGTGATGGCTTGAGGCGAGGTGAGGGGCACGGAGGGGTCAAAGCATCGTACTCGAACGGGTTAATCCAACTCTTTTAAGCCATGCGCGAGCTGCCAGTACTCGCCGTGCTGGGCGAGCAGCTCTTCGTGGGTGCCGCGCTCAATGATGCGGCCGTGTTCGAGGACCATGATGGCGTCGGCGTCGCGGACGGTGGACAGGCGGTGCGCGATCATAAACGTGGTGCGTCCGCGCATGATGCGGTCCATACCGCGCTCGATAAGCTTTTCGGTACGCGTGTCGATGGAGCTCGTGGCCTCGTCCAGAATGAGCACCGGCGGATCGGCGACGGCCACGCGCGCGATGGCGAGCAGCTGGCGCTGGCCCTGCGACAGGTTGGCGCCGTCGGCCGTGACCGGTGTGTCGTACCCTCTAGGCAGGCGGCGGATAAACGAATCAGCGCAGGCGGCCTCGGCAGCGGCGCGCACTTCCTCGTCGGTCGCGTCGAGCTTGCCAAAGCGGATGTTCTGCGCAATGGTGCCGCTAAACAGGTGCGTGTCTTGCAGCACAATGCCGAGCGACCCGCGCAGGCTGGCCTTGGCAATGTGCTTGACGTCGATGCCGTCGTACGTGATCTCGCCGTCATCGACCTCGTAGAAGCGGTTGATGAGGTTGGTGATGGTCGTCTTTCCGGCGCCCGTCGAGCCCACGAACGCGATCTTTTGCCCCGGCTTGGCAAACAGGTTGAGGTCCGTGAGCACACGGGTGCCCGGCACGTAGGAAAAGTCCACGGCATGGAAGCGCACGTCGCCGGCAAGCGGGACCAAGCCGCACGTGAGCTCGGTACCGTCGGCAGCCACCGCGCGGCCCGACTCATCAACGGCAGCCACATCATGCAGGTGCCCGTACGCGCCCACGCCCTGGCCCTCGGGAATCCTCCATGCCCACGCGGCGTCGCCCGTCTGCACCAGCTCCACGCAGCCCTCGTCCACCTCGGGCTCAAGATCCATGGCGGCAAACAGGCGCTCGGCGCCGGCCAGCGCGTTGAGCAAGAAGTTGCCCAGCTGCGTGAACTGGTTGATGGGCATAGCGGCCTGACGCACAAAGACCAGGTAGCTTGCGAGCGCGCCCACGTCGGCGAGCCCCTTGATGCAGAGCATGCCGCCCGCCACGGCGACGATCGCATAATTGACGTAGCCAATCACTACGGTCATGGGCACCATCGAGTTGGCGTAGGCTTGCGCAGCACCACCGGTGCGACGCAGCTCTTGGTTGCGCGCGTCAAAACCAGCCACGTTGGCCTGCTCGTGATTAAAGACTTTGATGACCTTTTGGCCCGAGACCATCTCCTCGACGTATCCGTCCAAATCGCCCAGCGACGCCTGTTGGGCGGCAAAAAAGCGCTTGGAACGCGTGCCCGAGTAGCGCGCATACAGCACAATGGCCGCATCGCACACGAGCGTGATAATCGTGAGCTGCCAGTTAAGGATGATGAGCATGGCCGTGGTGCCGACCATCTGGATGCTCGCCTGAATCACGTTGGCAAAGCTGTTGTTGAGCGCCTCGGAAACGGTGTCGACGTCGTTGGTAAAGAAGCTCATGATGTCGCCCGAGCGCGTGCTGTCAAAATAACTGAGCGGCAGCGTCTGGATGTGCGCGAACAGGTCGCGGCGGATGTCGGAGACCACGCGTTGGGCCGCGCGCACCATGATCTGTGAGTAGCCTAGGGCCGAGAGCACGCCCGCGGCGTAGATGGCAGCGGTAAAGATAACCTGCCTGGTGAGCAATTCCTCGCCGCCCGTTGCCAAACCGTTGACGATGGGGCGCACCATGTAGGTACCGGCAAGGCTTGCGATGGCGGCGACGGAGGCGAGCACGCCCACCGCGAGCAACGAGAACTTGGCGTGACCCATGTAGGAGAGCAAGCGGCGGAGCGTCTGCGTCAGATTGGCGGGGCGGGCCTGAGCGGATGTCTTAGGCATGTTGCTCGCCTCCTTCCGTGGCTTGAATTGATCCGCTGGAACCAGAGGAAGACGGGGCATTTGCGCCGTCGGCGATGCCCGCATCCCCCGCAAACTCCATCTGCGAGGCGTAAATCTCCTGATAAATGGCATCGCCCGCCAGCAGTTCCTCGTGCGTGCCCACGCCGTGGACACGACCGTCGTCCAACACCACAATGCAATCGGCATCCATGACGCTCGCAATGCGCTGCGCAATGACAATCACCGTCGTGTTGGGAATCTGAGCGATATGCTCGCGGATCTTGGCGTCGGTCGCCATATCGACCGCGCTGGTCGAATCGTCAAAGATGAGCACACGCGGATGCTTGAGCAATGTACGCGCGATGCACAGGCGCTGCTTCTGCCCGCCCGAGACACCGGCACCGCCCTGGCCCAGATAGCCGTCCAGCCCGCCGATGCGATCGAGGAACTCATCCACGCACGCCGCGCGGCAAGCCGCGAGGAGCTCATTGTCCGACGCCTGTGGATTGCCCCACTGCAGGTTCTCGCGCACGGTACCCGTAAACAGCACGTTCTTTTGCAGCACGATACCCACGGCGTCGCGCAGGGCAACCAGGTCGTAATCGCGCACATCGCGCCCGCCCACGAGTACGGCGCCTTCGGTGGCGTCGTACAGGCGCGCGATCAGCTGCACAAGCGAACTCTTGCCCGAGCCCGTGCCGCCGAGCACGCCCACCGTGGAGCCTGCCTCAATGCAAAGGTCAATATGCTCGAGCACATCCTCGGCAGCATCCGCGCGGTACTTAAACGACACGTCGCGAAACTCGATGCTTCCGTCGGCCACCCCGTGCACGGCAGCGGCAGCGTCGGGCGCTTGGATAAGCGAACGCTCGTCGAGCACCCGCGAGATGCGCTCCACGCTGGCAAGTGCGCGGGTGAGCAGCAAAAACACGTTGGAGATCATCATGAGCGAGTTCATGATGAGCAGCACGTAGCTCATAAAGCCCGTGAGCGAGCCCACGCCGAGCTCGCCGGCAAGAATCATGCGACCGCCGATCCACAGAATGGAAAGCGCCGCCACGTACATCGACAGCTGAAACACCGGCAGGTTGAGCACGGCGTTGCCAAAGGTCTTCGTCGCCGTGTGCGCGAGCTCGGTATTGACGGCATCGAACTTGGCCTCCTCGTGCTCGGCGCGCACGTACGCCTTGACGGCGCGCACGGCGGTGAGGTCCTCCTGCACCACACCGTTGAGATGGTCCATCGAGGTCTGCAGCTGGCGGTGGAGCGGACTGACGCGATAGGTGATAACGCCCAGCACGATCGCCAGCACCGGCAGGATGATCGCGAAAACGGTGGCGAGCGGACGCGACAGCACCAGCGCATAGACCAAGCCGACGATGAGCGTCACGGGACCGCGCACCATGGGGCGAAAGCCATTGCCGATGGCATTTTGGATGACGGTGATATCGGTAGTCATGCGGGTGACGAGCGAGCTGGCGTCGTAGTTATCCAGATTGCCAAAAGCGAGCGTCTGGATCTTGCGGTACTCCGCCTCGCGCAAGTTAGCGCCCAGCCCCGAGGCGACGCGAGCAGACGTGCGTGCATAGCCCAAGCCAAGTACCAGCGAACATGCGGCGCATACCAACATATACGTGCCCTGCAACAGCATGTAGTTGATGTCGCCCGCGGGCACGCCCACATCGATGATATTTGCCATGATGACCGGGATAAACAGCTCGAGCGCCGTCTCGGCCGTCACAAAGAGCACGCCGAGCATGGCATCGCGGCGGTATGCCCCCAGATAGGAAAACAAAATCTTGAGATTGCGCACGCAGGTTCATCCCCCATCAAACGTTGTTCGCAAACCCACGTATTATGGCGCGCCGTGCGGCGGTGTCAAGTGCTCCGAAATCGATTTCTGCAAGGCTAGTGCAGGCGCCATGCTCACAGGGCGCATGTCCGTATTCAATTGGAAATGAACGCGTGCGTGACTTTTTCGCCCCGCCGCCAACACAAACCTTGACTCTACAATCGTTGTAGGGTTTTTACTACACTGGTACGTAAACAGACCAAGCCAGAAAGCCCCGCCCATGGAACACGACCTCACACGCGGCAATGTCCTTAAGACCATCGCGGTCTTTGCCCTGCCTTATATGCTCTCGTACTTTTTGCAGATGCTCTACGGCATGGCCGACCTGTACATGATGGGGCAGTTTAGCGGCGCCGCCGGCATCACCGCCGTGGGCAACGGCGCGCAGACGCTCTATATCATTACCGTGACGCTCGTGGGCCTGGCCATGGGAACGACGGTTATCGTCGGCCACGCCGTGGGTTCGCGTCGCTTCGATCGCGCCGAGACCGCCATCGGCAACACCATCACGCTCTTCATGGGTGTCTCGGTGGTGCTGGCCGCTGTCCTGCTCGCACTGTGCCCGCAGATCGTGGCGCTCATTGGCACGCCGGCCGAGGCGGTCGAAGGCACTGCCGCCTACCTGCGTATCTGCTTTATGGGCATTCCCTTTATCGCCGCGTACAACATTCTTTCGGCCATCTTTCGCGGGCTGGGCGATTCACGCTCGCCCATGTACGTAATCGGCGTGGCGTGCATCATCAATATCGCGCTCGACTTTCTGTTTATCGGCCACATGGGACTCGGCCCCGTGGGCGCGGCGCTCGGCACGGTAACCGCCCAGACGGCCAGCGTTGCCCTCGCGCTCGTGTGGCTCAAGAGCCGCCGCACGAACATCCACGTTAAGCGCAGCGACCTGCGCCCTCAGCCCGAGGTGCTCGGCAGCATTCTTAAGATCGGCGTGCCTGTGGCCGTGCAGGACGGCTGCATCCAAGTGGCGTTTATGTTCATCACCGTCATCGCCAACCACCGCGGTCTGGTCGACGCCGCCGCCGTGGGCCTGGTCGAGAAGATAATCAGCTTTTTGTTCATTGTGCCGAGTTCCATGGGCGCTACCGTCAGCGCGCTCACGGCGCAAAACGCCGGCGCGGGCAAGGGAGACCGCGCGCGTCAGGTGCTCAAAGATGCCATGACCATCTCGGTCGTGTACGGTTGCCTGATCACGGTGCTGATGTGGCTGGTGGCACCGGCGTTTATCGGCTTTTTTGCCAAGGACCCCGCGGTGGTCGCCGCCGGTACTGGCTATATGCACAGTTATATTTTCGACGCGATTTTTGCCGGCATCCACATTTGCTTTAGCGGCTTTTTCGCTGCATACGGCAAGAGCTACATCGGCTTTGCGCACAACGTGCTGGCCGTGGCGCTCATTCGCGTGCCCGGTGCATGGCTGCTGTCGAACGCCTATTCCGATACGTTGTTTCCCATGGGCATTGCCTCGCCGTGCGGGTCCATTCTGTCGGCGGTCATCTGTGTGATTGCATTTACCGTGCTCAACCGGCGCGGGGTTTTTGACAAGCTGGCGGCGTAGCGGGGCGACGCAAAATCGCCCTGATCGACGACATCATCAGCGACGACCCAGCAACCTACGTGACGCAGATCACGGTGCCGGTCTCTCTAGGCTAGACCGAGCCTCGCCTCTAACTCGGTCAACGCCTCAAAGGCATCGCGAGATGCACCCGCCGCGCGCTCGCGCTCGGCAACGCAAATTCGCATCATTAAGCGCTCTTTTGCCTGCACTTGGGAATGCCTCGCGCGCCCTTCCGCCTGCGAGCAATTGCGATTCTCGATATCCATTACGCCTCCGGCACCTCACCAGTCGCCAGGATCTGCTCGAGCGCGTCCTCGTCCAGCACGGGCACACCCAGCTGCTCGGCCTTGGTAAGCTTGGAGCCCGCTTTGGGGCCGGCGACCAGATAGCTCGTCTTCTTTGACACGCTACCCGAAACCTTGGCGCCGAGTACCTTGAGCGCCGCACCTGCCTCGTCGCGCGTGCGGTTGACGAGCGTGCCGGTGAGCACGAAGGTCAGACCCGCAAGCGGCTGTGCGTCGGCGAGCTCGCCCGCCACGCCAGCTTCGGCCGCGGCTTGCGCATGAGCGGCGCCCAAGTCGACCTCGAGCGAAAGGCCCGCTTGGCGCAGACGTTCCAGCACGGCAAGGTTCTCGGGCACGGCCAGGAACTGCTTGACGCTCGCCGCAATCTTGGGACCGATGCCCTCGCACTCGGCGATATCCTCTTCGCTCGCCAAGATAAGCTTGTCAATCGACAGGAATCGCTCGGCGATGACCTCGCCCACGCTCTTGCCCACATGGCGGATGCCCAGGGCAAACAGCACGCGACCGAGCGGCTGGCTCTTGGACTTGTTGAGCTCGGCGATGATTTTCTCGGCCGTCTTGAGGCCCACCGGGATGGGGTCGCCCTTCTTGACGCCCTTTTTGCTATTGGAGCTGGCATAGGTGCGTCCCGTGTCCAGTCCGGCGATATCGTCCACCGTAAGCTGGTAGAAGTCCGCGACATCGTGGATCAGGCCAGCGGCAATCATCTTGTCGACAATCTCGTCGCCCAGGCCGTCGACGTCCATGCAGCCACGGCTCACCCAGTGGAGCAGGCGCTCCTTGAGCTGTGCGGGGCAGTCGATGGACACGCAGCGGTAGGCAACCTCGCCATCCTCGTGGACCACGGGGCTACCGCACACGGGGCAGACCTTGGGCATGCGCCAGTCGACCGAATCGGCCGGGCGCTTGTCGAGCACCGGGCCCACGACCTCGGGGATCACGTCGCCCGCCTTGTGCACGATGATAGTGTCGCCCTCGCGCACGTTTTTGCGACGGATCTCGTCGATGTTGTGCAGCGTGGCGCGCGCGATAGTGGAGCCGGCAACCGTCACCGGGTCGAACTCGGCGACCGGCGTGAGCACACCGGTGCGGCCTACCTGGATGCGAATCTCGCGCAGTACGGTCTGCTTTTCCTCGGGCGGGAACTTAAAGGCAATGGCCCAGCGCGGTGCGCGAGCGGTAAAGCCCAGGTCGAGCTGCTGCTGGAAGCTGTCGACCTTTACGACCACGCCGTCGATGTCGTAGTCCAAGTCGCCGCGATGCTCGAGGGCCTGGGCGCAGAACTCGTGGACCTCGGCCGGCGTGGCGCAGCGGGCCACGTTGGGGTTGACGCTAAAGCCGGCGCTACGCAGCCAGTCCAGAAACTCGCGCTGGCTGTGGACGTGCAGTGGGTCGGTATCGGCAATGGCATAGATAAAGGTGGCCAAGTCGCGACGCGCCGTGACCTTGGGGTCCTTTTGGCGCAGGGATCCTGCAGCAGCGTTGCGCGGGTTGGCAAAAGGGTCGCGGCCCTCGGCATCGGCCTCATCGTTCAGACGAACAAAGCTGCCCTTGGGCATATAGACCTCGCCACGTACTTCGATGGTACGCTCGCGGTCGGCGCCCATGTGGGCGAGCGCCGGCTCGGACAGGTGCATGGGCACATCCTTGATGGTACGCACGTTGAGCGACACGTCCTCGCCCGTTGTGCCATCGCCACGTGTGGCGGCGCGCACGAAGGTTCCGTTTTGGTAGGTAAGCGCCACGCCCAGGCCGTCGATCTTAAGCTCGCAGGTATAGGTGACGCTACCGGCACCGAGCGCATCCTCGGTACGCTGGAGCCACGCGTCGAGTTCGTCCAGATCCATGGCATCGTCCATGGAATACATGCGTGCCATGTGCGTGACCGGCGTAAACTGCTCGCTCACGTAGCCGCCCACGCGCTGGGTATAGCTGTCGGGCGTCACCAGGTCGGGGTAGGTGGCCTCGATCTGCTGGAGCTCAACGAGCATTTTGTCGAAGGCGGCATCCGTGATCTCGGGCGCATCGAGCATGTAGTAGCGGTAGGCGTGGTAATCGAGCTCGTGGCGCAGCTCGGCCGCACGCGCCGCCGCCTGGGCACGGGCGTCGGTCGGTGCGGCGGCATCCTCGCTCGCGGGCGTTTTGGTATCGATATCTACACCGTCACCAAACAGGCTCGATTGCTCCATTGCGGCACTCCTTCGCTCGATTTCAAACGGATACAAGAGTACCACCGGTCACCATGGCGCCGAATAACCCTTTCGAACCGCACCGAATCGGCAGCCGCCAGACTGGGGTGGATCGCGCGATTAAACCATGCCCTTGCCGTTTCTAAATGATCCGTTTTCCTCCGTCTCCAAGGGATCATCGCGAAAAGAGGGGCTGTCCCGCGCTGGCGGAACAGCCCCTATGGCTTCGGCATGTGCGAAACGGCTCGTTAGAAACCCTGACCGTTGCCCTGACCCTGACCTTGCTGGCCCAGCAGCTCCTCCAGGTACTGGCGCAGCTGCTCGTCGGTAATACCGCCGTTGCCGGTGTCGGTCGAACTGTCGTCCTGCTGCTGGTTCTGCAGCTCCTCGTCGGAGCCCAGCTCGACGGTGACCTTCTTCTCTTCCTTGCCGCGCATGAGCGTGATCTCGACCTTCTCGCCCACCTCGTGGCTGCGCAGCGCGATGATCAGGCCGTCGGCGCTCGAAATCTCATCGTCGCCCAGCTTGGTGATGACGTCGCCCTCCTGAATGCCGGCCTTGGCGGCAGGACCGTCCTCGACGACGCTCGCCACATACGCGCCGCTATCGGTGCTCAACTTGTTGGTGCGGGCGTTGAGCGCATTGACGCTCGAAAGCGTGGCGCCCATGTACGGATGCACCGGCGTCTTACCGTCGATGATCTGGTCGGCAATGTTCTTGGCATAGTTAACGGGAATGGCAAAACCCACGCCCGAACTGGAGCCCGAGTAGCTCTCGATGAGCGAGTTGATGCCCACGAGCTCGCCGTTGTCGTTGACGAGCGCGCCACCGGAGTTGCCCGGGTTGATGGCGGCATCGGTCTGGATCATGTTGGCATAGATGGTGTTACCGTTGGTAGAGCTCATGGCCGTGGAGCGATACAGCGCCGACACAATGCCCGTGGATACAGATTGCTCGTTGCCAAACGGCGAGCCGATCGCCATGACCCACTCGCCCACGTTGAGCTTGGAGGAGTCGCCGATCTCGATCGGGGTGAGCTTGGAAGCATCGGCGTCCTTGAGCTTGATGACGGCCAGGTCGCTCGAGGCATCGTTGCCCACGAACTCGGCCTCGTAGGTGGTGCCGTCATCCATGGTCACCACGTACTGGTCATAGCCATCGACCACGTGGTTGTTGGTGAGGATGTGGCCCTCGGTATCGAGCACAACACCCGATCCGACGCTGCCCGAGCTGTCCGACTCGTCGGCAGACTGCGAAAGCGAGCCATTCTGGCTGCCGCTCGAAGTGGCGGTAATGGAAACCACGGAGGGCAGGGCCTTGGCAGAAACGGCCTCGGCCAGCGTAGTGTCCTCGGAATCGATGGTGATCTTTTGCGTCGACGAACCCGAAGCGCCCGCCGTCACGGCATTCTTGCCGCCGCCGATGTTGAGCGTGCCGCTCATAATGAGCGCAATGACCAGCAGGGCACCACATGCGCAGCCGGCGAGTGCCGTAATGAAGATCGGCAGCTTTTTGGTCTTGGTCTTGACCACCGTGTGCTTGTTCACGACCTGCTGGCCGCCCAGCGGCTTGCCGGTCTGCGTATCGTAGGCCTGCACGTAGGGAATGTTGTTGCCATCGGCAGGCGTCGACTCCACCTGCACACGCGGCTGCTGTTGGGTCTCGCCGGCATTGCCAACATCCTGGGGACGCTGGGAATCGTTCTCGCTCATAGCTGCGATCCTTTCGTCAAATAACCAAAGGCCCGCCAAACATGTGGCGGGCCATCATTGTTCACGTTGAGTTGTACCCCAATATGCGGGCGTACGTGTACGAGAACGCAATCTTTTAGGAAGGCTTAAGTTCTGCTGCAAACTCGAAGGGAACCCGCACCTGCGGCAAAACCACCACAAAGGCGCCTGTCCCCTTTGTGGTGGAAATCTAGTCCTTAAACAGATATCCCACGCCGCGGACGGTGGTGATGTGCGCCGCGATCTGCGGGCCCACCTTGGAGCGGATGCGTCGAATGTGCACGTCGACGGTGCGCGTGCCGCCGCAGTACTCAAAGCCCCACACGCGGTGCAGCAGCACCTCGCGGCTGTAGGCGCGGTTGGGGTGCGTCGCCAAAAAGCTCAGCAGCGAGTACTCCATCAGCGTCAGGTCGATGGGCTCGTTATCGAGTGTCACCTGGTAGGTAGCCAGGTTGATCTCGAGGTTATCGATGTTGAGCACATCGTCGGCGGTGACGGTCTCCTCCTCGCCCATCAGGCGCTGCGCGCGAGCCTTGAGCTCATTGGGCGTCGCCGTGGGGCATACAAAGTCGGCATGCGCGTGATTCGGCAGGCGCAGGGTGCCGAGCGCCTCGTCGTCGACGATCACCAGCATGGGAACGCCGCCGCGATCGTCAAGCCACTTGGCAATCTGGTCGATGCGGTCGCTGCGGATGCCATCGGAATCGAGGATCAGCAGGTCAAAGTCATGCGCCGCAGTCGGCGAATCGGGGGTTGCCAGGCTCACCTCGACACCCAGGGTGGTCGTCAAGCTGCGGGCAAACTCGTGGAAGCGCGTCGTGCGCGCCATGAACAGGGCACTCTTTTCGGACATATCGGCCTCCAAAGAAATGAGCTCAATCGTACTGGAACAAGCCAGCGCGATTAGGAGTTCGCCAGGTAGTGCTTAATCTCCCACTCGGTGATCGTAGACTCAAACTTATGCCACTCGTCGCGCTTCTTTTTGAGGAAGAAGCTGTGGATGTGCTCGCCAAGGGCATCCTTCATAAACTGCGAGTCCTCAAACACGTCGAGCGCCTCTTTGAGCGAGCGCGGCAGCGGCGCGTAGCCGGCCTCGACCATCTGACGGTCGGTAAGCTTGAGCGTCTCGGCCGTGGCCTCGGGCGGGAGCTCCAGCTTGCGCTCGATGCCGTCGAGACCGGCCGCCAGCGTGACGGCGTTGACCAGGTACGGGTTGGCCATGGGGTCGGGACTGCGCAGCTCGATGCGCGTGGACAGCGGCTTGCCGGGCTTGTAGACCGGGATGCGGACCATACTCGCGCGGTTGCGCAGGCCCCACGTGGCGTACTGTGGCACGGAGTCGCCGCCCGTCGTGATGCGCTTGTACGAGTTGACCGTGGGGTTGGTGATGGCGCTGATCTCGCGGGCATGCGCCAGGATGCCAGCCATATAGTGCTTGGCGACGTCGGAGAGATGGTACTTCTCGTCGTCCTCGCCCCAAAACACGTTGTTGCCGTCGTGGTCGAATAGCGACTGGCACAGGAACATGGCACTGCCGTCCTCGCCCGCCAACGGCTTGGGCATAAAGGAGGCGTGGCAACCGCTCTCGTAGGCCTGCTGCTTAATGATGAGTTTGGCCGTGGTGATAGCGTCGGACATGCTCAGGGCCTCGGCGTGACGCAGGCTCATGCCATGCTGCGAGCGGCCGGCGGCGTGGAAGGTGTACTCCACGGGCACGGACATCTTCTCGAGCGTGAGAACCGTGTTGCGACGCAGGTCGCGGGCGGCATCGCTCACCGAAAGATCGAAGTAGCCCACGTTGTCGAGCGGCTCGGGGGTGTGCTCGTCGGGGAAGTAGTAATACTCCAGCTCGGCACCCACGTTGAGCAGATAGCCAGCCTTCTCGGCCTTGCGGAACATGCGGCGCAGGGCATCGCGCGGGTCGCCGGCAAATGGCTTGCGATCGGGAGTGCACACGTCGCAGAACACGCGGGCGACGCCGTTGTGGCTCGGGCGCCACGGCAGGATCTGGAAGGTCGAAGCGTCTGGGAACGCCAGCATGTCGGCTTCCTCGGGCGTGGCAAAACCCTCGATGGCGGAGCCGTCAAAGCCAATACCCTCCTCAAAAGCGACCTCGAGGTCCTCGGGGCTAATGGCAAAGTTCTTGAGGCGGCCGAGAATGTCGACAAACCACAGACGCACAAAGCGGATGTCACGCTGCTCTACGGAGCGGAGTACGTAATCGATGTTCTGCTGGTTCATGTCGCTCCCCTTTCTTTCGGGCGGGTTTCGACTGGTCTATATCGCAGATACTATCGCAGAAAAATGTTTCCGCAGGGTTAAAGCGTATCAAGCGCTCAAAAAA
>CAUGJN010000036.1 GCA_959599635.1 uncultured Collinsella sp.
AGGATGGACAGCGAGCGGGCACCAGAGCGAACAAATTGGCATGAAAAGAGGACGGCATAGACCTTCTGGTCATGCCGTCCTCTTTGAATGACAAGTTGTCGCTCTGGTGCCCGCGCAGCGTCGAGCAGTTGCGGCGTTTGGTAAAACGCCGCAACAAACTAGCTCAGCATTGCATCCATCATCTCGGAGTTGACGGAGTCATCGGCAGACCACTCGCCGTCGTCGTTGCAGGTGTACTTGAAGATAACCGTGGTCTTCCTGGGCTCGGTGGCCTTGGTCACATCGACCATAACCTGACCGGCCATCTTGTACAGCTCGTCATCGGAAGGAACCGTATCAAGCGCGGCGACCTTCTCCTGATACTGGGTGGAGAAGTCCTCGACGATCTTGTTCATGGACTTGCAGGTGATGGAGACCTCGGCGGTCGCGACACCCTTGTCCTCGTCGACCGTCACGTCGCCGATCTTGTAATCAAAGCCCTCGAGATAGGTCTTGGCATACTCCTTGGGATCGATACCCAGCTGCTCGAACTCGTCGCCCGAAGCCTCCTCCAGACCAGAAAGGAACTCGTCGCCACCGTTCTTGACCTCGTCAAACTGAGTCGTAAGATCCTCGGTGATGAGTTCCTCGACCGAAGGGCCTCCACAACCGGAAAGCACGACCACGCATGCAACCAAGACGGCCATGAGGGGCGCAAGCAGCAGCTTCTTTTTCATGTTGTTCCTCCCAATGAGCGGCACCGCGCTTCCCAGACGCGGCGCACGTTGTAATAAGTAAGCCCATACTATCCACTTATTAACACCCTCGGGGGCACGAAGGCGCGGTCGGTTCGTTTTAGCGTCCGAACGGTTTGCGAGCCCGCCCAACGTGCAATAAAACGCTTCCCCGCGGTGCAATAAAAAAGGTGGCCGGACAACCCGACCACCCTTGCACATCCTTATGTTGCCGCAGTTTACTTGCGGACGACCTTTACGATGACGTCACCGGCGGCGACAGCGGAGTCGGCCTCGACGGCGAGTTCGACATCGGCAAACTCGGCGGTGTTGGACACGGCCACGACGACGCAGTCCTTGTAGCCGGCAGCGGCGATCTTGGCGCGGTCGATCTTGAGCATGGGCTGGCCAGCCTTAACGACATCGTCGGCCTTGACGAAGCCCTCGAAGCCGTCGCCGTTCATGTTGACGGTATCGACGCCAACGTGCACCAGAACCTCGATGCCGCTATCGGACTGCAGGCCCACGGCGTGACCCATGGTGACGGTCACCTTGCCGTCGCAGGGAGCGTAGACCAGGTCGTCCTCGGGCCACACGGCGCAGCCCTTGCCCAGAACCTCGCCACCAAAGACGGGATCGGGCACGTCGGCCATCTTGATGACCTTGCCCTTGACGGGCGAGCACAGCACGTCGGCGCCGGCAGAAGCAGAGATGGAGGACGGAGCAGCGGCAGTCGCGGGCTCAGCCTTCTTCTTGAACATGTCAAACAGACCCATACGATTTCTCCTCTTGATTAAGCGCAACGTTTTGCGCATGCCTATGGTGATTATAGTGCCAAATGGCCAAAATACTAAGGTGAGGGTTCGAATCGCAAGCCCTTCCAAGCCCTTCCCAAAACCTTTTCCCCAGTGGCGCTCATATTGTCGATTAATCCAGACCCTCGGCACCGTTGGACTTGATGATCTTCTGGTAGGCGTAGAAGCTGTCCTTGCGGCGGCGCTCGTAGGTACCGGTGCCGTCGTCGTACTTATCGACGTGAATGAAGCCGTAGCGCTTGCGCATCTCGCCGGTGCCGGCAGAAACCAGGTCGATGGGGCCCCACCAGGTATAGGCAATCAGGTCGACGCCATCCTCGATGGCCTCGCCCATGGCCTTGATGTGGCTACGCAGGTAGGCGATGCGGTACGAATCGTGGATGGAGCCGTCCTCCTCGACCTCATCGTAGGCGCCCATACCGTTCTCGACCACCATCAGCGGAATCTCGTAGCGGGCGTAAATCTCGTTGAGGGCGATGCGCAGGCCCAGCGGATCGATCTGCCAGCCCCAGTCGGTGGACTCCAGATAGGGATTCTTGCCGCCAAAGGTCATGTTGCCCTCGGTCATCTCGTGATCCTTGTGGGTGCCCACGGTGCCGGACATGTAGTAGCTAAAGGTGTAGAAATCGACCTTGCCGTCGGCGATATCCTGCAGATCGCCGTCCTCCATCACGAGCTCGACGTCGTTCTCGGCCCAGAAACGCTTGGCATAGAACGGATACTTGCCGCGCACCTGCACGTCGGAGCAGTACCAGTTCATGGTATTCATCTCCTGCTGCGTGGCGAACACGTCGGCCGGATCGCACGTGGCGGCATAGGAGAGGACGAAGCAGTCCATGTTGCCCATCTTAAACTGCGGATAGTGCTCGTGGGCATAGCGCACGACGCGGCCGCTGGCGACAAACTGGTGATGCAGGGCCTGCATACGGGCCTGCGGCGTGGTGTGGACCGCCGAAGCCGGGCCCTCAAAGCCCTGGATCATGCTGGTCCCAAAGAGGTTACCAATGTCCTGGGTGCCGCAGTTGATCTCGTTGAAGGTGAGCCAGAACTTGACCTTGTCCTGATAGCGGTCGAAGACGGTCTGGCAGTACTTCTCAAAGAAGCCGATGAGCTCGCGGCTCGCCCAGCCATTGTATTTCTCGACCAGGTGATAAGGCATCTCGTAGTGCGACAGGGTCACGAGCGGCTCAATATTGTGAGCGCGCAGGCAGTCGAAGACGCGATCGTAGAAGGCGAGGCCGGCCTCGTTGGGCTCGGCGTCGTCGCCGTTGGGGAAGATGCGGCTCCAAGAGATGGACATGCGGAACATGTTGAAGCCCATCTCGGCGAACAGCGCGATATCCTCCTCGTAGTGATGGTAGAAGTCGATACCGTCATGATTGGGGTAGAAGCGGTCGGGGTCGATGTCGATCGTAATCTGACGCGGCTCCTTGTAACTGCCGCCCAAAAAATGGTCGTCGACGGAAGGACCGCGGCCGTCCACGTTCCAAGCGCCCTCAAACTGATTGGCGGCGGTAGCGCCACCCCAATAGAAACCCTCGGGGAATCCCATAAGTGCCTCCTCGCTCATGCGTGTTGCTGATGAAACGAGTATGCCGCCGAGTCGCTCCAGGCCAGGGCGAAGGCGCCGATTTGGACACTTCTTTTCGCAGACGCGCGCTGCAACAGCGCTGCAGCTGAAACTTTTTGACACCGAAGGAGCGAAGACGATCCGCCCCGCGCTTACCGGCGGTATGCCGCGGGGGTGCAGCCATACTTGTCGTGAAACTTACGGTAGAAGAAGCTCATGTTTTCATAGCCCACCGCATGCGCAGCCGCCCCGGCCGTGGCGCCACCGCGCAGAAGCTCGGCCGCACGCACCAGGCGTCGCTCCTGCACAAGCTGCCTAAAGGTCTTGCCCACATGCCGCTTGAGGAGCGCCGTCGCATAATTAGGGCTCAAGCCAAACTCCGCCGCCATCCCCTCGAGGGAGCATGCAGCGAATTCGCGATCGATATAGCCGAGCATTCCCGTCACCAGGGCAGTGGGCCCCGCCGCGCCGTCCGCCGCGCCGCGCACCAGCTTGCGCTCGTAGCAATCCATGAGCTCGGCCAAAAACAGCTGAAACAGACGCAGGACGATCTCGGGACCATTAGGGCTCGGGTCATACAGCTCACAGAGCATCTCCTGCATGTAGCGCCGAATCCGACGGCTCTCGCCGCAATGAAAACGGACATGGCCCCGATGGTCCGTCTCGCTGTTGAGCGCGTTGAACAAAAACCGCGAGACCGCGCTCTCGCGCGAGAGGCTCGACTCGAGGCTCCGGCGCAAAAAAGAGCGTGAAACGGTCATGCTCAGCATGATGTCGTCCTCACCAAGCGCCGCCACGGCATGCGGGCAGAGGGCGTCGAGCAAAAGCACCTCGTTGCGGCCCAGCTCGAGCCTCTCCCCCGCCACCGTCTGCGGGCAGCGTCCGCGATACACATAGCTCAGCTCCACGTAATCATGCACGTGCTCGGGAACTGCATTAAAGCGCGAGTTTTTCCTTATCGTCAGGCCACGCGGCATGCCGGGCTGGGCGTAGGCAAACCCTGGCTGCCCAATCTTGCGCACTGGGCATCCGTCGATTTCGACATGCTCGGTCATAATCGACCAATCAAATGCCATGCCGTCTTTATAAGCGATCTCACTGGCGCTCAGTTCGCTGAGCCTACGCTCGAGCTCGTCGATCTCCATGGCTTGCCAATCGTTGATTTAGTCATAGTTCGTCGTGATTCAGATATTAGCAGAACGCGCCGACGCGTCCATAATCTGTGCTATGCAGCAGATCGATCGAGCCAAGGAGGATCCATGACCGCGTACTATCAGCAGGTGCTCGAGGGCACATACGACAACCACGTGCTTCCGTTTTTGTGGATGAAGGGCGAGAGCCATAAAACCATTGCCGAGTATCTGGAAAAGATCGCCGGCGCCGACATCCACGAGGTCTGTCTCGAAAGCCGCCCACACCCCGATTTTTGCGGCGAGGGCTGGTGGCGCGACCTGCGCTTTGTCATTGACGAGTGCAAGCAGCTGGGCCTTAAGCTCTGGATCTTGGACGACGCGCACTTCCCCACGGGCTTTGCCAACGGCGCCGTCAAGGAGGCCGTGCCCGAGCTCCGCAAGATCGTTCTCACGCACCGCACACTCGACATCGTGGGTCCCACGTCCGCCGCAAGCATCGCGCTCGCCAACATGTTCGACAAAACCGAGCACTTCTACGGCGTGACATTTATGCAGGACGGCAGCTCCGTCGACGTCGCTTACCGAGTAATCGACGATACAGACGGCAACCCCAGCCGCCTGGTCTTCGATGCACCTGCGGGCCTCACGCAGGCATGCGTGATGTTCACGAGCGGCAAGACCTCCTACAACGAGGACCACATCAATATGGTCGACCGCGACTCGGTGGCGCAGCTCATCGATGCTGTCTATGAGCCGCATTTTGAGCATCTGGGCGATGAGTTTGGCAAGACGATCCTGGGCTTCTTCTCGGACGAACCGGGCTTTGCCAACGAGAAGGGCACCACGGGCCCCGATGGCATCTCGGACACGCTCATCGGCAAGGCCACCGCGCCCCTACCCTGGTCGGCCGAGCTTGAGCGTCGCCTGCGCGCGGCACTGGGCGAGCGCTACCTGGACGAGCTCCCGCACCTGTGGGACCGCGAGCCGGCCGGCGCGCACGTACGCCACGTCTATATGGACATCGCGAGCACGCTCTACAAGGAGTGCTTCTGCGACCAGCTCGGCGACTGGTGCCGCGCGCACGGCGTGCAGTACATCGGCCACGTTATCGAGGACAAGGACTGCCACGCGCGCCTGGGCGTGGGCGCCGGGCACTACTTCCGCGCCGTGGGCGGTCAGGATATGGCGGGCGTCGACATCGTGATCAACCAGCTGGCACCCGGCATGGACCGCGGCCTTCACAGCTACGGACGCGGCGTGTGGGACCTCGAGTTCTATAACTACGTGCTGCCCAAGCTGGGCTCCTCGGCGGCACACCTCGATCCCAAAAAGCAGGGGCGCTGCATGGCCGAGGTCTTTGGCGCATTTGGATGGCACGAAGGCCTACGCGAGATGAAGTGGATCGCCGATCATTTTTTGGTGCGCGGCGTCAATTGGTTTGTGCCGCATGCCTTTAGCATGGCCGCCTTCCCCGACTGGGACTGCCCGCCGCATTTCTATGCGCATGGCCAAAACCCCCAGTTTGCACACTTTGGGCAGCTCATGAGCTACATGAACCGTACGGCGAGCCTGCTGAGCGGCGGGCGCGCAACGACCCCGGTGGCACTTCTCTACCATGCGGATGCCGAGTGGGCAGGCGAGGCGAACTTTATGCAGCATGCCGCCTCCGAGCTTATGCGTGCGCAGGTCGACTTTGACATCGTGCCGGCAGAGGCATTTGAGGACGCAGGGCGCTATGCCGTTGAAATTGCTGCAGACGGTAGCGGCTTTAGCGTGAACGGCCAGGCATACCGCTGCCTGGTGATGCCCGGAGCCGAGTTTGTCGGCGGAGCCGTGCTCGACTTTGCCGCGCGTGCCGCAGCCGCAGGTGTTGCCGTGTACGCGCTGGATGAGTTGCCGAACAAGCGCTACGACGGTGACACTGCAGGCCGCGAGGGCTTTGCCTCCCTGGATGCAGCCGCGGTCACCGACATCAAGCTCCTGGCGACCACTGAGCTCGCAGACACACTTGCCAATACCGGCATGCAGACCGTCGTTTGCGCCGAGCCCCAGCCCCGGCTGCGCGCACTGCGCTACGAGCGGGCGGGCGAGAGCTATCTGATGCTCGTCAACGAGCATCCCAAGCAGGGTATCTCCACTCAGATTGCGCTTGCCGACGGCACACCCGTTGCAGGCGCGCGCCTCGACCTGCTCAACGGCACCGAGCCCGCCGCCTTTGACGGCACGCTCGAGCTGGCTCCCTACGAGAGCTGCATCGTGGTCCTTGGGGCTACAGGTTCCGTTGCTGTGGCAACCGCCGAAGACGAAGCCACATGCGTCGACGGGCCCTGGGCGGTTGCCTTCTCTGCCCCTGGCACCGATGCCTTTGGCGAGTCTGTTGAGCTTGCAGACCTGCACGACCTTTCCTCGGCCGAGTTCCCCGGCAAGGCCGGCACATTCCGCTACCGGGCCTCCTTTGTCCTGGGCGAAGCGGCCACCCGCACCGTCATCGACCTTGGCGAGGTCTTTGAGACCGCAACCGTCACCCTCGACGGCAAATCCCTCGGCACCCGCATCTGTCCGCCTTACCGCTTTGAGGCCGCCGCACTTTTAGCCGGCGAGCACGCGCTTACGATCGATATCATCAACACCCTCGACCACGCCGTCCCCGACATGTTCGGCATGACCGAGCCCTCCGATCCCAGCGGCCTCTTGGGGCCCGTACGCGTGCTCGGATAGCAGCCCGAGCGCAAACAACTCGGGCAGGGCACGCCCTATGTTGAGCCCGCGCAGCGTCGAGCGGTCCGTCGTTCATAGACCGGCGGACCAAAACTCCCAGCCAAGCCGAACGTTTTATTTATCGCTATGATTGGTTTATCGCGACGCAAACGCATAGGAGCCATATGGATATCAGGCGAAAGATCACGCAGGGCAAAAGCCTCACCCCCACCGAGCAACAACTTGGGCAAACGGCCCTCGCCATGGGCGAGGATGTGCGCGGGCTTTCCATTAAGGAATTTGCCGCGTGCGCCAACGTTTCGGTCGCGAGCGTGCACCGCTTTTGCAAAAAGCTCGGCCTCGAGGGATTCAAAGACCTCAAGGTCGAGCTCATCCGCCAGGCGACCGAGGCGGGCAATCGGCGCGACGTGGACATCAACTTTCCCTTCGATGCCACCTCCACCCCCGCACAGGTAATGGAGCGCATGGAGGGGCTCTACCAGACCACCTTGGCCGAAACGCAGGAACTGCTCGACCCCGCACAGCTCGACTACGCCGCCAAGCTCGTCATGCGCGCCGACACCGTGGACATCTACACGGGCTCGCATAACCTGTATCCAGCGGGAATGTTCCGCGATCGCTTGCTTTCCGCCGGTAAAAGCGCGACGTGCTACGGCAGCGTCGAAGCCCAGGTGCGTACGGCGCTCGCCTCGGGCCCCGACCATGTGGCGATTGTTATCTCCTACAGCGGCCTTGCCCCCAACCTCAGGGAGATCTTGCCGATCCTCAGCAGTCGACGCGTCCCGGTCATCGTCATCGGCACACCGTACTGCGCCCGCATTCACCCCGGCTTTGCCGCCTATCTCACAGTAAGCGACCACGAGAGTATGACGCACCGCATCACGCAGTTCGCCAGCCACATCGCCGTGCAATACGTGCTCGATTCGCTCTACAGCAGCTACTTTGCCAAAGATTACGCCCGCTGTTCCGAGTTCTTAGAGCGGTCGTTTCCCTACACCCGCCTGCCCGGGCTCAAGTAACGACGAGCGTGGATTTTTGGACACTCAGATAACGAGCGTGGATAATCTCCCACTTTGAGCCCGCACACAGGCCAAAACCGGGAGATTATCCACGCTCATTTTGGGTCCCCTGGGAAACGCATGAGGAGGGCGGATAGACAGCCGTTATTTGCGAGGCGTCAGCGACGTAAAGAGCCCGTGTTGGTTGCAGTAAAGATATATCCTGCCGCGCCCGGTAATATGGAAGCGCGGCTGCACCGATTGCTCTGGATAGAGCTTCTTAAAGCAGATGCCGTCCATAGTCGCATATGCCACAAAGCTAATGTAGTGATCTTTGGTCATGGGATGATCGAGCGTGACGTACCAATCGTCCTCAATGCGCTCGATGGAAAAGGCGTGGTCCGCGTCCGGCTCTTCGGCCTCCTGGGGAAACATCGTGGAGCCGCAGCAGCTAAAGCTGCCTTCTCCGAGCGCGTGCACAACGTTTCCGCAGATAGGGCAAACGTAAAAGACGCCTTTGAGCATATTGCCTGCACGGTTGGCGTTGGCCCGAATGTCACCAGCCAAAAGCTCAGCCACGCTTATGCCGAGTCTCTGGGCCAAAGGCCCAACGAGGGAAATGTCGGGAAGGCCGCGGCCGGATTCCCACTTGCTGACGGCTTTATCGGTCACGCCAAGGCTTTCCGCCAGGGCGCGCTGGGTGAGGCCGCGCTCTTCGCGCAGCTGCTTGATGGCATGCGCTGCCAAAAAAGTATGGGAAGCATTGGTTTGCCGTATCTGGTTCATGGGCTGTCCAATCAAATTGAAGAAATGGAGTGAACCGGTTCGACAGTCAGTATCCATTTGAAGGCCAGGCTCGACAACCTACGCTGCGTAGATATGCGCCAATCGAACGAGCGCGGATTTTTGGACGCTCATCCTGAGTAGTCATTTAAGAACGTCCCCAATGACTACAAACCGGCCAAAAACGGAAGATTATCCAAGCTCATTTTGCAGGCACTCATTTAAGTCTGTCCCCAATGAGTGCCGACCATCAAGGCCACGCCGATGTTATGGCAAAGTCAGCGAAAACCCGCCAGAGCGAGCAAGGTGCCTTGAAACGAGGCGGCATTGACCTTCTGGTCATGCCGCCGAAGTTGAAAGGCAGATTGCCGCTCTGGCGGGCTTGCAGCGTCGAGCCGTTACGCGGTTTGGTAAAACCGCGTAACTAACGGACTCCGTACTGCTCGTAGTAGGCGTCGATAGCGGCCTTGAGCTCGTCATCGATGACGACCTTGCCGTCGATCTCGTGGTTGTAGAGGGTCTCGACGACCTCGGCCATGGAGACGATGCTCGCGACGGGGAAACCGTACTTGGCCTCGATCTCCTTCTGCGCGGTGGTCACGCCACCCTTGCCGACCTCCATGCGGTTGAGGGAAACGATAAGGCCCTTGATCTCGACATCGGCAGCAGCCTTGACCTTGGGGTAGGTCTCGTCGATGGACTTGCCGGAGGTGGTGACATCCTCGACCATAATCACGCGGTCGCCGTCCTGGGGCTCATAGCCCAAAAGGTTGCCCTTGTCGGCACCGTGGTCCTTGGCCTCCTTGCGGTCACAGCAGTACTTGACCTCCTTGCCGTACAGCTCGTGGTAGGCAATGGCGGTCACGACGGCCAGCGGAATGCCCTTGTAGGCCGGTCCAAACAGCACGTCGAAGTCGTCGCCAAAGTTATCGTGAATGGCCTGGGCGTAATACTCGCCCAGCTTCTTGAGCTGATAGCCCGTCACGTAAGCGCCGGCGTTCATAAAGAACGGGGACTGACGGCCGCTCTTGAGCGTAAAGCTGCCGAACTTAAGAACATCGGACTCGACCATAAACTTGATGAACTCTTGCTTGTAAGCCTCCATGCGGGCTCCTCTCGTAATCGCGTACGTGTCTTCCAGTTTAGCGCAGGCAAGGCGCGTTGCGGGCGCGCTTTGGGGCCTCGGCATTCTGTAAAGGCTTTGTCAGGGGCAATGGTTTTCCAAACAAAGGGGTTGACACGGCAAACCCCCTCATCAAAAATACGGGCGGATTAAAACGGGTACGAGATACCCAAAGCGCGCCGCGCCCGGCCTTAAGGGGGTGTGCCATGGAAGGCAGCCATAGTCGAAAAACCTGCATGTCGCCCTCGGCACGCCGCGAGGATTCCGCGCACGCATAAGCGCCAACAGCCGATCGTCGAAACCACCACAAAGGTGCCTGTCCCCTTTGTGGTGGTTCGAAAGCATGACGTGAGCGACATCTAGGTTTTTTGAAGCAAATACGACACGTACGCTAACTCCCTTCAACAAGGAGGACCCTATGCTGATGCTCAAAACCGCCACGGTACTCGAAGCCATCTCCAAGCGCCGCCGCACGGCGCGCCCCGCCGCTCATACCGGCATGTCCAAGAACACCATATTCGCCGCCACCCATAGCGCCGAGGACACCCTCGTGCTGCTCGACGCCACAGCTGGCGGGCTCACTGCCGAGCACGCCGCCGAGCGCCTGAGCGCCGTCGGCCCCAACACCATCGAGGCACCGACCAAGACGCTCGCCCGCCGTATCGCCGACGCCTTCGTCGACCCCTTCGCCGGCATCCTCGCCGCGCTCGCGCTGGTCTCGCTCTACATCGACGTGCTCGCCGTGCCCGTACCGCAGCGCGACCCCTCCACGGTCATCGTCATCGGCATCATGTTGCTGGTATCGGGCGGCATGAAGTTTATCCAGGAAGCCCGCAGCGGCAATGCGGCCGAGGCCCTCAAGGACCTGGTCTCCAACACCTGCTGCGCCCTGCGCGACGGCGAGCGCCTCGAGATCCCCTTTGACGAGCTCGTCCCCGGCGATGTGATCCGCCTCTCTGCCGGCGATATGGTGCCGGCAGATGCCCGCATCATCACCGCGCGCGATCTGTTTGTGATCGAGTCCGCACTCACCGGCGAGAGCGAGGCCGTCGAGAAGACCGCTGTCATCACCGTCGTCGAGGGTGCCGACAGCTCCGCGCTGCCGCTCTCTGCCTGCAAGAACATCGTCTTTACCGGCACCTCCGTGCAAAACGGCACCGCCATGGCGCTTGTCGTTGCCACCGGCTCGGACACTTACCTGGGCGGCATCGCCAAGATGCTCAACGGGCGCGGCGAGAAGAGCGCGTTTGACCGCGGCGTCTCGAGCGTCTCCATGCTGCTCGTGCGCCTCATGCTCGTTATGGCGCCGGCGGTCTTTGCCATCAACGCCGCCACCAAGGGCAACGTCATCGATGCGCTGCTGTTCGCCACGAGCGTGGCCGTGGGCATCACGCCGCAGATGCTCCCCGTCATCGTGACCACGAGCCTGTCGCAGGGCGCCAAGGACCTCGCCCGTCGCCAGGTTATCGTCAAGGAACTGCCGGCGATCCAAAACCTCGGCGCGATGGACGTCCTGTGCTGCGACAAGACCGGCACCCTCACCGAGGACCGCATCGTGCTCGAGCGCTACCTCAACACCGACGGCAACGAGGATGCGCGCGTGCTGCGCCATGCGTTTTTGAACAGCTTCTTCCAGACCGGCCTCAAAAACCTTATCGACCTGGCCGTCATCGACCGTGCCGATGTGACGCCCTCGACCGTCGTGCCCGATTCTATGCTGGGCCAAAGCCTGCGCGACCGCTATACCAAGGTCGACGAGGTGCCCTTCGATTTCTCGCGCCGTCGTCTGAGCGTCGTTGTCGCCGACGCCCAGGGTAAAACCCAGATGGTTACCAAAGGAGCTGCCGAGGAAATGCTCGAGATCTGCTCCTTTGTCGAGGTCGATGGCACTGCCCAGCCGCTTACCGAAGACAAGCTCGTCCAGATTCGCAAGCAGGTGGCCGGACTCAACGCCGAGGGCCTGCGCGTGATTGCCGTGGCGCAGAAGACCGATCCGCGCTGCGTGGGTGAGTTTGGCATCGCCGACGAGTGCGACATGGTGCTGATGGGCTTTTTGGCCTTCCTCGATCCGCCCAAAGCAAGTGCCGCCGGCGCCGTCGCCACCCTCGAGGCCAAGGGCGTGGCGGTCAAGGTCCTGACCGGCGACAACGACCGTGTCGCCGCCACCGTCTGCGAGCAGATCGGCATCGACGCGAGCAACGTCTTGCTGGGCTCCGAGATCGATGCGCTCGACGACGCACAGCTTGCCGAGCGTGCCGAGACAACCCATCTCTTCGCCAAGCTCTCGCCGCTGCAGAAGGCGCGCCTGGTGCGCGTCATGCGCGAGCTGCTCGGCCACACCGTGGGCTTTATGGGCGACGGCATCAACGACGCCGCCGCCATGCGTGCGAGCGATTGCGGCATCTCGGTCGATTCGGCCGTCGACATCGCCAAGGAATCCGCCGATATCATCTTGCTCCAAAAGGACCTGGGTGTGCTCGAGCGCGGCATCATCGAAGGTCGCCGCACCTACGGCAACCTGCTCAAGTACCTCAAGACCACGGTGAGCTCCAACTTTGGCAACGTGCTGTCCGTGACCGTCGCGAGCCTGTTCTTGCCATTCTTGCCCATGAGCGCTCTGCAGCTGGTGCTGCTGTCGCTGGTTTACGAGATCGTATGCATCGCGCTGCCGTGGGACACCGTCGACGACGCCTGGACTGCCCGTCCGCGCGCCTGGGATGCCGCGTCCATCAAGGGCTTTATGCTCGAGCTGGGCCCCGTGAGCTCGCTGTTTGATATCGTGACCTTCGCCGCGCTCTTCTTTGTGGTGTGCCCCGCCGCCGTGGGCGCGAGCTGGGCAGAGCTTGCCGCCGCGGGCAACGTCGCGGGCACGACGACCTTCGCCGCAATCTTCCAGAGTGGCTGGTTTGTCGAGTCCATGTGGTCGCAGACGCTCGTGATCCACATGCTGCGCTCCCCGCGCCTGCCGAGC
>CAUGJN010000037.1 GCA_959599635.1 uncultured Collinsella sp.
TCGAGTTTTCAACAGCCCTGCCCAACTGACCAAAAACTTGCCAAAAGCTTGACGGATGCTGTTGAAAAAAGCGTCTCTCGACCGATGTCGAGAGACGCTTGTGCGATGAGCGTTGGCGTGTGGCGACGCGAGCTAACGTCCGACGATTAGAAGTCGGCGTTGCCCACGGTGCGCGGGTGCGGCAGGACGTCGCGGATGTTGCCCACGCCGGTCAGATACATGACCAAGCGCTCGAAGCCCAGACCGTAGCCGGCGTGCTTGCAGGAACCGTAGCGGCGCAGGTCAAGGTAGTACTTGTACTGCTCGGGATTCATGCCCAGGTCCTTGATGCGGGCCTCGAGCAGATCCAGGCGCTCCTCGCGCTGGGAGCCGCCGATAATCTCGCCGATACCGGGAACCAGGCAGTCGGCGGCGGCGACGGTCTTACCGTCGTCGTTCATGCGCATGTAGAAGGCCTTGATCTCTGCCGGGTAGTCGGTCACGAAGGTCGGGCGCTTAAAGTGCTCCTCGGTCAGGAAACGCTCGTGCTCGGTTTGCAGGTCGATGCCCCAGCTCACGGGGTAGTCAAACTTGTGGCCGGCGGCGACGGCCTGCTCCAGGATTTCGACGGCCTCGGTATAGGTGACGCGGGCAAAGTCGGAGTTGGCGACATGGTCCAGGCGCTCGATCAGGCCCTTGTCCACAAACTTGTTGAGCATGTTGAGCTCGTCGGGACAGGTGGCCATAACGTCCTTAAGGACGTACTTGAGCATGGCCTCGGCGTTATCCATGTAGTCGTTCAGATCGGCAAAGGCCATCTCGGGCTCGATCATCCAAAACTCGGCGGCATGGCGCGTGGTGTTGGAGTTCTCGGCGCGGAAGGTGGGGCCAAAGGTGTACACGTCGCCAAAGGCCATGGCAAAGTTCTCGGCATTGAGCTGGCCGGACACGGTGAGGCTCGCGTGCTTGCCAAAGAAGTCCTGGCTCCAGTCGACCTCGCCGGACTCGGTGAGGGGCGGATTTTTGGGGTCGAGCGTGGTCACGCGGAACATCTCGCCGGCGCCCTCGCAGTCACTCGTGGTGATGATAGGGGTGTTGACGTAGACAAAGCCCTGCTCCTGGAAGAAGCGGTGGATGGCGGCAGCCGCGACAGAGCGGATGCGGAACACGGCTCGGAACAGGTTGGTGCGCGGGCGCAGGTGCTGCTGGGTGCGCAGGAACTCGACGGTTGCGCGCTTCTTCTGCAGCGGGTAATCCGGGGCGCTGACGCCCTCGACCTCGATGGAGGTGGCAGAAAGCTCGAAAGGCTGGGGCGCATCGGGGGTCAGCTTGACGGTGCCGGTGCAGATGAGGGCAGCCGAGACGTTTTGATGGGCGATCTCGTCGTAGTTGTCGAGCGCCTCGCGGTTCATGACGACCTGCAGGTCGCGGAAGCAGCTGCCGTCGTTGAGCGTAACAAAGCCAAAGTTCTTCATGTCGCGGACGGACTTGATCCAGCCGGCGACGGTGACGGTCTGGCCGCCGAGCGACTCGGCGTCGGCGTAGAGCTGCGCGATTTTGGTGCGGTTCACGTATCCTCCCATAACGGTTGAATGATAGTTATCCATACAGTTCGATATTCTAGCAGCTCGGCTCATTTGGGCTATACAGATAAGGCATTGGCGGGATGGTTTTCAAACGAAAAGCGCCCGCGGCCAAATGGTCGCGGGCGCTTGACGAGGTGCCTTTTGGCTGTGTGGCGCGGGGCCTGACTACTTGGTCTTGGCAACCAGCAGCGGGTCGCCAAGCTTGACGAGCGGGTTGCCGCCGATAAGCGTTCCAGACTCGCCGACATGGTCGATGCTCTTAAGACGATCGAGCTCGGAGACGATGACGGTCACGATGTCCTCGTGGCCAGCGGCCTTAATGGCCTCGCGGTCGAAGCTGATGAGCGGCTGGCCTGCCTTGACCACATCGCCCATCTCGACAAAGCGGGCAAAACCCTTGCCGTTCATTTCCACGGTGCCCAGGCCAACATGGATGAATACGCGAAGACCGTCCTCGGTGATCATGCCAATGGAGTGGTTGGTGACGGTGGTAGCGCCGATGCGGCCGTTGGCGGGCGCATAGATGGTGCCGGTAATGGGCTCGATGCCATAGCCCTGGCCAAGCATGCCCGAGGCGATCGTCTCGTCGGGGACCTCGTTCAGGTTGACGAGCACGCCGTTGACGGGGGCATAGATGACGCCTTCGCGGGTGGCGAAGCTTGCTGCGGGCGGAACGGACGCCTCGCCCGTCGAGGTGAAGGTGGACTTAAGCGAATCGAGCAGACCCATAGTTGCCTCCAACTTAAATAGGCGCATATCGCGCGTTTGGTTTGCCGGAAACGTTTCATATGTGTTTCGCGGCTTGGTCAACGTCCCCTATTCTACGCTGCTCAGCGATACCTCTGAGCTGGGATTATGTGATATATCAGTTGAAGGGAAACTTATTGCTGGCGTGTTTCTGCGCCATGAGTTCAAGTGGGGTACGCTTGCAGGCGAAAAACAAGGGCGCTTAATTTGCGCGAAGGGAGCACATATGATTGTCGAGAACCATGCGCTGTGGGGCGAGGAGCCGACCGAGGAATATCCGGCGACGTTTACGTATCTGGGCGCCGAGCCGCTCCCCGACAAGCCCAATGGCCGCCGCCCCGCGGTGATCATTTGTGGCGGGGGCGGGTTTACACATATCGCTCCGCACGAGCAGGACCCGGTGGCGTTTGCATTTTTGGACCGCGGCTACCAGGCCTTTGTGCTCAACTATGTGACGAGCGGCACGGGCGATGTGAGCTTTCCGCACCCGCAGGCAGACCTTGCCAAGATGGTCGCCACGGTGCGCGCCAACGCCGACGAGTGGCATGTCGATCCCAAGCGCGTGTGCGTCGTGGGCTTCTCGGCGGGCGGCATGATCTGCGCCTCGCTGGCAACGCAGTGGAAGACTGGTCCCTTCGCGGGCCTGGCAGGGGCGCGTCCGGACGACATTCGTCCCGATGCCGTGGTGCTGGGCTATCCGCTGCTCGACTTTGCCTATGTGCGCGACATGCAGACGCGCGATCCGCGCATTGACTTGCGTGTGCCCAAGACGGGCGGCAAGACGGGGCGCGATCTGCTCAACGACTACCTGTCGATGGTGACGGGTGGCGAGGCAACTGATGAGCACCTGGCCGATATCTGCCCCACCACGCATGTTTCGCGTCAGATGCCGCCGACCTTTGTGTGGGGCGTGTCCGACGACAAGACGGCACCGATCGCGCAGGTCTACCCGTTTGCGCAGCGCATGGCCGAGGAGGGCGTCGCATGCGAGATGCACGTCTTCGACCAGGGTGGTCACGGCCTTTCGCTCGGCAACGCCAACACCGCGGTCGACAACGAGGACAAGCAGGTGGCGGTCCGCCCTTGGATTCGCCTAGCCTTCCGCTTCCTGGAGCGCCACGGGTTTTAGTTACGGCGTTTTACCAAACCGCGTAACCGCATGACGCTGCGCCTTTGGTTCCGCCGTTCTAACGAACGGCGGACCGGTCGACGCTGCAAGCCCGCCAGAGCGGCAATCTGACGTTCAGCTTCGGCGGCATGACCAGAAGGTCAATGCCGTCTCGCTTCGCGTCACCTTGCTCGCTCTGGCGGGCTTTCGCTGTCCGCGCCAAAACATCGGCGTTGCCATGGCCCAGATGCGGCACTCGGGGACGTTCCTTTTGTGCCGGTACTTGGGGACGGTCCTTGCACCGATCTGTCGATTGAACATCGTTGTGTGTTCGCGCTATCATGCATGGTTACAATTGGTTAGCCATGGCAAACGGTTAGCCATGGTAAACAAAATGCAACGCCCTGTGGGCGCCGGGGGAGGAACGCGGACGTGAGACTCGATACACTCGAGATTGGAAAGGACGCCGTTGTCGCATCGGTGGCATCGGACGACCAGGCACTCCGACAGCATATTTTGGACATGGGCCTAACGCCGGGCACCGAAGTCACCATGATGAAGTACGCCCCCATGGGCGACCCGCTCGAGATTCGCCTACGCGGCTACGAGTTGACGCTGCGCAAGGACGATGCCGCTCGCATCGAGCTCGTGGGCATTCACGACACCGATACGGGTCCGCGCGCTAACGCCGCAATCGGCACGACGGAGCATCCGGCCCTGGGCGAGGGGACGTATTCGCCCCGCGCGGCAAAGACGGCCGTGCCCGAGGGCGCACCGCTGCATTTTGCCCTCGCCGGCAACCAAAACTGCGGCAAGACCACGCTGTTCAACCAGCTGACGGGCTCCAACCAACATGTCGGTAACTTTCCTGGCGTGACGGTCGACCGCAAAGATGGCGCCATCCGCAATCACCCCGAGGCGAGCGTCACTGATCTGCCCGGCATTTACTCTCTGTCGCCGTACACGGGCGAGGAGATCGTAAGCCGCCAGTTTATCCTGGATGAGCACCCCGACGCCATCATCGATATCATCGACGCCACCAACATCGAGCGTAACCTTTACCTGACGCTGCAGCTTATGGAGCTCGATCGACCCATGGTCATCGCGCTCAACATGATGGACGAGGTGACGGCCAACGGCGGCGCCGTGGACGTCAACCTGCTCGAGAGCCTGCTGGGCGTGCCTGTTGTTCCCATTAGTGCTGCCCGCAACGAGGGTATTGGCGAGTTGGTGGATCATGCCTTGCACGTGGCGCGGTTCCGCGAGCGTCCCGGTCGCCTGGACTTCTGCGCGCCCGATGGTCCGGACGGCGGCGCGCTGCATCGCTGCATTCACGGCATCGCCAACCTTATCGAGGACCATGCCGCGACGGCGCACATTCCCGTGCGTTTTGCGGCGACCAAGCTGGTTGAGGGCGACGAGCTGGTGACCGAGGCGCTTCACCTGGACCGCAACGAGCTCGACGCCATCGAGCACATCATTAGCCAAATGGAGGGCGAGGCCGGCACCGACCGTCTATCTGCGCTGGCTGACATGCGCTTCGGCTTTATCGGCGACGTGTGCGGGCGTTGCGTCGTCAAGCCGCACGAGAGCCGCGAGCACGTGCGTTCCGTCAAGATCGACCGCATCCTGACGGGTCGCTACACGGCCATTCCAGCGTTCCTGGTGATCATGGGTCTCGTCTTTTGGCTGACGTTTGGCGTGATCGGCGCGGCGTTGCAGGGACTTATGGAGGACGGCATCGCTGCCATCATCGCCTCGGCCGATGCGGGCCTCAAGGCGTTCGGCACCAACGACGTGGTGCGCTCGCTGGCTGTCGACGGCGTGCTTACGGGCGTGGGCAGCGTGCTGACCTTCCTGCCGATTATCGTCGTGCTCTTTTTGTTCCTCTCCATTCTGGAAGACTCCGGCTACATGGCGCGCGTGGCCTTTGTCATGGATAAAGTGCTGCGTCGCTTTGGCCTGTCGGGCCGCAGCTTCGTGCCTATGCTCGTCGGTTTTGGCTGCACCGTGCCGGCTATCATGTCGACCCGTACGCTCCCATCCGAGCACGACCGCAAGATGACGGTCATGCTCACGCCGTTCATGAGCTGTTCGGCCAAGTTGCCGGTCTACGGTCTGCTGTGCGGGGCGTTTTTCCCGCAGGCGACAGTTCCCGCCATGGTCTCGCTCTATCTGATTGGCATTGCGGTCGGTTGCATCGCGGCTTTGGTGCTCAACCGCACGGCATTTAAGGGCGACCCGGTACCGTTTATCATGGAGCTCCCCAATTACCGTCTGCCGAGCGCCAAGACGACGGTGATGCTGGCATGGGATAAGGCCAAAGACTTTATTACCAAGGCCTTTACCATTATCTTTGCCGCTACGGTGGTCATCTGGTTCCTGCAGACGTTCGACATTCGCTTTAATGTGGTCGCCGATCAGTCGCAGAGCCTACTTGCCGGTCTGGGTAGCATTATCGCGCCGGCGCTGGCGCCGCTTGGCTTTGGCGACTGGCGTGCATCCACGGCGCTCGTCACCGGACTTATCGCCAAGGAGAGCGTCATCTCGACCCTCACCGTACTTTTGGGTGCAACGTCACCCGCGGCGCTGTCGACCATGTTTTCGCCGTTTACCGCTTACGTGTTCCTGGTCTTTACGCTGCTGTACCCGCCCTGCGTGGCGGCAATCGGCGCCGTCAAGAGTGAGCTGGGCGGGCGCTATGCCGTGGCCGTATTCGCGTTTCAGGTGACGGTCGCCTGGATCGTGGCGTTTGTCGTGCATTCGGCGGGCATATTGCTGGGGTTGGCTTAGCTATTAATTGACGTCGCCACCTCTGTGTATTGAGTTGATTGCGGCCCCGCATCTGTACTGACGGATGCGGGGCCGTTGCTATATAATCCCCCACCGCTCAAGATAATCGGAGAGGTTTCCTACATGACTCAGGCAAGACAAGATGGCATCACGCTTAAGCAGTGGCTCCCGCTTATCGGGCTCGCCTGTTGCGCGTTCGTATTCAACACGTCGGAGTTCATGCCCATTGGCCTTCTGACTGATATTGCCGCGTCGTTCTCGCTCACCGAGGCCCAGGCAGGCATCATGATTTCGGTCTATGCCTGGGGCGTCATGTTGCTGTCGTTGCCGCTTATGGTGTTTGCCTCGCGCTTCGAGTTCAGGCGTATGCTGCTCGGCGTGCTTGCCGTGTTCTCGCTGGGCCAGTTCCTGTCCGCCGTGGCGCCGACCTATCCCATCTTGGTCTGCGCACGCCTGGTGGTCGCCTGCGCGCACGCCGTGTTCTGGTCGGTCGCTTCGATCATAGCCTCGCGCCTGGTCGATACGCGTCATGGGGCGCTCGCCATCAGCATGATCGCCACGGGCTCGTCCATCGCGCAGATCTTCGGCCTGCCGATCGGCCGCGCCATCGGCCTGGCCGTGGGCTGGCGCATGACGTTTGCCGTGGTTGGAGCCTTCTCTGCCGCCGCGGTGGTGTACCAGGCAGCGGTGTTCCCGGTCATGCCGGCGGGCGAGCGCTTTACCGTCAAACAGCTGCCCGAGCTGCTCAAGAACCCGTTCCTGATTGCGCTCTACGCGGTCACGGTCTTTATGGCGACCGGCTACTACGCGGGTTACAGCTATATCGAGCCCTTCCTGGCGCAGGTCGCCCATGTCAACGCAAGCGCCATCACCATGACGCTGACGGCGTTTGGCTGCTCCGGTCTGCTCGGAAGCTGGCTGTTCGGCCGACTGTTCGATGGGCATCGCTTTCCGTTCTTGGCTATCACACTCTCCGGCGTGCCGGTGGCTCTGCTGCTCATGGGTCCGGTTGCACCGTCGCTCGTTGCCGTTCTCGCTGTTTGCGCGCTATGGGGCTGCTGCTCCACGGCCTTTAACGTGGCGTTTCAGGCCGAGCTCATCAAGTACACGCCGGCGGACTCGTCGGCTGTCGCCATGTCGATCTTCTCGGGCCTGTTTAACCTCGGCATCGGCACGGGCACCGCGATCGGCGGCGCCGTGGTTTCGGGTCCCGGTATCACCTGGATTGGCTTCGCGGGCGGGGCGATTACCGTCGTGGGCGTCATCCTCGCCATTACGGTGCTGTTCCCGGCCATACGCCGCGCAAAGCCCGTCGCCTAATCACGTTCCCTCATCAGTTGCGGTGGAATAGAGACTGTTTGCCCGGTTTATTGGTCTCAACAGTCCCTATTTCACCGCAACTTATTTTGGGGGAGGGGATGCGCGGCGGGCATACAATGGATGGCGTTGCGTGAAAGATTACCGGGAGGTTGCTATGTGGGCATACGAGACGACGTTCTACCAGATCTATCCGCTGGGCTTTTGCGGAGCTCCGCGCGAAAACGCCGCGCCCGTTGCCGAAGATGAGCTCGCCCAGGCTGCCAACGCAGCGCCCAACCCCGATGCGCCCATCATGAAGATCGCCCAATGGGCCGACTACCTGCAAGAGCTCGGCATCGGTGCTGTGCTCATTAACCCGCCGCTCGAATCCGACAGCCATGGCTACGACACGCGCAGCCTGCGCCATATCGACCGTCGCCTGGGTGGGGATGCCGATTTTGCCGCCGTGTGCGAGACGCTGCACGCCCATGGCATCCGCGTGGTGCTCGATGCGGTCTTCAACCATGTGGGCCGTGGCTTTTGGGCCTTCCGCGATGTGCTGGAGCGCGAGTGGGACTCGCCCTACAAGGATTGGTTCCACATCAGCTTTGACGGCGACTCCTGCTATGGCGATGGCTTTTGGTACGAGGGCTGGGAAGGCCATTTTGAGCTCGTGAAGCTCAACCTGCAAAACCCCGCCGTGGTTGATTACCTGCTCGAGTCCGTGCGCCGTTGGGCCGACGTCTTTGGCGTCGACGGCCTGCGCCTGGACGTTGCCTATATGCTCGACCGCGACTTTATGCGCCGCCTGCACGCCTTTGCCCGTGAGCTCAAGCCTGACTTTGTGCTGATCGGCGAGACGCTCCACGGCGACTACAACCAGATCGTCAACGACGAGATGCTCGACTCCTGCACCAACTACGAGTGCTACAAGGGCCTGTACTCCAGCTTTAACTCGGTCAATATGTTCGAGATCGCGCACTCGCTGCACCGCCAGTTTGGCGGCGACCCCTGGTGCATCTACCGCGGCAAGCACCTGCTGTCGTTTGTCGACAACCACGACGTGCCGCGCCTGGCAAGTATCCTCACCGACAAGTCGTGCCTGCGTCCCGCCTATGGCATGCTCTTTGGCATGCCGGGCATCCCGTGCGTCTACTATGGCAGCGAGTGGGGAATTGCCGGTGAAAAGGGTGGCCCCGATGGCGACTGGGCGCTGCGACCTGCGCTCGATGAGCCTGCGCCCAACGAGCTGACGGCCTTCATCAAGCAGCTCGCGCACCTTCGCTCGGCCGACGACGCGGCGGCCCGTGCTCTCAACTACGGTGCCTATCGCAACGTGGTGATCCAGAACAAGCAGCTGCTGTTCGAGCGCGCCTGTGACGGCGCGACGGTGCTCGTGGCGGTCAATGCCGTGAACGAGCCCTATACCTTTGGAGCCGGCGAGCTCAACGGCTCCTTTGTCGACCTGCTTGCCGACGATGCGCCCACGGTCGAGCTTACGGGTACCCTCGAGCTTGCACCCTATGAGGTGCGCTATCTGCTGAGGGCCTAGCCCATGCCTGTGTCTGACGAGGGCTATCAGCATATTGAGCATGGGTTTGAGCCCGTGTTCGACCGGCGCTCGCGCGTTTTGGTGCTGGGGTCGTTTCCCTCGGTGCTCTCGCGTGCCAATGCCTTCTACTATGGCAATCCGCAGAACCGCTTTTGGCGTGTGATGGCCGCGTGCCTTGGTGCGCCCGTGCCGCCCAACGAGGGAGACTCTTTGGCGAGCGGCGAGCCCGCGACGCTCGCCGCCTCGATTGCTGCCAAGCGGGCTATGCTGCTCAACGGCGGTGTGGCCCTGTGGGACGTGATCGAGAGCTGCGACATTAAGGGCTCGAGTGACGCTAGCATCAAAAACGTTGTGCCGGCACATATTGAACGCATTGTGGATGCCACGCCGATCGAGATCGTTGTTTGCAACGGCGGCACGGCCGGACGGCTCTACAAACGCTATCTACAAGAGCGGACGGGGCTACCCGCCATCGTGCTGCCGTCGACGAGTCCTGCCAACGCGGCGTGGCGTTTGGAGCGGCTTGTCGAGCGTTGGAGTGAAGCCGTTGACTGGGCAGCTCATTAATTTAGATTATTGATTGAGTGCGGGCGCCGAGGTGTTTCAGAACGCCTCGCCAGATCGGCACGGGCACGGCTGGCTCGGCGCAAGCCATGCCGTCGGCGTCGACGTCCTCGGCATTACCACCACCAAGTCGCTGCGCATGCTCAACCGAACAGCCCATACGAACGGCGCCTACGAGCTTGTCCATCGCTTCCGAAAACGGTCGCCGCAAGAGTCCCATGCGCGGTGAGTGACGAAGCGCCGCGAAGCCGCTGCCGGTACAGGCGACAACGCCGCCGCACCATGACAGCCCACGAAGGTCGCACGCCGCTCGCAGACGCACGACGAGCCCGTGTGCTCGCTCCAGGCCGCCGATGTCGGCCTGGACAACAACGTAGGCACGCGTCCCTGCGCCGCCAAAGCGGTCGAGCACCTGCTCAATGGGCGCCATCGCTTCATCATTGGGTGCATCTTCAACGGCGAACACAATGCCATCGGCGGTACCGGCAACGCTGCCGGCATCATCCGCCTCCAAGTCGACTGGATGGGGGAGTGCGGTGCCGGAAATCTGTGCATAGGCGGCGATGGCATCCTGCAGGTCCCAGAGCAAAAACTCAAGATCGGCGCTCTTGGGAATACTGATATACGCAATGGTTTGCAGCGTTTTTGGTACATCGCCGCGTGCGGTCGTCTCCATGCCGCCTCCTTTCCGGTTGGTTTCCGTTTAGGTTACACCGTCCGGCGGCGTTCCGCCGCGCTATCCTAGTGCAACCCTTACGAAAGGAACGTCATGCGTCTGCCCATGAACACCTCGCTTGCCACGCTCAAGCCCTCCGGCATCCGTCGGATTAACGCACTCGCCGCGCAGCATCCGGGATGCATTGCGCTTGCGCTCGGTGAGCCCGATTTTCCCACGCCCGATGTGGTTAGCGCCGAGGTGACTGCTTCGTTGGACCGCGGCGACACGCACTATCCGCCCAACAACGGTCGCCCCGCCCTGCGCGAGGCACTGTCCGAATATATGGGTGACGCGGGTCTGGAGTTTTCCGCCGATGAGGTCATCCTGACCGACGGCGCGACCGAGGCCCTGTCGGCAACATTCATGGCCATGCTCAACCCCGGCGACGAGGTCATTATCCCCACGCCGGCTTTTGGTCTGTACGAGAGCATCGTCGTAGCCAATCACGCCAAGGCGGTCTTTTTGGATACAGAGCCTGCGCAATTTCAGATTGACGAGGATGCGCTTCGCGCCTGTGTGACCCCGGCGACCAAGGCCATCGTTATCTGCTCGCCCAACAATCCCACGGGCTGCATTCTCAACGCGGCATCGCTCGACGTCGTGGCGCGCGTGGCAGAGCAGGCGGGCATCTACGTAGTCTGCGACGACGTATACAACCGCCTCGTCTATGTGGACGGCTACGAGCGCTTCGCCCAGCGACACCCGGAGCTGCGCGAGCAGACGGTGATCATTGAGAGCTTCTCCAAACCTTGGGCCATGACCGGCTGGCGCTTGGGCTGGCTTGCAGCCGCAGCCCCCGTCATCGCCGAGATCGCAAAAGCCCACCAATACCTAGTATCGAGCGCCGTCTCCTTTGAGATGGACGCCGCAGCCCGAGCCCTGACCGTCGACCCAACCCCCATGCTCAAAGTCTACCGAGCCCGCCGCGAACGCGTACTCGCAGCCTTAAACGCCATGGGCCTCGACGTAGTAGAGCCCGCAGGAGCCTTCTACACTTTCCCGAGCATCAAAAAGTTCGGCCTAACCAGCGAAGACTTCTGCATCAAAGCCATCGAAGAGGCAAACGTAGCCCTAGTCCCGGGCGACTGCTTCGGCACCGAAGGCCACATCCGCCTAAGCTACTGCGTCTCCGACAAAGACCTAGACGAAGGCCTCCACCGCCTGTCCACCTTCGTTTCAACCCTGTAGCCATCAGGGACGCAACGCATCAGCCTACCGACATAAGGGTTATGCGTGGGGCGCGTCGCTCAACGGGCGCGAGGATTCGCAGCAAAGTTACCGCAGCTCCGGTCCGAGGGGCCGGGTTGAGATTTTCGTAGATTCCGCACGAGCCGAAGGCCACTTAATGTGGCCTTCGTGCGAGCCAGGACTTGACCGAGCGAAAATCTCAACCCGGCCCCTCGGACCGGAGCGTATGCAGGGTTTGTGTACGAATCCTCGCACCCGTTGACCGACGCCAGGGTCCCCGCCATAATACTTTCGGTTCACGCACGAATCCGCTGCCAGAGACAGCCGGCGCAAACGGGCTTTGCCCGCGAGCTTAATGGGATATCCCGCCAGCCGAGGTGGTCGAGTAGATATGTCTTCTCGCCCCCGTCGCTCATGCAGCGCGGGGGCTTTCTTTTTGGACATGCCCCCGTCACGTCCTTGTGGCGGACCGTGCCCGGAAAGAATTCGAGGAGGTGTAATTCATGCCCCAGCAGTACAAAATCGACAAGGTTGCAGAGATCGAGTCCCGTATCGCCGAGAACGCCGGTCTGTTCGTCGTCAACTACAACGGTCTGACGGTTAAGCAGGCTCAGGAGCTGCGTCATCAGCTTCGCGAGTGCGGCGCCGAGATGAAGGTCTACAAGAACAACCTGGTCAAGATCGCTCTCAAGAACCAGGAGCAGCCCGAGATCGACGAGATCCTCGCCGGCCCCGTCGCTTATGTGTTCTACGAGACCGAGCCGGTCGAGGCCGCTAAGGCCCTTAAGGACTTCTCCGCTAAGTCCAAGGGCGTCCTTGAGATCAAGGGCGGTATCTCCGACGGCAAGGCCGTTTCCGCTGATGATGTTAAGGCTATCGCCGAGCTGCCCACCAAGGATCAGCTTCTCGGCCAGATCGCCGGTCTCATCTCCGGTTTCGCTCGCGACATCGCTGTCTGCGTCAACGGCGTTTCCTCTGGTCTCGCTCGTTCGATCCAGCAGGTCTCCGAGCAGAAGGCAGCCTAGTCGCTGTTTTCACCCGCGGCGGCAACGCCGCGCCCCTGGCGCATTCGCGCCGTGTTTTAACTGATCTCCGTGCATCCGCACGGAAACCGAAAGGACTTAGAAATGGCTAAGCTTACCACCGATGAGATCATCGATGCTCTTAAGGAAATGACCCTTCTCGAGGCTTCCGAGCTCGTTAAGGCTATCGAGGACACCTTCGGCGTTTCCGCCG
>CAUGJN010000038.1 GCA_959599635.1 uncultured Collinsella sp.
CTGCGCTGGAAAACGCTTCGCGTTTCCTCAGCTCCGCACCCTTGCGGGTTCGAATCCCATGCGCTGGGCCCAAAAAAGAAAGGCCCCCATAGCTGGGAGCCTATCAAATCAGTGGTGGGCGATGAGGGATGTCCGCGTGCGGCTGGCGCCGCCCGCTCTCGCTTCGGGCCTACGGCCCTCGCGTGCTGCGCTGGAAAACGCTTCGCGTTTCCTCAGCTCCGCACCCTTGCGGGTTCGAATCCCATGAAATAGGCCCAAACAAAAACGGTCCCCTTTCGAGGACCGTTTCCAATTCAGTGGTGGGCGATGAGGGATTCGAACCCCCAGCCTTGTGCGTGTAAAGCACCTGCGCTAACCGTTGCGCCAATCGCCCGTGCGGAGAGAGTATAGCAAAATAATCGCCCCATTCACCTCATATCCATTAAAGGTAACCGTCGCGTGTCACAGCGGAGCTGATTCAGTTGAGATTGCCTGAACATTCCGCCTCTCTTTACGCCCTCGGGTATACTCAAAAGCTACTGATTCGATTTGATGCCCAGCAACAGCAGAGGGGATAGTATATGTGCGGTTTTGTCGGTTTTGTCGGTGGGACGGATAACCAATCCGAGGTGCTCACCAAGATGATGGACCGCATCGTCCATCGCGGTCCCGACATGGGCGGTCAGTTTATCGACGGCCGCGTTGCCCTGGGCTTCCGCCGCCTGTCGATCCTCGACCTGACCGAGGCCGGTGCTCAGCCCATGGCCAATGAGGACGGCAGCGTCGTTATCGTCTTCAACGGCGAGATCTACAACCTCCAGGAGCTTCGCTCCGAGCTCGAGGCCAAGGGCTACAAGTTCCACTGCGGCGCCGACACCGAGAGTCTCCTACACGGCTACGAGGAGTGGGGCGAGGCCGTCCTCGATCGCCTGCGCGGTATGTACGCCTTCGTCATCTGGGACAAAAAGAAGAACAAGCTTTTTGGCGCCCGCGATATCTTTGGCATCAAGCCGCTCTACTACTATCCCATGGCCGATGCGGGCGACGGCGCTCCGGGCGTGCTCTTTGGTTCCGAGATTAAGAGCTTCCTGGACTACCCGCACTTCCACAAGGCGGTCAACAAAAAGGCCCTGCGTCCGTACATGACGCTGCAGTATTCGGCAACCGAGGAGACCTTCTTCGAGGGTGTCTACAAGCTGCCGCCGGCGCATTACTTTACCGTAGACATCCCGACCGGCAAGATGAACATCGAGCGCTACTGGGATTGCGATTACTCTGCCGTCGAGAAGCCGTTCGAGGAGTACGTCGACGAGCTGGACGAGGTCGTGCACGAGAGCGTCGAGGCCCATCGCATCGCCGATGTTAAGGTCGCGTCGTTCCTCTCCGGCGGCGTCGACTCCAGCTACATCGCCGCTTGCCTCATGCCCGACAAGACCTTCTCGGTGGGCTTCGATTACAAGAATTTCAACGAGACTAACTACGCCAAGGAACTTTCTGACAAGCTCGGCGTCGAGAACGTTCGCAAGATGATTACCGCCGACGAGTTCTTTGGTGCACTCGAGGACATCCAGTATCACATGGACGAGCCGCAGTCCAACCTGTCTTCCGTGCCGCTGTGGTTCTTGGCCGAGATGGCTCGCAAGGACGTCACCGTCGTGCTTTCGGGCGAAGGTGCCGACGAGCTTTTTGGCGGCTACGCCTACTACGAGGACACGGTCCCGGTCCGCAAGTACAAAAAGATGGTGCCGCTGCCCATCCGTCGCGCACTCGGTAACCTGGCGTTGCATATGCCGTACTTCAAGGGACATAACTTCCTGGTCAAGGGTGCCGAGATCCCCGAGAAGTCGTTCCTGGGACAGGCTCTGGTATGGCCGGAGCGCGAGGTCGACGGCGTGCTCAAGCCCGAGTACAACACCGGCGACGGCGCCTTTGAGCTCGCTGCACCCATCTACGCACGCGTGAAGGGTCAGCCCGAACTGGTCAAGAAACAGTACCTGGACATGAACATGTGGCTCCCGGGCGACATTCTGCTCAAGGCCGACAAGATGTGCATGGCACATTCGCTGGAGCTGCGCGTGCCCTTCCTGGACCGCAAAGTCATGGAGTTCGCCGAGCACATTCCCGACCGCTACCGCATCAACGAGAACGGCAACAAACAGGTACTCCGCCACGCTGCCAACAAGTCGCTGCCCGATGAGTGGGCCACCCGTCCCAAGGTGGGCTTCCCGGTGCCGATTGTCTACTGGCTGCGCGAGCAAAAGTGGTACGACTATGTCAAGGAGTACTTCACCGCGCCGTGGGCAAGCGAGTTCTTCGATACCGACGAGCTCATGCACCTGCTCGATCTGCACTTTGCGGGCAAGGGCGATTTCCAGCGCAAGATCTATACGCCGCTCGTGTTCCTGGTGTGGTACAAGCGCTTCTTTATCGACGAGGACCAGCCCGCTGTTCAGGCTGCCTAGCCTCGGCTTACGAACGCCTGCGCGTAACGGCTCCTCCGGGAGCCGTTTTTGCGTGGGTGCGTTTCAGTTACTATAAAAACCGTCCCTGCCAAATGGCTGAGAAAGGTGAAAGATGCACCATTCGGATTCCGCGACCGTGACCACGGTCGATACGCTTGCCAAGCTTCTCGATGTGTGCGGCGAGCTGCGCGCATCAGAGCAGGTTGACGAGCGTGCCGTGACCGGCTGCTCGTTTGATTCGCGCGCGGTCTCGGCAGGTGACGTGTTCTTTTGCAAAGGCGCTGCCTTTAAGCCCGCGTTTTTGAGCATGGCGCTCGATGCGGGCGCCGTCGCATTTGTGTGCGAAGAGTCGCTGGTCGAGTCTCTGGAACCGCTGGCGCAGGAGAGCGGTGCTGCGATGCTGGTTGTTGATAGCGTTCGCACGGCCATGGCCCTGTTGCCGCCGGAGGTCTACGACCGTCCCGACCACGACGTCAAGATCGTGGGCATCACCGGTACCAAGGGAAAGACCACTGCCGCTTTTATGCTCCAGTCCATCATCAAAGCGGCGGGCGAGTCCTGCGGCATGATCGGCTCGGTGAGTACCGACGATGGAATCGAGTGCTACGAGAGCACCAATACTACGCCCGAGGCCCCCGAGGTCTGGCGCCATATCGCCAACTGTCGCGCGTCTGGTCGCCAGTCCATGGTCATGGAGGTCTCAAGCCAGGCGCTCAAGTACCAACGCGTCGAGAATCTGCCGTTTGACGTGGCGTGCTTCCTCAACATCGGGCGTGACCACATCTCACCGATCGAACACCCCACGTTTGAGGATTATTTTGAGAGCAAACTCAGGATCTTTGACCAGGCAAAGACCGCCGTGGTGAATCTGGGCACCGAAGAGGTTGACCGTGTGTTGGAGGCAGCGTTGACGGCCGAGCGCTTGGTGACCGTTGGCGTCGAGCATCCCGAGGCAAGCCTGTGGGCGAGCGATGTGCGCATGGTCGGCTTTAACATCGAGTTTAACCTGCATGGCCTGTGTGCCGACGAGTCCGAGGCGGGGGAGAAGGTCCTGCTGGGCATCGCGGGCGACTTTAACGTGGAAAACGCACTGGTCGCTATCGCCGCTGCGCGCGAGATCGGCATCGGTATCGAGGCTATCAAGAAGGGCCTCTCCAAACTGCGTGTGCCGGGCCGTATGGAGGTCGTGGAGTCGAAGGACGGCCGCGTGATCTGCGTCGTTGACTACGCTCACAACCAGCTTTCGTTCCGGTCGCTTTTCTCGTCGGTCAAGCGCGCGTTTCCCACTAGTCCAGTCATTGCAGTGTTTGGCGCTGCCGGCGGCAAGGCGCAGGAGCGCCGCGAGCAGCTTCCGCGCGAGGCCGCATCATATTCCGACCTGATGATCTTTACCAACGAGGACCCGGCTCACGAGGATCCCATGAAGGTCTGTCGCGAGCTTGCCGAACATGTTCCCGACGATACACCGAACAAGATCATCCTCGATCGCGAAGCCGCTGTGCATGCGGCGTTCAAGGCGGCGCGCGAGGAGTACGTCAACCCCGATGCTCCCACCATTGTCTTGCTGCTGGCAAAGGGTGACGAGGAGCTCATGCACGTGGGTGACGAGTTCGTGCCCATCGAGAGCGACCTTTCGTTGGCCAATCGCCTGATCGATGTTACCCAGTTTGACTAATGAACCATGATGGCGGCGGCGCCCTGAGTGCGCTGTCGCCATAAGCGTGTTCCCTCAATCAAAACATGCCGTCCAAGTCCAAACCCTTCTACGTAAACGGAGTAACCATGTCCCACAACACCCTGCCGACCGTTGCCGAGCTTTCGGGCGAGATGCGCGAGCGTCTTGCCAAGGTTAAGTACGTCTTTACCGACCTGGACGCCACCATGCTCGCGCCCGGCTCGTGCGTGCTGCGCGACAACGACGGCAACCCCTCGACCAAGCTCGTCGAGGCTGTCGTGGCACTTGCCCGCGCCGGCATCCAGGTGGTTCCCACCTCGGGTCGCAACCGCACCATGATCCACGAGGATGCGCGCGTGCTTGGCCTCAACTCCTACATTGGTGAGATGGGCGGCCTGGTCATGTACGATCTCAAGGCCAACGATTGGGAGTATCTGACCGGCGATATGCCCTACGACCCCGCCTGCGGCCTCACGCCGCATCAGGTGATCGAGCAGACTGGCGTGTGCGAGAAGATCCTCGCACGCTGGCCGCACAAGATCGAGTATCACAACGACATGTCGACCGGCTACAAGTATCGCGAGGTCACCGTCGGCATGCGCGGCGACATCCCCGATGACGAGGCGCAGGCCATTCTCGACGAGGCCGGCTGCGGCCTGGTGTGGGCCTGTAACGGTCACCTGACTCATCTGTCCAAGCCGACGACGCTCGAGCTCGATCGCGTCGAGGACGGCCGCGCCTTCAACATCAATCCGGCGGGTCTCAACAAGGGCGTTGCCATTGCGCGCTTCTGCGAGCACCTAGGGATCGAGCGCGAGGAGACGCTCGCGCTCGGCGATTCCGAGTCCGACTTCTACATGGCCGAGCACGTGGGCACGTTCTGCCTGGTCGAGAATGGCCTGACGAGCGCCGGCGCGCCCGAGTTCCTGGCTGCTTGCGAGAACGCTTTCGTTACGCGCGGCAAAATTGTCGACGGTTGGGCGGCGACGGCAGAGCTGCTGGTCGCGGCGCGTTCGTAGCGCGGCGTCGCCGCACTTGGACATGTCTTTTCGAGAGAGACTGGTGAGGTAATGTCCGATATCGAGAATCCGGCAGGCGACACGCGCCCGATTGGCGTGTTCGATTCTGGTTTGGGCGGTCTGACGGTTGCGCGTGCCATCGCGACGGCGTTGCCGCACGAGTCCGTCTACTACTTCGGCGACACCAAACGCTGCCCCTACGGCACGCGCACCGAGGATGAGGTGCGCTCGTTTGCGTTGCAGGCGGGCCGTTGGCTGTCGAAGCACGACGTCAAGATTATGGTCATCGCCTGCAACACGGCGACAGCTGCGGCCTTGCGTCTGGCCCAGCAGGTGCTCGACGTTCCCGTGATCGGTGTGATCGCGCCGGGTGCCCGTGCGGCAATCAACAGCACGCGTACGCGTCGCGTGGGCGTGCTCGCCACCAACCTCACTATTCGCTCGGGCGCCTACACGCGCGCCATTCAGGACCTGGATGCCGGCGTCGATGTATACGGCTGTCCTGCCTCGAGCTTTGTCGAGGTCGTTGAGCACGAGCTCGCCTCGGGTGCGCATCTGCAGGAACAGTGGCTTGAGAACGAGGACGTCTTCGATACGCCTGCCGTACGTGCGCTGGTGGGTGCCACGGTTGAGCCGCTGCGCGACCACGGTATCGATACTGTGGTGCTCGGCTGCACGCATTTTCCGCTGCTCGTGGGGCCTATTCGCCATACGCTGGGTCCCGGAGTGCGCGTGGTGAGCTCCGCCGAGGAGACCACGCGCGAGCTGACCGATATTCTCACGCGCCGCGAGCAGCTGGCGGGCGACGCAGCCGAGCCGCAGCATCGCTTTGCGACGACGGCCGATAACATTGCCGAGTTTGCGGTGGCGGGCAGCTTTATCTTTGGCCAGCCGCTCAAAAGCATCGAGCATGTCGATATCGACGAACTGAAATAGATGTAGGGCTACCGTCCAAAGACTTGCCCTCTTCTTCTGCCGAAAGGATATTTCTATGGAGTACATGCAGGTCAACCGTGCCAACGGCCGTGCCGCCAATGAGCTGCGCTCCGTCAAGCTCACCCGTGGTGTTATGAAACATGCCCACGGCTCGTGCCTGGCTGAGTTCGGCGACACGCGCGTGCTTTGTGCCGCCACCATCGAGGAGGGCGTGCCGGGCTGGCGCAAGGGCGCCAAGGCCGGTTGGGTAACCGCAGAGTATGCCATGCTGCCGGCATCGACCGGTAAGCGTTGCAAGCGCGAGTACGCCAAGCGTAAGGGCCGCTCCATGGAGATCGAGCGCCTCATCGGCCGCAGCCTGCGTACCGTCGTCAACATGAAGGCGCTCGGCGAGTACACCGTCACCGTCGACTGCGACGTGATCCAGGCCGATGGCGGTACGCGTACGGCGAGCATTACCGGCGCCTGGGTGGCGCTGCACGACGCCCTCGCCATGTGGGTCGAGGCAGGCAAGATCGAGCGCATCCCGCTTACCGGCCAGGTGGCTGCCATCTCCATGGGCGTTGTCGACGGCAATACACTGCTTGACCTCGATTATTCCGAGGACAGCCATGCCGAGGTCGACATGAATCTCGTCGCCACCGACGCCGGTGAGATGATCGAGCTCCAGGGCACTGGCGAGCAGGCGCCCTTCGACCGTAAGCGCCTCAACGCCTTGCTCGACCTGGGCGACAAGGGTATCGCCGAGCTCATCGAGCTCCAGCGCCAAGCCATCGCCTAACCTGCCAAAAAGGGACAGGTTTATTTTGGTAGGTTTTATCTGGGAAAACGTCGAAGTATAAGACTGCCGTTGATTGAGAGGGGAGAGGCAGGGGCCCTCGTCGCCCTCGGCGCGGCATTGCTATAGAGACAAGGAGACCACTCATGGCACTTGAGAAGATCGACATCGACACCCTCGACCCGGCGGCGACCATTGTCGTGGCAACGGGCAACGCCCATAAGCTCACCGAGATCGAGGCCATTTTGGGCAAGGTTATGCCCGAGGTTCGCTTTGTGGCGCTCGGCCAGCTGGGCGATTTTGAGGATCCCGAGGAAAACGGCACGACGTTTTTGGAGAACGCCATCATCAAGGCCCAAGCCGCGGTCGAAGAGACAGGTCTTATGGCCATTGCCGACGATTCCGGCCTGGTCGTCGACGCGCTAGACGGCGAGCCCGGCGTGTATAGCGCGCGCTATGCGGGCGTGCACGGCGACGATGCAGCCAACAATGCCAAGCTGCTCGCTAACCTGGAAGGCGTGGCGGACGAGGACCGCACCGCGCGCTTTATGAGCGTCGTTGCGCTTATCGACACGGATGGTCTGGTCACCTATGGCGAGGGCGCCTGCGAGGGCGTTATCGCACACGAGGGCCGCGGCGATCACGGCTTTGGCTACGACCCGCTGTTCCTGCCGGCCGACACGCCGGGCAAAACCATGGCCGAGCTCACGGCGGACGAGAAGAACGCCATCAGTCATCGTTTTCATGCGCTCGAGCACCTGTCAGCCAAGCTAACGGGCGAGGAGTAGCCGTGCGCGCGGTAGTGCAGCGCGTGCTCAATGCCGGCGTGACGGTCGACGACGAGTGCGTGGGCAAAATTGGGCGCGGCTATCTGGTGCTGCTGGGCGTGGGCCATGGCGACACGCGCGCCGAGGCCGATAAGCTGTGGGGCAAGCTCCGGGGCTTGCGCATTAACGAGGACGAGAACGGCAAGACCAACCTGGCACTTGCCGATGTCGACGGCGAGGTTCTCGTGGTGTCGCAGTTCACGCTGTTCGCCGATTGCCGTCACGGCCGCCGCCCATCGTTTACGGATGCCGGCGCCCCCGATGTCGCCAACGAGCTCTACGAGTACTTCCTGACGCTTGTGCGCGAGGACGTCGAGCACGTAGCGCATGGCATCTTCGGCGCCGATATGAAGGTCGACCTCGTCAACGACGGTCCATTCACCATCGTCCTCGATACCGACAATCTGTAAGTAGCCAAATTAGCTACTTGCGCGTGGTCGCAGCAGGGTGCTATAGTATTAGAGTTTTGTCTATCTTAGGGGTATTATCCCCTTTTTGAATTGCACCTTCTGGAGGCCCTGTTCATGGAAGAGATGGAAGTCAATCACGTCGACGACATCCACGAGAAGCTGACCGATATGGTGGGCGATCGCGTCAAGGTTAAGGCCAACATGGGCCGCACCCGCGTCGTCGAGCGCATGGGCACCATCAAGAGCGTCCACCCCGCCGTCTTTATCGTCGAGGTTGACGAGCGCCGCGGCCGCAAGTCGCGTCAATCCTACCAGTATATCGACGTCCTTACCGGCCAGGTCGAGCTGTTCGACCCCGAGAGCGGCGAGCACATTTTTACCCCGCTCGGCAATCAGCTCGAGGAGCACTAGCGGTGACCGATTGGTCCCTGACCCTTTCCGCGCCGGCAAAGATCAACCTCTACCTGGGGGTTCATGCTGAGCGCGATGACCGCGGCTACCACAGGGTCGATTCCCTGATGGCAGCTGTCGGTCTTTCCGATACCGTGACGGTTACGCCGGCACAGGCGCTGACCGTCCAGACGGTTCCGGCATCAGATTTTCCCATGCAAAAGAATACGGCGTATCGGGCTGCGGTTGCTATGGCCGAGCATTATGGTCGCGAGGCAAGCATCTGCGTGACGATTGAGAAGCGCATTCCATTGTGCGCCGGCTTGGGCGGTCCCTCGACGGATGCGGCCGCGGTCATTGTCGCCTTGGCAGAGCTCTGGGGAATTGATCGCTCCGACCCCGCGCTCGACGACATTGCGCGGGGCATTGGTGCTGACGTCCCGTTCTTTTTGCACGCGAGCCCTTCGTTCTACGTAGGTGGGGGAGACGTGCTGGCAACTGAGTACCCCGCGCTGCCCGCAACACCCGTCGTGTTGGTCAAGCCGCGCGAGGCAAGCGTTTCGACAATTGAAGCCTATCGACGTTTTGACGAGGCCCCGGTGCCTGCGGACAAGCCCGGCGCGATAGCTTCTGCCTTGCGTGCCGGTGATGCCGAGACGGCATATGCGCTCATCCATAACAACCTGGGTGTCATTTCCGCACAGATGGAGCCTCAGATACAAACGGTTCTCGATTGGCTGCGTAAACAAGGCGGCACCGTTGCTGTAGATGTGTGCGGATCGGGCGCCTGCTCATTTGCCGTTTGCGACACCGTCGCCACGGCCGAAAGGCTTGCCGACGCTGCCCTGCAAAACGGCTGGTGGTCCTGCGCGACGGAGCTCATTCCCAACACGGTTCGCATCGAAGTGCCAAAGAAGTAAAAATTTCTCTAGCACACGACGGAAATCTTTGTTACTATAGTCGAGCTAACGGGTTGTGGCTCAGTTTGGTAGAGCACTGCGTTCGGGACGCAGGGGTCGCTGGTTCAAATCCAGTCAACCCGACCAGAGCATGAGGAGGGACCGCTTCTTGCGGTCCCTTTTTTTAGCTATTGTTGTGATACCGCGATACCCGCGGTATACTCATTCGAGCTTGTCTCGCTGTATTGTGGAGGTCTACATGTTTGGACTGAGGGCTCCTGAGCTCATCATTATTCTCGTCGTTGTCCTGATTATCTTCGGGCCCAAGAACCTGCCGAAGCTCGGCAAGTCCCTCGGCTCTACCGTCAAGAATATCCGTGAGGGTATGGAGGGCGACGATAAGGCCGAGACCAAGCAGGCCGAGGAGGTCGTGGTCGAGCAGTCCGAGGAGGACAAGGAGATCGCTGAGCTCGAGGCCAAGCTCGCTGCTGCCAAGAAGAAGCAGGCAGAGGACAGCGACGCGGACGCAGAGTAGTCCCATCCCTTTGGGGTGAGCACCTGACCGGCTTGCCCGCAGGCTAGCCGGTCTTTTTCGTTTTGTTGACAGTTGATTGTTTGATCAGAGTTGGGGAGATATCCGTATGGACGCAAGCCAGATCGTACTGACCGCTGAGGGCCGCCAGAAGCTCGTCGAGGAGCTCGCTTGGCGTGAGGGCGATTACGCCAAGGAGATCGTCGAGGACATCAAGGAAGCCCGCGCGTTCGGCGACCTTTCGGAGAACTCCGAGTACGATGCCGCTAAGGACAAGCAGGCCCAGAACGCCGCTCGTATTGCCGAGATCCAGGCCATCCTCGCCAACGCTCAGGTTGCTGCCACCACGGGCGATCTGACCGTCTCCATCGGTTCCACCGTTTCTCTGATTGATCCCAACGGTGAGGTCATGGAAGTCACGCTCGTCGGTACCACCGAGACCAACTCGCTCGAGCACAAGATTTCCAACGAGTCTCCGGTCGGCCACGCCATCATCGGTCACGGCGAGGGCGACTCCGTCGAGGTCGTTACGCCTTCCGGCAAGACTCGCGTCTACACCATCGCCAAGATCGCACGCTAGACCACGGTCCCGCGTAAAGGTATGTTTTCGCTCCCTGGGACCGAATCCTGGGGAGCGTTTTAGTTTGAGGAGCTAACTTATGGCAGAGAACCAGAACGCCGCAGATCAGGCATCGACGCTCAACGACGAGCGCGCCACCCGCCTGGCCAAGCGCGCCGCCCTGTTCGAGGCGGGCCAGAATCCCTATCCCGAGCACTCTGAGCTTGAGGACTACGTTGCCGATATCGAGGCTAAGTACGCCGAGCTTGCCGATGGCGAGGACACCGAGGATGTCGTGAAGATCGCCGGCCGTGTGGTCGCCAAGCGCGGTCAGGGCAAGATCATGTTCATCGTCGTGCGCGATGCGACTGCCGAGATTCAACTGTTCTGCCGCATCAACGACATGGACGAGGCTGCCTGGAATACGCTCAAGGCTCTCGACCTGGGCGACATCCTGGGCGTGACCGGCGTGGTTGTGCGCACCCAGCGCGGCCAGCTTTCCGTTGCCCCTAAGAGCGCGACCCTGCTTTCCAAGGCCGTTCGTCCGCTGCCCGAGAAGTTCCACGGTCTTTCCGACAAGGAGACCCGCTATCGCCAGCGCTATGTCGACCTGATCGCCAACGACGACGTTCGCGAGACCTTCCGTAAGCGTTCGCAGATTCTCTCCACCTTCCGTCGCTTTATGGAGTCCGACGGCTACATGGAGGTCGAGACCCCCATCCTGCAGACCATCCAGGGCGGCGCTACTGCCAAGCCGTTCATCACGCACTTCAACGCGCTCGATCAGGAGTGCTACCTGCGTATTGCCACCGAGCTGCACCTCAAGCGCTGCATCGTCGGTGGTTTTGAGCGCGTGTTCGAGATCGGCCGCATCTTCCGTAACGAGGGCATGGACCTTACCCACAACCCCGAGTTCACCACGATGGAGGCCTACCGTGCCTTCTCCGACCTCGAGGGCATGAAGGCGCTCGCCCAGGGCGTCATTAAGGCGGCTAACAAGGCCATCGGCAACCCTGAGGTCATCGAGTACCAGGGCCAGACCATCGACCTTTCTGGTGAGTGGGCCAGCCGTCCCATGACCGACATCGTCTCCGACGTGCTCGGCAAGCAGGTCACCATCGACACGCCGGTCGAGGAGCTTGCTGCCGCCGCACGCGAGAAGGGCCTGGAGATTAAGCCCGAGTGGACCGCCGGCAAGATTATCGCCGAGATCTACGATGAGCTGGGCGAGGACACCATCGTCAACCCCACGTTCGTGTGCGATTACCCCATCGAGGTCAGCCCGCTTGCCAAGCGCTTTGAGGACGACCCGCGCCTGACGCACCGCTTTGAGCTGGTTATTGCCGGTCACGAGTACGCCAACGCATTCTCTGAGCTCAACGACCCGGTCGACCAGGCCGAGCGCTTTGCCGCCCAGATGGCCGAGAAGGCTGGTGGCGACGATGAGGCCATGGAGTACGACGAGGACTACGTGCGCGCCCTCGAGTACGGTATGCCTCCCGCGGGCGGCATCGGCATCGGTATCGACCGCGTGGTCATGCTGCTCACCAACCAGGCTTCCATCCGCGACGTGTTGCTGTTCCCGCACATGAAGCCCGAGAAGGGTTTCCAGTCCGGTGCCGCTGCCGCCAAGGCTGCCGAGGCCGGCAACGCCGCGAGCCCGTTCGTTAAGTCGCTTAAGCCCACGCTCGATTACTCCAAGATCGCCGTTGAGCCGCTGTTCGAGGAGTTCGTCGACTTTGATACCTTCTCCAAGAGCGATTTCCGCGCTGTGAAGGTCAAGGCATGCGAGGCCGTCAAGAAGTCCAAGAAGCTGCTGAACTTTACGCTCGACGACGGCACCGGCACCGACCGCACCATCCTCTCCGGCATTCACGAGTACTACGAGCCCGAGGACCTGGTCGGCAAGACTCTGCTCGCCATCACCAATCTGCCTCCGCGCAAGATGATGGGCATTCCCAGCTGCGGCATGCTCATCAGCGCTATCCACGAGGAGGATGGTGAGGAGCGTCTCAACCTGATCCAGCTTGACGCTTCTATTCCCGCCGGCGCAAAGATGTACTAACTAGTTACGCGGTTCTACGAACCGCGTAACGGCTCGACGCTGCGCGGGCCGAATTTGGACAATCTGACGTTCAACTTCAAGGGCGCGA
>CAUGJN010000039.1 GCA_959599635.1 uncultured Collinsella sp.
ATCGCGGCTATCGAGCTCGGCCTGTTTATCGGCCGAACGAAATAGCCGCCCCCGCATAAGCGAAGACGGCCACTTCTCACGATGAAAACGTGTACTGGAGTTGGCAAGACCCGCGGCAACGGGTGCCATCCGTGTTCCTATCTTATCCACAAGCGCCTTGTCGCGCAAGCGTTGCGGCAAACGATTGAAAGACGCAGATAGGATGAATTTGTGTCCGCACGGGCCCGTAGACTTCTCAACTACGTTGTGGATGCTCGCTAATCGGTAATGGAGGCGCACGTGTTTGATGACGATGACCTGTTCGATTTGACGGATGATCCGTTTGAGTGGGATTTACTGCTCGATGACGATGAGCTGGAGCAAGATCGTAAAAAGCGACAGGGCAAGAAGGCTCAGGATGACGCTTCGAAAAAGCAGGACAAGCGCCGCCGAGGTCTGTTCGGCGGGCTCTTTGGGTAACCGTCGTATCGCTGCGTCTGTATACTAAACAGGTCTTATACGCGTTGCGAAATGAGGACAGAGACGATGATGTGGTTTACCGCCGACCTGCACCTGGGCGATACGAATATCTTGCACGACATGGATCGACCGTTTGATTCGGTCGAGGAGATGAACCGCAAGGTCATCGATGCCATCAATGAGTACGTGGCTGTGGACGACCGCCTCTATATCCTGGGAGACTTTACGTATCGTTTGCCCATGGCGGAGGCAGTGCGCCTGCGCGAGCGCATCGAATGCCAGAACGTGACGCTCATCCGTGGTAACCATGATGGCGATTGGGGAGATCCGGACGCGCCGCACATTTGGGATGAGGTGCGCGACTATCTTGAGATTGCGCCCGGCTATGCTCGCGGGCACAGGCTGGTACTGAGCCATTACCCCATGCTCAGCTGGAATGGCAAGGCGCGCGGCGCCATCATGCTGCACGGGCATATCCACAGCAGGGGAGACCGCGCCAACGCGCGCAATCGCGATCGCGAGCGCCCGATTCTGCGCTATGACGTTGGTCTCGACGCTAACGATTACAAGCCCGTAAGCCGCGACCAGATCCTTGGCTTCTTTGGACTATAGCTGCAAGTGCAGGTAGAATGAACGCGCCGCGCGGATGGTCTGCGCGGCGCGTTTTAGTAGGAGCGATGATTCCATGAAGGCTATCCAGCGCATTAACCACAACGCTGCCATCTGCGAAGACGGCGCGGGGCGTCAGCTTATCGCGCTGGGTCGTGGCATCGGCTTTGGCGAGATGCCGCACGAGGTCGATCTGGATGTTGTAACACGCACCTTTTACGGCATCGATTCAAAGTACCTGGCGTTTATCGACGAGGTCGATCCCGAGGTGCTGGAGTTTTCTGCTCAGCTGGCCGATATCGCAACCGGACAGCTTTCGTACGAATTGAGCCCTAATCTTCCTATTACATTGGCAGACCATATTCAGTTTGCCATTAAGCGTGCCCGCGAGCATATGGTCGTGTCGTTGCCGCTCGAGCGCGATCTGGAGCAGCTGCATCCCATCGAATACCGCTTGGGCGAGCTGGCTGTTCGCGGCATTCAGAAAAGCTTCCGGGTGCGTATGCCCCGAAGCGAGGCCGCGGGCATTGCCATGTCGATTGTTAACGCATCGGTTAAGCCGAGCGAGCGGCGTGTGCTCGCCGAGCAGCACGAGGAGCGACTGCTCGATATGACGGTTGCGATTATTCAAGAAGAGTTGGGTGTGACGGTCGACCGCTCGTCGTTTGCCTTTACTCGCTTTGCGACTCATGTGCGCTATCTGCTCGACCGCGTGGCAAAGAAAGAGCCGATCGATACCGAGAACTCCGGTCTCTACGATGTACTTGTGGAACAGTATCCGGCAGCGTCACGTTGCGCTCATCGTGTGGACGATCTGATTCAGGAGACCTTTGGCGAGCCATTGGCCCAAGAAGAGCTCGTCTATCTGATCATGCACGTGAATCGCGTGGCTCCTGCTAGCCTGGATAAATAGGATCTTTGGCGTTCGCTTTCCGTCATAACGACCGTTCGCGGGTCGTTTGCTACCGTTCGTCGGTAATCTGAGTCGTAACGAACGCACCCGCCGCATATACTTCCCCTGTGTTGGGTGTTACTCACGGCGCAGCTCCGAGAGGCACTACCGATTCTGCCGAGGCCATAATTGGGTCTCTGTCGGTTGTGCGCGGGGCTTTTTGCATGTCGATCCACCCGGGAATCACATGCAAATCAATCTCTTGCCAACTGATATCGCGCGCTGCGCAGGCGCGAGCGGAATCGTGCGTCTTGGTGCCGTGAAGTCCCACGGCCTTTAGTTGGAAGAGAAGGGATTCGACATGGCTGTCGATAACAAGAAGATTGCCGAGGACGTGCTCGCTGCCGTCGGCGGCGCCTCCAATGTGACGAACGCGACGCACTGCATGACCCGCCTGCGTCTGAACCTCAAGGATCAGTCCATTCCCAATGACGATGAAGTTAAGCAGATCAAGGGCGTGCTGGGCGCACAGTGGTCTGGCGGCCAGTATCAGGTCATCATTGGCCAGAACGTGCCGAAGGTCTACGACGCTGCCATTGCGCTGGGCGTTAAGGGTGAAGGCTCCATTGACGAGAACCTCGATGGCAACACCAAGGAGCCGCTGACGGTTAAGACTGCGGGCAAGAAGGCCCTTAACTACCTGTCCAAAACAATGTGCATGACGATCCCCATTATTATGGGCGCCGCCATGTTCCGTACACTTGCCGTGCTTTGCGGCGACGGCATGCTCGGTATCTGGTCTGCTGATTCCGACATCTACAACTTCTTCTACAACTGGATTTACAACGCTGGCTATTATTTCCTTCCTATTTATCTGGGTTGGGCTGCCGCAAAGCAGCTCGGCTGCAGCCAGCCGCTCGGCATGATGCTCGGCGGCGTGCTCATTGCCCCCGAGTTCATGACACTGGTCAACGCTGCGGCGGATTCGGGAGTTACGACCACAATGGTTTATGGCGTGCTCCCGGCTCAGCTGAACAACTACTCTGCGACCGTGCTTCCCATGGTCCTATCTATGCCGGTGCTGATGGTCGTCGAGAAGTTCATGAAAAAGATCATCCCCGACATGCTCTCCACGGTGTTTGTGCCCGTGTGCACCATGGCTGTGATGATCCCCGTTTCCCTGTGCGCTCTGGCTCCGATTGGCTCCATTCTGGGCAACCTGGTCGGCAACTTTATGTTCGGCCTCGGTAACGCTGGCGGCATCGTCACGATCCTCTCCCTCGTCGCCATTGCCGCGCTTTGGGAGTTTCTGGTTATGACCGGCATGCACCAGGTGCTAGCTACCCTTGCCATCGTGCAGCTGCTCACCTTGGGTTCTGACTCCTGCGTTACGGTCGCAGGCACTGTCGCTCAGTTTGCTACGTGGGGCATGGCTTTCGGCGCTTTCCTGCGCCTTAAGGAGACCGATGAAAAGGGCGCCATGCTTGGTTTCTCGCTCTCCGGCATTGTCGGTGGCGTGACGGAGCCCGCGCTGTATGGCTGCGGCTTTAAGTACACCCGATGCCTGGGCGCTATGGTTGCCGGCGGCGCTATCGGCGGCCTGATCGCGGCTCTTACCAATGTGACGATGTATGTTCTGGGCGCGAGCAACATTCTGATGGTTGCTGGATTTGTTGGCGGCGGAACTTCAAATCTCGTATGGGGATGCGTTGCATCGGGCACTGCATTTGTTGCCGCCGCTGCCATCGCCTACTTCTTTGGCTTTACCAAGGAGCAGCTCGAGGAAGATGCTGCCGCCGCCAAGGCTTAAGGCTTTCTCTCTGGTGAGATAATTGTTTGGGGCACTTGGCTGCGCTTCAAGTGCCCCTTTCCGTAGATGGGAGTCAATATGAAGCAACTGCTTATTCGTGCCGATGATATCGGTTATTCGTATGCCGTTGACCTTGGGATTGCCCGCAGCGTCAACGAGGGTTTGGTGCGTTCGGTGGGCCTTATGCCGAATAAGCCCGAAGCTGAGCGCGGCTGGTCACTCGTCGCGGATGCCGTCATTGCGGTGGGCCAGCATACCAACGTATGCCTGGGCAGACCGTGTGCCGACCCGGCGCTCATTCCGAGCATGCTCGACGAGAACGGTGAGTTTCATAGCAGCCGTACCTTCCGCGAGCATTTTAAGCGCGGCGAGGAGCTGATAGACTTCGACGAGGCCTGCATCGAGATTCGCGCGCAGCATGACCGCTTTGTCGAGATCGTGGGCCGCGAACCCGATTACTTTGAGGCCCATGCTGTCATGAGCAAAAACCTCAACCGAGCGATCTCGGCGGTTGCCCAGGAACTGGGCCTTAAGGAGCAAAAGGCGAGCTTCGACCCCACGGCGGTGGTGCATTGTGGAGATACCGACTTGCGCATGGTGATGCATTCGATGGAGCCAGGCTACGAACCCAAGGACTCGATCATGCAGACGGTTCGCGAGATGGAGGACGGCGAGACGGTCGTCTTTGTGTGCCATCCGGGCTACCTCGATCGTTTTATCCTGGAGAACAGCTCGCTTACGACCGATCGCACCAAGGAAGTCGATGCGCTGATCGACCCCGAGCTTCGCGCTTGGCTTGAGTCTCAACCCGATCTTCGCCTGATTGACTACCGCGACCTGTAAGGATCCAGGCCACCACAAAGGGGACAGTCACCTTTGTGGTGGTACTGGCGCCGTTGCCATTATGGCAGCGGCGCCTTTTTTGTCCGCGTGGCGCGGTAGAGTGTAGGCGGTTGAAATTTGCGTCCATCGAGGAGCTGCCATGAACGAGATCAAGTGCCCGCATTGCGGCGAAGTTTTTAAGGTCGATGCGTCCGGTTATGCGGATATCGTCAAGCAGGTGCGCGACGCCGAGTTCTCGCGCGACCTGGACGAGCGTGTGAGGGCAGTCCAGCGCGAGGGCGAGCAGGCGTTGGAGCTTGAACGCTCGCGCTCGACGGCTGCCTTGCAAAAGGCAGAGTCTCAGCGCGACGCTCAGCTTGTCGAGCAGAAGAATGCTGCAGCTCAGCAGCTGGCGCAAGAGCTCGCCAAGCGCGATGCGGAGCTTGCCGAGCTGCACGCTAAGCTCGAGGGCGCTGCCGCAGAGCGCGAGAGCGCAACCCAGCGCGCGGCGGTTGAGGCCCGTGCCGACGCTCAAAAGGAGAACGCCGAGCTCCAGCGCGAAATCGACAACTTGCGTGCGCAGCTGGGGCGCAAGGATGACGAAGCCAAGCTTGCCGAGTCGGCAGCGCGCAACGCTGCTCAAAACGATGTGGCTGCACGGGATGCGCAGATTGCCGAGCTGCAGGCCAAGCTTGCCGCGGCGGACAAGGCTCAGGAGATGGCGCTTGCTGCCGCTGCGGCCGAGTCGCAGCGTGAGCTCGATGCCGCTCGCAGCGAGGCCGAACGCACACTCACAGACTACCGCGCGAAGGTGCAGGAGAAGTTTTATGCCGCAAAGGCTCAGTCTGAGCAGGAGGCCGAGGGCCTGCGCGCCCAGCTGCGCGAGCAAGAGCTGATGGCAAAAATGAACCTGTCGGAGGCGGTTGCCGCAGCGGAGCGAGAGCGCGATGAGGCGCGTGCCAAACTGACGAGCGAGCTGGCGGTGCGTGATTCGCGCGAGGAGCAGGCTAAGGCGGCACACGAGCTTGCGCTTGCGCAGGCCAAGCGCGCGAGCGATGACCTGATTCGTTACAAGGACGAAGAGATTGAGCGCCTTAAGGACATGAAGGTTCGCCTGTCCACCAAGATGGTGGGCGAGTCGCTCGAGCAGCACTGCGAGACTGAGTTCAACCGTCTGCGTATGACGGCGTTTCCCAACGCGTACTTCGAGAAAGATAACGATGCGTCCGAGGGCACCAAGGGCGACTTTATCTTCCGCGAGTGTGACGCGAACGGCAACGAGGTCATTTCGATCATGTTCGAGATGAAAAACGAGAATGACGAGACCGCGACCAAGCATAAAAACGAGGACTTCTTTAAGAAGCTCGATCACGATCGTCGCCAGAAAGGCTGTGAGTACGCGGTGCTCTGCACGCTGCTCGAGCCCGAGAGCGAGCTCTATAACGCGGGGATCGTGGACGTGAGCTATCGCTACGAGAAGATGTACGTGATCCGCCCGCAGTTCTTCATTCCCATGATCACACTGCTGCGCAACGCCGCCATGGGTTCGCTTCGCTATAAGCAGGAGTTGGCGGAGTACAAGCAGCAGAATATCGATGTTACGAACTTCGAAGCCAAGATGGAGAAGTTCAAGAACGACTTCGGCCGCAACTACGAGATCGCGAGCCGCAAGTTCCAAACGGCGATCGATGAGATCGACAAGACGATTAGCCACCTGCAGAAAACCAAGGAGGCGTTGCTGTCCTCCGAGAACAATCTGCGCCTTGCCAACAAGAAAGCCGACGATCTTACCATTCGCAAACTCACGTGGGGCAATAAGACCATGAAGGCCGCCTTTGACGAGGCGCGCGGGGCTGCGCCAGAGACAAACGATGAGCCAGCCGAGGCGGATTCGTATGAGGTCGAGGATGCCGAGTAGGGGATAGCGTATCGCACGAAAAGCGGGGTCGCTGGCGATGTTGCCAGCGGCCCCGCTTCGTTTCGTCCCATTGCGCCCGGCTAGTCTTCGAGCAGGTCCTCGATAAAGCCGACGCGGTAGTTCTTGAAGATTACCTCGCCGCCGTCTTGCGTGGCATCCAGGTCGACATCGCCCATGATGCCAAAATCGTGGTCGCCATCCTCGTCGGCAAAGATCTGGTGCACGTGCCATACGTGCGCGGTCTTCTCGTCGGACTCATCGATGGAGAACATCGCGGCACTGCGGGCGTCTCCGTCGGTGAGGATTTCCTCATGCTGCTCATGGTAGGCATCGAGCGCTTTTTGCCAGCGGATCTCGCTCATGCCCCAGTCGTCGTCGAGCTCGCCCAGGTCGCGAACGTGCTCGCGGGCGGCAAGGGTCACGCGGCGGAAGAGCGCGTTGCGCACCAGCAGGGTGCAGCCACGGCGGTCTGCCACGACCTCGTCGATGCCCTGCGGCGGTGCGGCATCGAGGGCTGCCGGGTTGCCGGCGTTCTCCCATTCGTCCACCAGGCTCGAGTCGACCGAGCGCACCACAAAGCCGAGCCACGAAATGATGTCACGCAGGCGCTCGTCGCGCTTCTCGATGGGCACGGTGCGATCGAGGGAACGGTAGGCCTCGGCTAGGTAGCGTAGCAGAATGCCCTCGGAGCGGGCGATGCCGAGCTTTTGGATATAGCCCTTAAAGTCGCTCGCGCTCTCCAGCATGTCGCGCAGGACGCTCTTAGGCGAGAGCTGGTAGTCGTTGGCCCAGGGTACTTCCTGGCAGTACTTGTCAAAAGCGGCGTCGAGCAAATCCTCGAGCGGTTTTTCGTACGTGACGTCCTGAATACGCTCCAGACGCTCCTCATACTCGATGCCGTCGGCCTTCATTTCGGCCATAGCGCGATCGCGCGCGGCACGCTCCTGTGCGCGCAGCACCTGCTTGGGGTCCTCGAGCGTAGCCTCGACCATCGAGATGAGGTCCATGGTATAGGTCTCGCTCTCGGGATCGAGCAACTCCAGCGCGGCAAGCAAAAACGGCGAGAGCGGCTGGTCGAGCGCAAAGTCCTCGGGCAGGTCGACCGTCAACGCGTAGTCGATGTCCGGCGCGGCGTCAGCCGGAGCGTCGGGTGCGGGTGGCACCTCGGTGCGCACGACGACGCCGGAGTCGATGAGCGTGGCGAAGATCTCGTCGGCACGAACCTCGAGCTTAGCCTTTTCCTCGGGAGTCTGCAGGCTCGTCTCGATGAGGTCGTGCACGCGGGCTCGGGCATCGCCGCCCTGCTCGACCACGCTAATCACCATGGAGTGCGTGATGCGCAGGCGCGGCTTGAGCGTCTCGGGCTGCGTCTCGATCAGGCGCTCAAAGGTCTGCTTGTTCCAGGTGACAAAGCCCTCGGGGGCCTTCTTCTTTTTAATCTTGCGGAGCTTTTTGGGATCGTCGCCCGCCTTGGACATAAGCTTGGCATTCTCGATCTCGTGCTCGGGTGCCTCGGCGATCACCATGCCCTCGGTATCGAAGCCCGAGCGGCCGGCGCGACCGGCAATCTGATGGAACTCGCGGGCGCGCAGACGACGCATCTTGTAGCCATCGAACTTGGTGAGCGCGGTGAGCACCACGGTGTGGATGGGTACGTTGATGCCGACGCCGAGCGTATCGGTACCGCAGATGACGGGCAGCAGGCCCTGTTGCGCTAAGCGCTCGACCAGCAGGCGATAGCGCGGCAACATGCCAGCATGGTGCACGCCGACGCCGCAGCCGAGCAAGCGCTTGAGGATCTTGCCGAAGGCCGTCGAGAAGCTCGTCCCCTTTGCCGCTTCTTTGATGGCTTCGCGCTGCTCCTTGCTGGCGATGCCAAAATTGGCGAGCGACTGTGCCGTCGCAAGGGCGGCATCCTGGCTAAAGTGCACGATATAGAGCGGGGCCTCGCCGCGGCGCATGGCGAGCTCGACCGTGCCCTCGAGGGAGGTCGTCACATAGTCGTAGCTCAGCGGAACAGGACGCGGGGCGTCGACAACCAAGTCGCAAGCAGCGCCGGTGTGCTCCTCGAGTGAGGCGGCGATGGCAATGACATCGCCGAGCGTGGCGCTCATGAGCATAAACTGCGTGTGGGGCAGGGTGAGCAGCGGCACCTGCCAGGCCCAACCGCGATCGGGGTCGGCAAAGTAGTGGAACTCGTCCATGGCCACGCAGCCCACATCGGCGTCCTCACCCTCGCGCAGCGCATCGTTGGCAAGGATTTCGGCCGTGCAGCAGATGACGGGTGCTTTGGTGTTGATATGCGTATCACCGGTTATCATACCGACGTTATCGCGGCCGAGTACCTGTACCAGGTCGAAGAACTTTTCGCTGACCAGGGCCTTGATGGGGGCCGTGTAATAACAGCGTTTGCCCTGTGTCATGCCTATAAAGAGCATGCCCAGCGCGACGAGCGATTTACCCGAGCCGGTCGGTGTGCCTAAAATGACGTGATCGCCGGCTGCCAGGTCCATGAGGGCCTCTTCTTGGTGATCCCACAGCTCAATGCCGCGGCCGCTCGTCCATTCAAAGAAGCGTTCGAAGGCCTGATCGGGCGTGAGCCATGGTTCGGGCTCACTGCCGTCCTCGGGCTCCCACCAGGTGGGGGAGAGCGCGCCGAGCGAGCCGAACTCGGCTTCGGTTCCCGTGCCACCCGAGAATGAGCTGGCGGCGCCGGCGCCGGAAACGGTGCTGGCGGTGATATCTGTCGTGGTCTGTGCCATGTGGTTGCTTTCTCTCGCCGTTTGTCCGTCAACTATTATGGCGTAGCGGCGGCGCGGGGTGCCAGCGGGCGAGAAAATGCAGGAAATGGGCGCGCGGTGCTAGCGTTCCTGAGGCAGGCGTTTCTTGCCTTTACGGGCGCGGTTCTTAAAGTTCTCGACGGCCTCTTCCATGCCCAGAGGTACATAGGTGAGCTCATCGAGGTTATCGGGCAGGTAGCAGGCAAGACTCTGCTCCTGCACGCGGCCCGCCGCGAGCTGTTCATCGCTGGGCTGTGCGCCGGGTGTGGCGCAAATGCCATAGACGGCGGCGCCCATCTCGCGCGTGCGGCATTCATATTCGGTCTCGGGATGCTCGGGATGGTCGCGGCGGACGTCGTCACTTACCCAAAGCGTGTCGTAGCCTGCCGCGGCAAACTGTCCCAGGGCGTAATCGCGCAATGGCTTGCTGTCGGTTCGCAACGTGACGGCGGCACCGGCCGAAAAGAGCGGGCGGTAGAGCATCAGATGGTCGACATGGACGAGTCGTTTTTTGGCGTACTTGGCCTTGGGCTGCGGCGTGGGAAAGTTGATGGTGATGGCATCGAGCTCGCCTGCGGCAAACAGCTGCGGCAGCGATGCGGCACCTCGGGGCAGGACAAGTGCGTTGGATAGCTCTTGCTCGCAGATTTTCTGCGCGGCATAGGCGATGCAGATGGGCTCCTGGTCCATGCCGATAAAGAGCGTGTTTGGCTCGCGGGCCGCACGCTCTACAAGGTACGTTCCCTTGCCGCAGCCAAGATCCAGGTGAAGGTGTTCGAAGGGCTTGCTGCCAACTGGCGCACAGGCCTTGCGCCAATCTCCGGCATAGGTCTCGGGGTTCGTCTCAATCGCATCGGCGTAGCGCTCCAGGCGCTCCTCGAGCACAAAGTTCTTAGGCGTGCGAACGTGGACGGCTCCCATGAGGCTCCTTGGTCATAAGTATGGAACGCATAGCTGCACGTTCCGTCAATGGGTTGAAAAAGGGTGGGCATGGTTTGCCCGAAAGATGCGGTGCGTCCCGGCGCGAGTCGTCGGTGCCTACAGGCGCTTGAGGATCACATAGCGATTGAGCTCGCCGCTGCGACCGTCGGCATGGAAGCGCTCAAGCTCGCGTACGGGAACCTCGCCACTCTTGTAGAACGTGCGCACGCCGCGCACCAGGTCGGTGATCTGCTGATCGTCAAAGTGATGGCAATAGCGGTAGGCGTGGCGGTCGTTTTGCCAGCCAATGAGGTGGTCGCCGGCTTCAAACTGTGCGGAATCGTAACCCTCAAACGGCGGGGTGAGCTCGGCGCGGGCCTCGGCGCGAACGGCCTTGCGCGCCATGCGCTCGTCATTCATAAACTCCCAAAAGCTGATGGCGATGATGCCGCCCGGGCGTGTCTGGCGCACCAGGGCGTCGAGCACGCGCACGCGGTACTCGCACGACGGCACGTGGTGCATAAAGCCAAAGCAGACCGAGATGTCGGCGAGCGGGGCGTCGAAAAGCACGTCGGGCGTCTCGGCGGGATTGAGTTTCATAAGGGCATCGAGCACGTCGAGTTCCTGGAAGTGCAGGTTGGGAATGCGCAGGGCGTGGCCACGTGCATCGATGGCCAGGTCCTGGCATGAGTCGACGCCATAGAACTCAAACGGGCAGCTGGCATCTGCCGAGGGATTTGCACCGTCGACGCCCTTGGCGGCAAGTGCGCCGCCGGCGGCAAAGTTCTCGAATCGCATATTGCCGCAGGCAAGATCGAAGACGCGGACGGGATGCTCGATGGTGGCGACGTCGAGCTGTTCGAGTGCGATGTCCATGGTGCGGACCCAGCCCGGCCACGGGGCCTGGCGCGTATCGGAGAAGGAGGCGGAGTGCTCGCGATAGAACGTGTTGTTGAGCTGGATGAGCGATGAGGCGAAATCGCGGTTCACGGCGCGGGACTCCCTCCGTTGGCGGTGCGGAATAAACGGTACGACCATACTACCGTTATCGCCGCAACGGGGACAACCGGGCTGCGGGTCATTGCTTGGTTTGGACACATTTTCGCAGCTCATGCGCGCCCGCAACCGCCGGTTGTCAAAAATCCCACTAAAATAGGTGGCATGTTTTTGGCGGTGGCGGATAGATTTTAACTGTGCAAGGCGCCTTAAGAACAAAAGCGGTCCGGCGGCACGGCTGGCAAAAGCATAGGAGGAACCATGAATGTAGAAACTGCGCAGCGGCTCGCCGACCTTCGCCGCAGCAAAGGCTTTAGCCAAGAAGGGCTGGCGCGAAAGCTGGGGCTGTCGCGCCAGGCGGTCAGCAAATGGGAGCGCGCGGAGAGCTCGCCCGATACCGAGAACCTGATCTCGCTCGCCAAGCTTTATGGCGTGAGTCTGGACGAGCTGCTCAATCCGAGCGACGAGATCGAGGACGATATCGAGTTCGAGAACGAGGACCGCGCCCGTCAGCGCGAGGCCGAGGCGGCAGAGCGTGCCCGTACCCACGAGGCGGCAGCGCGCGCTACCGAGGCGGCAACGCAGGCGAGTGATGCCGCTGCCAAGGCAGCGCAGGCTGCAGGTTGGAGCGCGCAAGCCGCCAATGCCGTGGCAGCGCAGGCGACGAGTGGCGGCGCTGCTGGCTCGACTCCGGTGAAGGGTCCGTTTCAGTCGTTTCCGTATTGGGCCGTGTGCTGGCTGCTGTTCTTTTTGCTGATGTTCCCGTTTGGTGCCGGCCCCTTTGCTGCGCTGATCTTCTTTACGATCCCTATCTATCACTGGGTGGCGCGTGCGCTCGATGGCGATTGGGCGCGCGGTGATATTCAGATCGGTCCGGCGCCGATGACAACTAGGGCTCAGGTGCAGGACGTTTCCGCTGCGGTTGATGATGATGCGGCTACCGCGACCATCGCTGAGCCGGTCGTCAAAGAGGGTGATGAATGATGAAGCTTTCGCATGAATCCAAGGTCCGTCTGGGTGTTGGCATCGGAGCGTATGTGCTCATCATCGGACTTGTCTTTGGCATTTCGCGGACATTGATTCATTTTGATGGTCCGTGGGATCTCGACGATGTTGTATCCGGCTTGTCCGGTAGGGACGATGTGGCGGACGAGGGCGATCTTTTGGAT